>JANXQJ010000148.1 GCA_025356865.1 Deltaproteobacteria bacterium | reverse complement strand
CCGCGCGCATCAAGGCGTCGCTGCCGGGAGTCCCGGTTGTCGTCGGCGGGGTTCACGCCATCCTGTACCCCGAAGCGGTGCTGTCGATCCCGGAAGTCGATTTTGTCTGCACCGGGGAAGGCGAGGGAACACTGGTCTCCTTCTGCGCCGCCCTGCGCGACGGCAACCCGCTTGCGGCGATCCCGGGGATCGGGTACAGGGGGGTGGACGGGCTGCCGGTAATCGAGGGGCGGGCGTCGCTCCTGCCCGGACTCGACGGCCCCCTCGAGGATCGGATGGTCTATTATCGCCGGTATGGGATGCTGCGCGACGACGAGCAGAAGCAGTTCGTCGCGTCCAGGGGATGCCCTTACCGGTGCGCGTTCTGCTTCAACGAGCGGCTGCTCGACCTGTTTCCCGGCGAGTGGGGCCGCGTCCGGATGAAGGCGCCTGCGCACCTGATCTCTGAAATCGAGGCGGCCCGCGCCCTCTCGCCGATCCGGTCGATCTTCTTCGCCGACGATCTGTTCGCGTCCGACAACCGGTGGCTGGCCGAATTCGGGCGATTTTACCGGGAGCGGATCGGCATCCCGTTCATGTGCGTCACCCGCGCCGACCGCATCGACGCCGAAACGGCGCGCCTGCTCCGGGAGGCGGGCTGCCGCACCGTCAGCTTCGGCGTCGAGAGCGGAAACGAGCGGCTCCGGAAACAGGTCCTCGGAAAGGCGATCGGCGACGACGAGATCGCCCGCTGCGCCGGGTTGCTTCACGCCGAAGGGATCCGGGTGCAGACGTCGAACATGTTCTGCCTGCCCGACGAAACGCTCGAAGACGCCTTCGCCACGGTCCGGCTCAACGTCCGGATCGGGGCCGACTTCGTCTTCACGCCGCTCTTCCTGCCGTTCCCGGGGACGAAGCTGGCCGGCTACTGCGTCGAAAAGGGGTACCTGCCCGCGGACTTCGGATTCGGCGACCTCCCGGAATCGTTCCTCACCCGGAGCGTGCTTGACCTCCCCGATCGCCGGCGGATCGAGAACCTGCAGCGGATCGCCTATTTCCTGGTGAAATACCCGTCCCTGCTCGGGGTCGCCGAATGGGCCGTCCGGCGGGTGACGGCCTCATGGTGCTACTACCCGTTCCTGTTCGCCGGGACGGTGCTGCGCTACAAGGCCGAACGGGGGCTGTCGCTGTGGGGCGCCGCCCGTTTCCTGCTCCGCTTCCGGAAGAGTTTCTGATGGGCGAGTTCGTCATCTCGGCGGGAACCGTGCTGGCCGCCTTCGCCATCCACCTGGTTGCCTGGCGCGTCCGGGTGCCGGAAAGGCAGACGCGGGCCGTCCTGGCGATCTTCTTCGGAACGCTGGCCACTGCGCTGCTGCTGCTGCCCGTGCTGGCCGCCTCGTGGCCCGCGCTCCGCATCCCGGTGCCGGTGCCGATGCCGAGCTACCTCTCGATTTCAGGATTCGTGACGGCCGTCACACTGGCCTACATGATCACCTACTCCGCGGTCGAGGTCGACAGCCCCTCCCTCGTCATGGTCCTCGCGATCGACCGGGCCGGGCCGGGCGGCCTGCCCGAGTCCGAGTTCGATCAGGGCATGAGCGACGCCCTTCTGGTTGAACCCCGGATTCGCGACCTGCTGCGCGACGGGTTGATCCGCGAAGAAGACGGGTTGTACCGGCTGACCCCCAAAGGGGTGCGGATGGCGCGGCTGTTCATACGCCATCGGTGGCTGCTCGGGGCGGGGAAGGGGGGGTGAGCGCGATGGCGGAATGGTTCTCCGCGCTCTCGCCGGTTCTCGGCCTGGCGCTCAACGTCGCCGTCCAGGTCGCCACCTTTCGCGGCCGTCCGGCGATCGGTCTGCTCCGCTCCGAATACCTGGGATTCGCGGCCGGGCTTGCGGGCGTCATGGTCGTCGCAGGTGCGGCCCGGAGCGTTTCGTCCGGAGCGGCCCCGCCGGTCGATGCCGCGTTCCGTGTCCTGCTGTCGCTTGGTTGCTACGCGGCCCTCGGCTACTGCCACTTCCATTTCGTCAACCTGGGCGAGACGGCGCGGCGGATCCGGCTGCTCCGCGAACTGCACGAAGCGGGCGGCGCGCTGTCCCACGGGGAACTGGCCGCACGGTACGGCGCCGGTGAAATCGTCGGAAAGCGGATCGCGCGACTGCTCGGCACCGGACAGGTCGTACTCCGCGAAGGGCGCTATCATATCGGCAGTCCGTTGGTGTTGACGATCGCGCGCGGCATGGTGGCGCTGAAAAAGGTCCTGTTGAAGAAAGGCAGCGAACATGAACGGTGACCAGGCGGATCGGGTCGGGCAAGACGGCGGCGCGTTGCCGCGGGTCGCGCTTCCGGCCGGCTACAACTACGTCGGGGTGTTCCTGACCTTCGATTGCACCCTCCGCTGCGGCTACTGCCTCAACCGGTTCGGCCGCCTCACGCGGAAAGGGCGCACGCTGAACGCCAACGAGTGGGCGAAAGGGCTGAGCCGGCTCGTCACCCGCCCCGACCTGCCGGTGACGCTCCAGGGCGGGGAACCGACCATGCACCCCGACTTCCACGCCATCGTCTCGGGAATCCGCCCCGTGCTCCCCGTCGACCTCCTGACCAACCTCGAGCTCGACGTCGGACGCTTCATGAATGAGATCCCCCCCGGCAGGATGAAGCGGGAGGCGCCGTACGCCTCCATCCGGGTCAGTTACCACCCGGAAACGATGACGGTGGAACCGCTCGCGGAAAAGGTGCTGACGCTCCTTTCGGGCGGTTACTCCGTCGGCATATGGGGCGTGCTCCACCCCGGCAGCGCGGAAGCGGTCCTGCGCGCGCAGGCATACTGCCTCGAGCGGGGCATCGATTTCCGGACGAAGGAATTCCTCGGGATGCACGAGGACACGCTGCACGGCCATTATGCCTTTCCCGGCGCGTGCGAGGGGCACTTCCGGAAGCGGGTCCGCTGCCGGACGACCGAACTCCTGATCGGGCCCGGAGGCGACGTGTTCCGGTGCCACGCCGACCTCTACGAGGGGCGCGAACCGGTCGGCCACATCCTGGACGCTTCCTTCCGCATCGACGACCGCTTCCGCAGCTGCGACCACTTCGGCCACTGCAATCCGTGCGACGTGAAGACGAAGACCGACCGGTTCCAGCGGGACGGCCACACGTCCGTGACGATCGAATCCGGCGAATGACGCGGGAGAGCACCCTCGATTCGCTCACGTTCCGGGCGGCGGTTCTCTCCGCCGTCCTGGCCGCCGTCATCCTGGTCGTCCACGCCCTGACCCACGTCCCGTTCTTCGACGAGGCGTTGCGCGTGCACTATCTATGGCTCCTCTCGACCGGCCTCGAGTCCAACGTCGATTTCTTCGCCCCCCATCCGATGGCGGGATTCCTGGCGATGCTTCCCCTGATGCGTTTCCTGCCCGAGTCGCCGTCCGCGATCCTGCCGCTCCGGATCGTCTCGATCCTCCTGGCCTCGGGTATCGGCGCCCTGTTCGCGCTGCATTCCCGGCGCGTGGCGAACGACTGGATCCCCGGCCTGCTGTCGTTCCTGCTGGTCGTGACCGCGCCGGCCCTCGGCGTCTATCATTCCGAATACAGCGTCGACCACCTGTCGGCCCTGGCGGCCTTCGGCGCCATCTATCTGTTTTTCTCGGACCCGGCTCCCCGGAACGTGGCGGTTGCGGCGGCGCTATCCGTCGTTTCGGTCGCGATCATGCCGAAATACCCGCTTCCCCTCATCTTCGGCCTGTCGGGATACATGGCCTGTTGCTGCAGGGAAAAACGCCGGATGTCGCGCGTTCTTGTCGCCGCCGCCCTCGGTATCGCGCTCGGTGGAGTGGCCGTCCTCCTCCTCTTCCACTGGGGGGGGGAGTCCGTGGCCAGGAACATCCGGTATTCCTTCCTGCTCCAGTTCCGGTACGCCGTTCTCGAGGGCCGGTTCCTTTCCGGCGCGCCCGCGTTCGACCCGACCCTGTTCTATGCGGGGGCGTTCATGCTCGAGAACCCCGTTGCGGGCATCGCCATGGTGCTGGGGATCTCCGGTTGGCTCGCGTTCGCCTGGCGCAGCCGCAGCCGGTTGGTGCTGGGGGGGGTGGGCGTCCTGTGCGGGGTGATGGCCTCGGCCCTGGTCACGAAAAGCTTCAAGGAGGAATATCTTTCCCCTGTCCTGCTCTGCCTCGCGTTTTTCCTCCCGTTTGCCTTCGTGTCCCTGTCGTTCTCCCCGGAAGTGAAACGGGCGGCACGCCTGCTCCTGGCGGTTGGCGCGCTGGTCACGCTCGTCGCGGAAAGCGGAACCGTCCTGCGCGAGTTCGGGGAGACGCCCCTGAACGTCCGGGGAGCGACACCGACCCACCTGCGGCTCGCGGGTGACATCGGGGTGGTCCGGGTTCCGTCGTGGCCAAGGTTCGCGGCGAAGTACGAGCGGTTGCTTGAACTCGTTCCCCGGAACGAGCGCGTCGTGGCCGTGTGGCCGATTCACCCGATGTTCCGTCGGGATGCCACGTTCATCACGTTCGACGAGATTCCCAGCCATTCCGTGGCGCTTCCGGAAGGTGATCCGCTCAAGCGGGCGTTCGACCCCGATCTTTTCAAGGCGACTCTGGAAGCGGCTCCGCCGGCCCTCATCGCCCTCTCCTGGCTGGAGGCGAACTATCCTCCGGGCTGGAGCCGTGTTGCCGAAAAATTCCTGTCGAGCCACGAGGGCGTCTATTCGTTGTTGAAGGAAGAGTTCTCGCCGGGAATGGGGCCGGTCTACATCCGGAAGGACCTGGTGAACCGGTAAAAAAAATACGGGAGGGCGCCGTGAAGGCACCCTCCCGTATCACGTGCGGAGAATGATCTCCAGCTCTATTAGGGAAGGGGAGTCCACACGTCGATCCGCGTGGTCCCGTTGGTTCCGCCCGTTCCGCCGCTCCCCTTGCCGACTTCGAGCGTGCCGAATACCGAGGGACCGTTCTGGCTGTAGAGCCCGATGTTGCCGCCGCGTCCGTTGATCCCGCTTCCGGTCGCGCTCCCGCCTTTGGCCGAAAGGGTTCCGGTCGAGTCGACAAGGCCTCCCGCGGTCAGGTAGAGCCAGATGTTCGACCGGGTGCCGTCCGCGTTCCCGCCCTTGCCGTTCGTGCCGAGGCCGTTCCCGCCGTTCAGGAGGATCGTGCCGCGGTTCACGATGTCGCCGGCCGACTCGAGCTTGTAGGGGCCGCAGCTGTCACCCCCCGCGCCGCCGGCACCGGTCGCATCACCGCCGCTGCCGTCAATGGCGCCCGTGTTGGCGACTTTCCCGTAGCCGAACAGGTAGATCTCGCCCCCGAATCCCCCGACGCCGTCCGCGCCCGAGGCCGTGCCCCCTCGGGCGTCGATGTTGCCGGTGTTGGTGACCGTCGTCTGGACTCCGAGCCCGCCGTCGATCGCGGCAAAATTGTTCTGCCCCGGGTTCTCCTCCATGAAGTGGGTCATGGTGGCCAGCCAGAAGCGTCCGCCGTTCCCGCCGAAGGCGCCGGGGGCGGTCGCGTTGCCGCCCAGGAGCTCGACGGGCACGTCGTTGTGGATCGGGGGGATGGGGAGCTCGATGCCGTTGATGCTGGCTGCCGCGTGCGTGTAGATTTCAAGCGTCCCGGCATCGCTGAACGACTCCTGTTCGAACTGATAGCCGATGCCGCTGCCGCCGTTTGCCGAGATGCTGGCGTAGCCGACGAACTCGACCGGGAGAACGGGCGGAAGCGCGTTCCCGTTCACGACCGGCGTGAGGCCGAGCCGCCGCGGATACGTGTAGACCTCGATCTGTCCTCCGTTTCCGGAATGGGCATTCGCCCCCTCGGAATTGCCGCCGTTGAGCGTGATGTCGGATGAGAACCGGATCGGGCCCGCGGCGGTGCCGTACGAGGCCGAGCCGGGCGCATTCCCGTAGAGATAACTGTTGTCGGTCTGGCCGTAATAGGATTCGACGTACAGGTTGCCGCCGGGGCCGGCGAAATTGTCCGCGCCCCGGGCGTTCCCGCCGACGGTGGCAAGCGAACCGGCATTGGCGATCCGGCCGCACGCGAAGAATTCGATGCCGCCGCCGGCACCGCCGGGCCCGGAAATGGTGGCGTTGCCGCCGGAGAGCCGTGCGCTGCCGGAATTGAGAATCCTGCCCGTGAATCCGTCATTGCCGCCGACGTCGTTCGAGTAGAAACGGAGATTGCCGCCGTTCCCGCCGCCCGATCCTCCAGCCCCCCCCGGGGCTTCAAGCGCGCCGGAGTTGGAAATGCTGCCGTGGGTGGCGTAGAAGTTGAAGTTGCCGCCGTTTCCGCCGGCGCCGGTCGACCCGGTTCCCCCGCCTGCGTTCAGTGAACCGGTGTTGGCGAGATTGGTCGCGCTGTTCATCTCGATCTTGCCGCCCCAGCCGCCGGTCGTGCCGCTTCCGCCTGAACTGGCGACGTTGCCGGTGTTGATGATATTGCCGTTGCTGCAGGCGAGGCTCACCGAGTCGATGTCGACGCCATCGTATGAGGCGGGGCCGTTTCCGCCGTCCGCCCCGTTGCCGTTGCCGCCCGAGGCGAGGATCGAACCGCCATTGACCAGCAGGGACTCAGCGACGAGGTGCACGAAGCCGGCGTCGCCGCCCCGTTGCCCGGCCGCCGTGCCGTCGCCGCCACGGGTGATGATCGAACCGCCGGATGCGAGGCGGATACGTCTTGCGCCGAGGGCGATGCCTGCCATGTCGCGCGCCGAGTGGCGCTGCGGGAAGGCCCCCAGGGTGCTTTCGTCGAGTCCGCCCGATTTGATCGTGCCTTCGACGACCAGGTCGTTCGCGAAGGACAGTCCGACGGTATCGCGTACCGGGGTATCCGGGGTCGAGAGGGCGTTCGTGTCGAGGTTGGCCGGAACCGTCATCGTGGCGCCTGCCGCGATCCGGAGTCCGGTGACGACGTCGTTGTCAAGGCCGGGAAGATCGTCTCCGTTCGACTTGTAGAGGTAACGGGTTCCGGTTCCGGGCGTCACGTAAAGCGTTCCGGCCGGGGGTTCCGGGTCGCCGGACTTGACGAGGACGACGGCCGTGTTCGAGGCGACCAGCGCCCCGTTGCTGCCGGAGACATAGGAGAACGTGTAGTCGGAGAGGGTGAAAGATGCATCGATGTTGCCGGAGGTCCTGAACGCGACGCTCGCATAAGAGTCGACCAGGAATCTTCCCCCGGCGCCTCCGTTCGCACCGCTGGTTCCGGTGCCGCCGTTCAGGGCGATCCGTTTGCCGCCCCCCGGTTCCCCGGTTTCGTTTCCGCCGCAGGCGGCCAGGAGCATCGCGAAGGCCCCGGCCAAAGAGGCCGCAACAATCACCTTTCTTCTCATGCCATCTCTCCTCTCGGACAAATTTGTAAACATAGTATACCCGTACGAAACTGGGGGAATGGGCAAACGGAATGAGGATTGAAAACGAATATAATTGTCGATCTGGCACGCAGTTTGACTATACTTGTCCGAACACGTTTGCGGTGCGTCTTTTGACGCCCTGTTTGCGACCCCAAGGAGTGAGATGCCGTCTCGGAAATTATACGGGCTGTTTCTTTTTTTGTTACTGATCCCGGTCATCATTTCGAGCGCCGACGCAATGCCGCCGCCTCGTCCGGGGCTCGTCGACCCATACACGGGACGGTACCGGACGACGGGCGCCCGGGTGCCAGCCCCCCCTCGCCCCGTCGCGCCCCGCCTTTCAACCGAAGGCGGGAAATACCCCTATGCGGCCGCCTATCTGGCGAAAACACGCACCGCGCTGCGCCCAATGGCGATCTCCCCGCTCGACAACGCCGTTCGACCGCTGGTGCTGATGATCGATTTCGCTACCCGCGTCGCGTCGCCCGTCGCGACCCGAGCCACGATGGGCGCGCTCCTCTACGGGGGCGGTCCCAGTCTCAAGAACTACTGGGCCGAGGTATCGAGGGGCAGGTTCGTCGTTTCCGCCCTGGCGTCCCCGGCGGACATCACACCCGATCCCCTGGCGATGTTCGCATCCGAATGGCTCCGACCCACGCTTGGGGCAGGCGACACGACCGGCAATTTCCGCGCAACCATCAACGGACCCGCGTCGATCGCCGGCGTTTCAGTCGCCAATGTCGAATCGCTGCTCACCTCGGCGGTAAACTATCTCGACAATGGCACTTTCGGCGTCGATTTCACCCGATACCGGGCCCCCGGCACCAATGTCATCCCGTCGGTCATCATCGTGCACCCGGGATACGGCCAGGAAGACTCGGGCGATTCGAGCGACCCCTATTCCCATTCCGCGCCGCTCACCACGCCGATCCGGACCTCCGACAACTCGGTCATAACCGACTATATGCTCGTGCCGTCGCTCCAGTACTACAACGACACCGAAAACAACAACACGGGGAGCGCCTGGGTCAACAATATCCTCAACGACCGGTTGATCGGCGTCGGGGTCGTCGCCCACGAGATGGGGCACCTGCTCGGGCTTCCCGATCTCTACCCCACCGGAACGGGCGAACAGGGGCAGGCGCTGGCCGACTATTCCGGCGTCGGCGTCTTCGACCTCATGGGCTACGGCATGTGGGGAAGCCCCGTCTCGGCGGGCCGCAGGCCGGGCACCCTCCTTTCCGGGGCGCCTCCCGGCACCGAATCGCCGTCACACCTCTCGGCCTGGTCCAAGATCGAGCTCGGGTGGTTCAATCCGACGGTCGTCTCCCGCTCGGTCGCGGGGCTTTCGGTTCCCGCTGCCGAGACCAGCCTGGCCGCCTTCAAGATCTACCCCAACGGCCCGGGTGACGAGACCCAGTTCGTCCTGCTCGAAAACCGGCAGCCGGGCACGGGCGGCACGCTCTTCGATGGGGGCCTTCCCGGCGGCGGCATCCTGGTCTGGCGCGTCGACGGCGCCAAGATGGAAGCGTGGCGCAAGTCGTCCACCACGCCGCTGCTCCGTCCGCCGGTCAACAACGACAACACGGCCGCCTACCCGCACCTGGCGCTCTCGGTGATGGAAGCCGACCTGCCCGACCTCGCCAATTTCCCGGGGTCTCCATTCATCCCGCACCTGGTGCGCACCATCCCCGACAACGTGATCACGGCATCCAACGCCTACTATTTCGGTTCCGCCGGCGATTATTTCGGGTCCGGCAGCCGTATCGACCGCAAGACGCCCGTCGACGGCGCCAACGAAACCAACCTGGCGCCCTGGACGCTGAGAAGCGCCCTCGATGTGGGGTGGCAACTCGTCGTCCAGTTCTTCTCCGCCGCATTCGACTTCGTTGCCGATATGCCCTATTGGAGAAACTTCACCGAGGTTCCGGGGCAGGGGGAACTGGGGCCGCGCGTGCTGTGCTACGCCGCCGACAGTTCGGGCCGCACCTGGATCGGCACCGAACTTCAGGGCATCTGGATCTACGCCATCAACAAATGGACCCACCTGACCCAGGTCGTTCCCGCCTCCGTTCAGGCCATGGCCTACGATGTCGCATCCAACACCATGTGGGTCGGAACCAGCCAGTCGCTCGACCGCGTCCAGGGGGAACGCTTCCTGCCCCCGGTCTTGACGTTCCCGCCCAACCTCAACGTCAAGCTGCTCCTGATCGACCGGCAGTCCAAGAAGTGGGTCGTGACGGGCGGCGGGGCCGCGCTCAACGTCGTTTTCGACACGACCTCTTCCTCCAACGAACTTCAGTCGGGGGTCAACCTGCGGTTGTTCCGCTCCGGGCAGACCGAAGGCGGGCTCAACGCCGGCGAAACGATCACCTGCCTCGCGATCGACAACAACATCATTTCGTCCAACCCGGCCGACCCGCTTCCCTTCAAGGACGTCCTCTACATCGGGACCAGCCAGGGGCGTGTCTTCCGCAACGCGCGACCCGACAACGGGGCCCTCCTCTACCCGCTTTACCCGGCCTCCGGGAACGTCGACGACCTGTTCTTTTCGCAGACCCTCAAGTTCGAGGAGATGCCGTTGCCCGGCCCGGTGCCGTCGTCCGTCTACGGGATGTCGGTCGACGGGGCCGGCACGCTCTGGATTGCGACCAACCAGGGCCTGTTGCCCTACGACCGGGGGGAATATCACGAGGCCCCCGGAAAAAGTTTCTTCGACCCATACGACATGAATGGCGACGGCGTGCTCGACGTATTCTCGGGCTATATCCCGCTTCCAGCCGAGATATATCCTTCCGGGTTTACAACGAGCGTGGTCCCGACCGGCGTGGTGCTCCAGATGAACGGCCAGGACAACGGCGTCATCTGGGTTTCGCACGGCGAACCCTCGGTCCTGACCGAGGGAGCCGGCGGGGGGGCCGAACGGATCGACGTCGCCGCCATGGCGAACCGGCGCATCGCGCGCACGGGCGGATGGTACGAGGCGGCCCGGACCGTATTCAAGGACAATCCCGCCCTGTCGCCTCTTGACCCCAAGCGGAACTTCCCGTTCCAGCCGGCCCGCCAGATCGCGAGCAGCAGTTTCGTTTGCGACCTCATCGGCGCGTTCAGCGACGGCGGATTCAACGTCTGGTTCGGCACGAAGAATTCCGGCGCGGTCCGGTTCGGATCGGGCGCATCCATGACGCTCGACCGCGACACCTACCTGAACGAAGGCGCCGTCGCCTTCGTCACCGTGCTCGACGAAAACGTGCCTGCGGCCGACAACGTCCTCACCGTCCTGGTCTCGTCGAGCGCCGGTTCGACGGCGGGGGGCATCACGGTGTCGCTGGCCCGAACTGCCGACAACGTCTTCGCCGGCCGCTTCGGTTTCTCGCTCGGGTCATCCGACAACGTGTCGACGTTCAGGCGCATCGCCGTCATCAAGCCCTCGACCATCATCACGGCGACCTACAAGCCGGTTACCGGTCCGTCCATCAGCCGGCAGGCCACCTGGAAGCCGGTCGCCCCGTTCAAGGACGGCCTGCTCGTCGGCGGGTGTTTCATCGCGACGGCCGCCTACGGTTCCGAGATGGCGCCCGAGGTCGAAACGCTGCGCCGTTTCCGGGACGGGTTCCTGCTGGCCAATCCGGTCGGACGCTCGCTGGTTGCCTTCTACTATAAGGCAAGTCCCCCCTTGGCCGATTTCATCGCCACGCGTCCGTTCCTGCGCGCCGCCGCGCGCTTCGCCCTCGCACCGGCCGCGCTGTTTGCCGGGTTCTATGCCGGAACCGGCCTTGCCGGCAAGCTGGCCGTTCTTTGGCT
Organism: Deltaproteobacteria bacterium; assembly: GCA_025356865.1. Classification (GTDB taxonomy): domain Bacteria; phylum Desulfobacterota; class Deferrimicrobia; order Deferrimicrobiales; family Deferrimicrobiaceae; genus JANXPS01. Next base: position 43,217 of record JANXQJ010000148.1, on the reverse strand, counting down.
GATGGCTGCCGCGGCGCTTCTGGTTCGTCGCTTCGGAGGCGACCGTCCCGGCCCGCTTTCCGTCCCGGACGTGCGGGAGCGCATCTCTCGATGAGTTTCTCCCGCACCCTCGCCGCCGTGGCCATCGCTGCGCTGCTGGCCATCCCTTGCGGTTCGGCATCGGCCAAGGGGTTTGTCAGCGGTTCATACACGCTGGGGTGGACCCAGGATGTCCAGAAAAAGACCGAATACAAGGACACCCGCACGTTCAAGCAAACGCTCGACACGAAATATTCAGGGTTCCTGTCGCCTGTCATCGAGAACGAACTCACCTTCAAGATCGATTACGACAAGGGGTCCACGACCGAAGCCAAGGTCCGCATGTACCCGGCGATCACGCTGACCTACAAGGGATCCTACTGGGGAGCGGGATCCAAGCGGTCGGTCACCCAGGAACCCGACACCCCGCAGAAGGTCACCGACTCCTACTTTGTCGAACTGCTCTACAAGCCGTTCCGTTTCGGGACGCCGGACCTCAAGGCCAAATACGGGGCCGACCTCGACACGCAGGTCGGCCAGACCGACAAGTTCAAGCAGACCGTGACGCTCTCGTCGAACTACCAGCCCGCCGAGTGGTTCAACGTAAAGGGCGACTACACCTGGAGCAACGATGACGAGCGTTTCCGGAAGGATGTCGTCGACCCGAAACTCACGCCGGTCACGCGGGAAGAGAAATACAGTTTCACGAGCGGGGTCCGGCATTTCCTTTCCGACAAGCTCAAACTCGGCTCCGAGTGGAAATCCGAGTTTTCGCGCGGTGCTACCTTCTTCGACAACGGAGCCGCCAAGGGCGAATCCGTGAAGGAAGACCAGGCGCACACCTCGAAAAACACCTTTTCATTCCGTCCGTTCGACGTTACGTCTTTCGACGCCACCTACGATTACGACCTGAAGCAGACGATGGTCCCGAAGGCAGTCTCCCCCCTGCTCTCGCTTGAGGAACACACCATCACGACCAACACGGCGGTTCGGGTCAGCCAGAAGGTCGGACGGCCGATCGAGCTCAGGGGAGAGTTCACGCGGGCCAAGACCGACGTTCGGCACACGCTGGCTCCGGGCATCAACATCGACGACGGATGGACGCTCGAAACCAAGGGCGATTTCGGTCCGAAACTCCAGTTGAACGGCAAGTATGCGCGGCACAACATCCTGATCGAGAACCCGGGCGCCCCCTCGAAACGGACCGGAAACACAGCCCGTTCCGCGAGCTGGAACGGTGAGTTGCTTCCCTTCTGGAAGCCGTCCATCACCTACGACAAGACCGACACCGACGACTTCACTGTCTTGCGAAGCCGGTTTCTCAAGACTTCCGAGACCAAGTACGGGTTGAAAGGGCCGTTGGATTTCAAGCGGCTCGACCTGTTGATCGAACCGAGCTACGACATCGGCATCAAGCGCGATTACACGAACCTCGACATCTCCGCACGCGAGGTCATCGACACGCGCGACTTCAAGGTCAAGGTCGCCAAGACCGTGCTGGTGACGCGCACGATCGAGTTCAAGGTCGACCACACTTACGGGCGCAAGCAGGAGAAAGGCCACAAGGACCCCGTCCTCAACAACATCACGCGTTCCGATTCGTCGTCGGGCAACGTCACGATCAAGGATGTCGTCCCCGATTACACCGGCGGGCTCGACTTTTCCCGTTCTGCAAACGACACGAGCGGCGATGCCGACGGGCCGGACGTCACCGAGAATTTCGGGGTCAAGGTCGACTACAAATATTCGGCCTTCGGATGGAACGCAACGTACAAGTACGACCGGAACCTGAGGGCCGACAAGGCCAACAAGTGGACCTTCGACTGGAAGGGGACCTGGACCGCGAAAAAATGGGATTTCTCGCTGAGTTACAACCAGACCAAGACGTTGTCGCTGTTGCTTGATGAAAGTTATAAGGTAGGCGTCGATTTCAAGTACAATTTTTAATCCAGCCAGGTGAGCAAGGAGGAGCTGATGGGTACCACGAGGACGATCGGTCTGGGGTTTGCGCTGTTGCTGCTCGCAGTCGGGTGTTCCCGCCCGATGCTGAGAGACAACGCGTTGCCCTCGAAGACGAAAGACCAGTACACGAAAGTCAAGCGGGTAGCGGTATTCCCGTTTGAAAATTACTCCGATACCAAGGAGGCCGAGCGTTCCATCGAGGCGCTTCTCATTCCCACGCTGCGTTCCGAAGGGATTTTCGACGAGGTCGAAGACACCCGGTTCGTTCGAGATTCGATGAAAAAGCTCAAGATCACCTCGACCGAAAGTCTCGAGAAGGAAGTTCTCAAGAAACTCGGCGACGAAATGAACGTCCAGGGAATCCTCTACGGCAAACTGCTTCTTTACGGGAAGGGCAAGGAGAAGGATTCGGCATCCCAGGTCACGATGGACATGGCCATGGTCGATCCCTCGACCGGCACCGTCCTGTGGGTCGGCAACGTCAGCGCCTACGGCGGGCTGACGGTCGGGAAGGTGTTCGGCGTTACCGAGGGCAAGACCGACATCGAGGTGGCCCGCGAGGCGGTCCGCTATCTGGGCGACTCGATGACCGCCCATGTCGTCAGGGCGCGCGACCGTGAAAAGAAGGGGATCATCGCCGATCTCAAGAACGAGGCCTCGAAGGAAGAGCTCCGTCTCAAGGCGCTCAAGGGCGAGACCGGCAAGATCCAGGAACAGCTCGACAAGGCGAAGGCCGAGGCCAAGGGGATCAAGGACAGCGCTTCCAAGGAAGTCGAGGCGCTCAAGTCCGACATGGAGCTCCAGAAGGCGGCGCTCGAGTCCGAAAAAGCCAAGACCCAGCAGCAGCAGCAGGAGATCGACCAGGACAAGCTGAAGGTCGAGATGGAAAAGAAGAAGGTCTCCGAAGAGCAGAAAAAACTCGAGGATGACCGCAAGGCCATCGAAGAGGCGAAAAAGAAGGCCGAAGAAGAAGCCGCTGCCGCCAAGAAGGCGGCTCCGGCGCCCGCTCCGGCCCCCGAACCCGCTCCATCGGCCGAACCGGCCCCGGCAGCGGCTCCGGCGACGCCCGCAGCCGAAGCACCGGCGCCTGCGCCTGCCCCCGAGCCGGCTCCGGCTGAAGCGCCTGCCAAATAGCCCGCTTTTCACACGGGGCGGCACCGGTTCCTGAACGATACGCACCCTTGGCGCCAACGCGCGCCAAGGGTGCGTTATTTCGAATCACAGAGGGGAGAATTACGTTGGAACGCATCAAATCAAGACTGATCATGGGGGCCGTCGCCGTTGCGGCAGCATCCGTTCTGTTTTCGGGTTGCACGTCCGATGAATCCATCAACGAAACCGTTGCGACCGTCAACGGCAACCGCATCACGGTGATGGAAGTCCGGGAAGCGATCGGCATCCCGGGGGGGCTGGTATCCGCGCCCAATTTCGACAAGGAACAGAAAAAGAAGATCGTCGAGCAGATTGCCGAGACGCGCATTCTTGCGCAGGAGGCGCGCACGCAGGGTCTCGACAACACAAAGGAATTCAAGGACGCCGTTCGCGCCGGCGAGCCGGGGATCGTCATCAAGGGGCTCTTCCGGAAGGAACTCGACGCACGGGGCAAGAAGGCCGAAAGCGAAATCGAAACGGCCGCCAAGGGCCTGATGGCCAAGGACAACAACCTCAAGCCCACCGATGCCCGTCTCCAGGCGGGACAGGCGGTTTTCGGCAGCAAGCTTTCGCAGGTCCAGACCGAGGTTTCGGAAGCGGCGCGCAAGGCGTTTCCCGAAAAGATCGATACCGCCGTCATCGGCCGGATCGGCAAGGGCGAAAAAGTGGCCGACGACACGGTGGTCGGCCAGGTCGGCGCCGACAAGATCACCTACGGCGAAGCCAAGGTCTTGATCGAGAAGGGGATGGCGGCCGGCGGCGGCCAGCACTCCGGAAAAGATTTCTCGAAGGACGAAAAGGCGCTCACGAGCGTCATCGGGCAGGAACTGTCGAATCGATCCCTCTTGGCCTATGCAAAGCAGCAGGGGGGAGAAAAAGGGCGCTGGCTCGAACTCGACCGTTCCCTGCTCGAGAACTCGGTCCTCATCGGACTGCTTGCCGAGAAGGTCATCTTCAAGGACCTGGTCGTCTCCGACAAGGAAATCGAGGCCACCTACAACGACCACAAGGAAATGTTCAGCAAGGGCGGGAAAGTCATGCCGTTGGCCGAAGTGCGCAGCCAGATCGTCTCGTTCCTCCAGGACGACAAGAAGCGCAAGGCGGTCGAGGCTTTCCTCGCGCCTCTGAAGGCCAAGGCAAAGATCGTGATCACGGAGTCGCTGCTCCCCAAGATCTGATCCTGATTTGAATGAACCGGGCGGCAATGCCGTCAAACGGGACGAAAGGGGGGGCTGCCTCGTGAGGAACCTGAGGATACCGACCATTGCGTTGCTACTGCTTCTCGCACTCGGCGGGGCAGCCTTTTCCGATCCTGTGTTCGAGTCCGACGAGGCGTGGGGACGTTTCGGGATCGGCCGAGAGGCCTTCGACCATCCGGCCGACCTGGTCGGCGACCGGGACGAAAACATGTATATCGTCGACCGGGGCAACAACCGCGTGCAGGTTCTCGACCGCAGGGGGCGGTTTCTGCGCGAATGGGGTGGCCGCGGGTTCGGAAAGGGATCCTTCGACAACCCGTCGGGGATCGTGATCGACCGGGGTGCCGGCGTTCTATACGTGCTCGATACCGGCAACAACCGCATCCAGAAGTTCGATCTGGCCGGTAAATACATCCTCGAGTTCGGCCGGCTTGGATCGGGTCGTGGCGAATTCAACAAACCCTCAGACCTTGCACTGGATCGGAAAGGAAACCTGTTCGTTGCAGACCCGGGCAACAACCGGTTGCAGAAGTTCGATCCGACGGGTGCCTTTCTCGAGGAATGGGGCCGTTACGCCCAGCAGCGAAAAGGAAACGATCTCGAAAAGCCGGTGTCGATCGCTTACTCCGACGAAGCTTTCGGGTTTCTTTATGTCCTGACAGCCGATTGTTCCATCCGGAAATATGACATGGACGGCCTCTCCGTCGCTGTCTGGTCGATGCTTCAGAAGGGTGAAGGGCTGGTTTGCGGGCCGGCCCGAATTCGGATTGAACCCCGCAGGTATACAGTGTATATTGCCGATACCGTCAACGATCGGATGGTGCTTTTCGACCGGGCCGGTGAAATGCTGGGCGACCTCCGAAAGGGACATTCTCCTTTCAAGAAGCCAGAGGGTTTTTTCATCAACGATGTTTTCGGGGAAGACATTCTGGTGGCCGACACCGGAAACAACCTCATCCAAAAGGTCAGGAGGAGAAAATAGGTATGCGCTTCCTTGCGAAGTCCGGGGTACTCCTCGTCGCAGCAGCAACGGTTCTTTCCATCTTCGGCACGGTCTGTCTCGCCGAGGAAAAGGCGATGACGCCGCTAGGTGGCGGGATCCCGATGATTGAAGGCATCAAGATGCTTGACCTGGGGGCGGCCGCCCCAGATTTCACCCTCAAGGACACGAAGGGTGAGTCGTTCCATCTCGCCGACCTCAAGGGCAAGAAACCGGTCGTCATCGTGTTCTGGTCCATCTTCTGCGAACCGTGCCGCTTCGAGATGCCGGTCATCCAGAAACTGGCCGACAAGAACAAGGCCGCGGGGCTCGAAGTGATCTCGGTGGTTCTTGACGGAGAACCCCTCAAGAGCAGCATCGACGGCTTCATCAAGCAGGAAAACTACTCGATCCGGACGCTCATCGACGAACTCGATGCCAAGGAGATGTTCAAGGTCGCCGATCCTTACGGTGTGGGCGGTACCCCGACCATCTTCATCATCGATCGTGCCGGGAACGTCACCATGGCCAGGTCGGGACGAATCAAGGAAGAGGAGCTCGAAAAAGCAATCCAGTCCGTTCTCAAGAAGTGAGGGCATGATGAAGGGTTTTGCCTTCGCCGCCCTTTTCGGCGCAGCTCTGCTGCTCTTTCCGGGGGCTGTTCAAGCGGCCAATATCGGCGACAAGGCAGTGGCTATCAAGGGCGACGGGCTCGACGGAACCCGGGTCGACCTCGGCGCCTACCTTGGAAAGAAGGTCATACTCCTCAAGTTCGGCTCCATATACTGCTCCACGTGCGTGACCTCGCTGGAGGATGTCGCCCGAATCCAGAAAAAATTCAAGCCGTCGGACCTCCAGATCGTGGGGCTTAACCTCGACGTTTACGGACTCGCCCGGGTCAAGCGGTTTTACCGGGGCTACAGCTCCATAATCAAGTACCCGTTCATCGTAGACGAAAAACTGGCTGCATCCCGGCCATTCGATATCCAGTCAATCCCGGCCCACATCGTCATCGACAAGGAAGGTTTCGTCCGCTACCTGTCGACAGGCGCCTCCCCCGAAGACCTCAAGACGCTCGAAGATGTTCTCGGTCGCGTCATCCGGGGCGAGACGGGCGTCGAGAAACTGATGAAAGAACTTCCGCTGCAGGTCTTCCTGCCGGCCAACTTCTCGAAAACCTATCAGGATTCCGTCTACGTCGTGGGCACGTCGAAGCCGGGCAGCAAATTGTCGTTGTCGCTCAACGGCGGCTCCCAGCAGAACATCACCTCCATGAGAGACCTGTTCTACATCCGCACGCCGTTGTCGCTGGGGTCGAACTACATCGAAGTCCAGGTCGTCGACGACCTCGGTGGCAAGGTCAACCAGGGAATCGTCATTTTCCGGGAACCCAAGATCGGTTCAGGGATCGAATCTCCCTTCCCGATCTACTATTTCCACACCGAGAAGAACGAAGGCCCCTGCAAGAAATGCCACGACCTCAACCCACCCGAAGGCGGGGCGCAGGGTTTCGCGACCGCGACGCAGTTCTGCTTGGGGTGCCACAAGGAACTGACCAGCCAGAAACACGTTCATGGTCCCATACCCGTTGGCGGTTGTGCACCCTGCCACAACTTCTCCAGCAGGCCCCACCGGTACGAACCGATGGCATCCGGCCAGGAACTCTGTTTCAAGTGCCACGAAGACAAGCGAAAAGAGCTGGTCAAGACGTTCCTTCACGGTCCCATGTCGGCTGGGCTTTGCGCCATCTGCCACAATCCGCACTCGTCCAACGAGAAGTTCACGCTGCGCCGATACGTCGGCGACCTCTGCGTCATGTGCCATGAGAGCCTGAAATCCGTCTCGTTCCGCAAGGTTGTCCACAAGCCCGTCAGCGACGGCAATTGCACCGGGTGCCACGATGCCCACTCGTCGGCCCGAAACGACGCGTTCCTCAAGTTTCCGGGAAACGACCTTTGTCTTTCCTGCCACAGCAATCTGAGCCGGATGAACCACACGCACCCGTGGGGTGTTCCCCCCAAAACAGATCGTCCGGTCAAGCTCGACAAGCAGGGCAACCTGGCATGCAATTCCTGCCACGTCCCGCACGCATCCGACGAGATCAAACTTCAGGTCAAAGGCGGTTGCGACAAGTGCCATCCCCCCGGTTTGATGTTCGAGCTACCCCCAATGCCCCCCGCGGGAGGATAAACGCGCGGTGAAAAAAATCTACGGTTCCCTCGGATTCAAACTCATCATCACCTCGATGCTGCTGGCGCTGGTGACCATCAGCCTCGGCGGCGTCATGGTCTTCAAGATCAGCGAAGACGCCATCAAGGTGGATGCCCAAAAGACGGCGCGCGATCTTGCGCGCGAGATCAGTTCGTTCAAGTCGGAGGACGAGAATGCCGGCAGTGCCGTGCTGGTCGACGCGCTGACCTCGATGAAGGTCGACAAGTTCGGCGCCGCCTGGGTGATGGACCGGAACGGCTTCCTGATCGCCCACATGGATCCGAAATTCCGCAACATGGTCGAGGCGCAGACCTACATCGGCGACACCTACGTCAATCTCAACGTCGCCGAGAGACCGATCCAGCAACTCGGCGAAAAAAACATGGTCCACAAGGCCAAGCTGCAGGAACTGCTCGAGAAGTTCGATGGCGGCTTCGGCGAATATACCCTGCTGGGCGACAACAAGATCATCGCGTTCCGGGTCATCAAGGAAAAGGGGTGGCTGATCGCCGTAGACCAGCCGAAATCCACCGCCTATTCCGAACTCGACCGGATCAAGCGGGTCATCATGATCACCTGCGTGGCGATGGCCGTCCTCGTCGTCGCGTTCACGTGGTTTGCGATGAGCATCATCATCAGGCCTTACTACAAAGAGCAGGAAGAATCCAATCGCCGCCTTGAAATGATGAACCAGGAACTCACGGCGTCACGCAAGAAGCTCGAAAAGGCGGGCAACAGCCTGACCCGCCTCTACGACCTCAGCATCGCGATGCAATATTCGGGTTTCCTCGAATCCCACCTTCCGCTGGTGCTCGGAGTCGCCCAGGAACGTTTCGATGTCGACCGCATTCTGCTGATGATGCCCGATGACGAAGGCAAGACGCTCCGTTGCCGCGCTTCGGTCGGCAACGTGTTCGAGTCCGAAGAAAAGATCAGCGTGCCGCTCTCTTCCCAGGGGGGGGCGATGGCGCGCGTCTTCATGACCAAGAAAAGCATCCACGTCGACGAATCGAACGCGGTGCCTTCAGACCTCCGCCTCCTTGCGCCCCAAAGCAATATCCGCTCACTCCGCTCCAAGTCGTTTGCCGTGTTCCCGCTCTGCACCAAGGACAGGGTCATCGGCGTTCTCGGTGTGGACAACAAGATGAGCCGCCGTCCGCTGACGTCCGACGACGTCGAGGCGATCGAAAATTTCGCCTACAAGATGGCCTCTCTCATCGAGAACACGATCCAGGTCCAGAGCATACGGAAAGCGGCGCAGGAACTCGAAAATCGCGACCGGCTGACCGGGCTGTTCCACCTCAGGCACGTCAAGGGGCTCGCCGAAGAGTTCATCGCGACCTCCCTCCGCGACAAGGTCCCGTTCGCAGCCGGACTCGTCTACCTGGCCAACTTCAAGGAATACAACGAGCTCAACGGCTATCAACGGGGCGATTTCGTCCTCCAGAAGACCGCCGAAATGCTCAAGGGGCAGGAGGTCATGGGCGTTGTCCCGGCCCGCTGTTTCGGAGCCACGTTTCTCGCCCTTTTCCCGGGAAAGAACCGCGAGCAGGGTCAGTACCTGATCGATCAACTCATGAAAGACCTGGGCACGTTCACCTTCTACGGAGAAAAACGACTCTCCGACGGGCATCTTTCATTCAAGATTTCCGTTCTCGAGTACAGCCGCGATTCCGGCCAGAGTTTCGACGAGTTTTTCAGCAATCTCGAAGCGCTCGAATCCGCCGGGCAGAGTTAGCAGGCGACTGGTGCCCAGACCCTCTGCCCCCCCGGCCCGCTTTCTCATATTCGATTCGGTCGGCGACGCGTGGCCCAAGGTCGCGCTTCCCCAGGTCGCCTTTGCGGGTCGCTCCAATGTCGGGAAGTCGTCGTTGCTCAACGCGCTGACCGGACAGAAGCACCTGGCCCGTACCAGCCGGACGCCGGGCCGGACGCGCGGCATCGTATTCTTCGAAATCGAGGCGCGGTACGCATTTGCCGACCTGCCGGGATACGGCTTCGCCAAGGTGTCGCGTGACGAGCGCGACTCCTGGAAAATTCTTCTCGAAAGTTATTTTTCCACCTGTACCCGTCTCCGCAAGGTCTACCTGCTGGTGGACGCGCGGCGTGGGCCCGAGGAAGAGGAGCGAATGCTCGCCGAATACCTGTCCGCGGCCGGAGTCCCGTACCGGTGGGTGGCGACCAAGGTCGACAAACTCAAGCGAACCGAACTCAAGGGGGCGATCGACCGGTTGTCCGGTACGGCGTGGCTTGATGCGGGGGGGCCGCCGGCGGTTTGTTCCGCCGAAACCCGTACCGGGATCGATGCCCTCTGGAAAGATATCCGAAACGCTTTTTCAACTTGAAATTTTCCTCGCAAGCGGTTATCTTTACCCAGTTTATTTTCGTCGGTCGGCACCATCCAATATGCGCATGACATCTCGGCAGCTCCGTCGGTTTTCCGGCGGGCATGGAGGGTAATCCGTGTTCCCAATCGTAGAAAGCAGAGAGATCGCCAAGAACGTCTTCTTCCAGAAGATCCAGGCTCCGCGGATCGCGAAGAAGCGCAAGGCAGGCCAGTTCCTCATCATCCGAAAGGGTGAAGGCGGCGAGCGGATTCCGCTCACCATCGTCGACTCCGATCCGATCGGGGGGACGGTAACCATCATCTATCAGGTGGTCGGCAAGTCGACCGCCGAGCTTTCGAAGATGAAGGCGGGCGAAGAACTGCAGGACGTGGTCGGCCCGCTGGGCCTGGCTACGCATATCGAGAACTTCGGCACCGTGGTCTGCGTCTGCGGCGGCATCGGAACCGCACCGCTGCTCCCGATCGCCACCTCGATCAAGAATGCCGGCAACAAGCTGGTTTCCATCATCGGGGCGCGCAACAAGGAACTCCTCATTCTCGAAGACGAGATGAAGGCCATTTCAGACGAACTCATCGTGACCACCGACGACGGATCCTACGCGAAGAAGGGGTTCGTCACCACTGCGCTCCAGGAAATGATCGACGCCAAGGTCAAGATCGACCTGGTCATCGCTATCGGCCCTGTTCCCATGATGCGTGCCGTCTCCGAAGTGACGCGCCCCCACGGGCTCAAGACCATGGTGAGTCTCAACCCGATCATGGTCGACGCGACGGGCATGTGCGGCGCCTGCCGCGTGACCGTCGGCGGCGAGGTCAAGTTCGTCTGCGTCGACGGCCCCGAGTTCGACGGACATCTGGTCGACTTCAAGGAACTGACGATGCGAAATCGGGCCTACCTCCGCGAGGAGAAGGTCGCAATGGAGAAATACGAGCACAAGGATGGGAAGTGCATGGGAGGGTCCAACTGATGGCCGAAATCACGACCAAACCTCGCCCGAAACCGTTCAGCATCCCGCGGCAGCCGATGCCCGAGCAGCCGCCTTCGGTGCGGGTCAACAATTTCAACGAAGTCCCCTACGGTTTCACGGCCGACCTCGCGGTCCTCGAGGCGCAGCGTTGCATCCAGTGCAAGAATCCTGCTTGCGTCAAGGGCTGCCCCGTCAGCGTCCAGATTCCCGAGTTCATCGACCTGGTCGCCAAGGGAAAATTCGCCGAAGCCGCCAAGAAAATCAAGGAAACAAACGCACTGCCCGCAGTGTGCGGCCGTGTCTGCCCGCAGGAAGAGCAGTGCGAGGCGCCCTGCGTCCTCGGCAAGAAAGGCGAGCCGGTCGCCATCGGGCGGCTTGAGCGTTTCGTTGCCGACTACGAGCGCGTCACCGGAAACGTCGAGATTCCCAAGCCCGGAACGCCCACCGGCAAGAAGGTCGCCATCGTCGGCGGCGGGCCGGCCGGACTCACCGTCGCGGGCGACCTGATCCAGTTCGGCCACGACGTCACCATCTTCGAAGCGCTCCACAAGGCGGGCGGCGTGCTCATGTACGGCATCCCCGAATTCCGCCTCCCGAAAGACATCGTCCAGGCCGAGATCGAATACATCCAGAAGTGCGGCGCCAAGCTCGAGTGCGACGTGGTCATCGGCAAGACGATCACGGTCGACGAGTTGCTCGAGGAAGAAGGTTTCGACGCCGTCTTCATCGGCACCGGCGCCGGCCTGCCCTATTTCATGAACATCCCGGGCGAAAACCTCATCGGCGTCTACTCCGCCAACGAATATCTCACCCGCGCCAACCTGATGAAGGCGTACGACTTCCCCACTTCCGACACGCCGCTCTCCAAGGTCAACAACGTCGCGGTCGTCGGCGGCGGCAACGTCGCCATGGACGCGGCGCGCACGGCCAAGCGGATGGGGGCCGAGAACGTCTACGTCATCTACCGCCGCTCCAAGAAGGAGATGCCGGCCCGCATCGAGGAGATCCACCACGCCGAGGAAGAGGGGATCGATTTCCGGCTCCTCAACAATCCGCTTCAGTTCATCGGCAACGAGGACGGCTGGGTGACCGAGGTCGAGTGCGAAAAGATGGAACTGGGCGAGCCCGACGCATCCGGACGCCGCCGTCCCGTGCCCATCAAGGGCTCCGAATACAAGTTGCCCATCGACGTCGTCATCATGTCGATCGGCAACGGCGCCAACCCGCTGGTTCCGGCCACGACTCCGGGGCTCGACACCAACAAGTGGGGCAACATCCTGGCCGACCAGGAGACCGGCAAGACGAGCAAGAAGGGCGTGTTTGCCGGCGGCGACATCGTCATCGGCGCCGCCACGGTCATCCTCGCCATGGGTGCGGGCCGCAAGGCCGCCGCGGCCATGAACGACTACCTGCTGACCGGCAACTGGTAACCGCGCTTTAACCGACGCAACGAATCGCCCCCCGGGAGCAATCCCGGGGGGCGATTCAATTTATTGGACCCCACACCCTCCCGGATGTCTTGGGCAGATTTGCCGTGTGCCTTGTTCCCGGAGAGTAGGGGATGGGGTCTGAGCGAAGTGCCGGTGGATAGAAGTGTTGCGGCTGACAACGGAGGCGAATGCCCCCTCCCCGGATCGGAAGGGAGATCGGGCACACGGCTATGCTGTGCCCGAGATCATCCGCTCAGCATCTCGATGAACGCCTGGATCCGGATTCGGGTCCGCTCGTCCACGGGCCCGGGGTTTTCGCCCTCGAGCGTCAGCACCGGGACCCCGATCTCCTCGCGAAGCAGGATGTCCTCGATCTGCCGGAAGCAGAACGACTGCACGTAGTGGACGATCCCGTCGATCTCCCGCCGTTTGATTTCGGCCCGGATGTCGTCGATCCGTTCGAAGATCGAATAGGGATAGGTGTATCGCAGGTACTGTTCCGGGAGCGTCGCTGAATCGCCCGGCATGGCGAACTGCCGTGCCACCTCGTTGAATACGACCCTGGAGCCGGCCTCTTCGAATGCGGCGTGCAATCCGGAGATGATCGGGGGGACGCCGACGATGCCGATTCGGGTGCCGCTGTCCCGCGGCGGGCGTCCGGTCGCTTCGGCCAGGAACTTTCGCGCACGGGTTTCGTAGCGGGCCGGATCGCCTTCGAAGTCGGAGCAACCGACCAGCCAGAGGTGATTCTCCTCCCCGGTCACCTTTCCGGTTTCATAGGTGAGCCGGTCGATTTCGAGGGCGACCGCGCGGACGATGTCGAGTCTCGTTTTCCATCGCTCGCCTTCGGCAAGCGTGCTCCCGAAGCGGGAGGCCATCTTGTCGAGTTCGTTCGCGAGAAATGCCGGATCCCGGTCGAACGGGAATGCGAACGGAACCGCGTTGACCCCCCGGTGCCGAAGCACTTCCATCAGCGCCTGAGTGTAACTGCAATCTCCCTGCGTCACGGCGATCACGTCCCGGAAATCGCGGGCCCGCACCACGCCGTAGATCCCCTTGATCCAGCCGCAGCAGTTTCTCGGAAACCCGTCGCTCTCGGCGGCGCGGATGAAGTCGGAGGGGGAATCGGACCCGATGAAGATGTTGTTGAGGTCGACGGGAACGTGGCTGCCGGCGAAAAGCAGTTCGACCGGTATGGTGGTGGTGAATCCGACGCGCACAAGGACTCCTGCTAGTCGCCTTTGATGAACAGGAAGTAGATGACGATGAGGGCGACGAACGCGGTTCCGCCCCCGAAGATGGCCATGTCCTTGCCGAACGGTTCCGCCGTGGTCTGGAGGGACGAGTACCGGATAACCGCCAGGATCGCGCCCACCGCGAAGACCAGGAGCAGGACCATTTTCCAGCGGAACAGGATCGAGAGGACAACCATGACTCCGACGGCGGTCAGCGCCAGGGGATGTTTCGCCATGGCGAGGATGTTGGAGGTGGCGAGCGACTCGATGAAAGCATTCATTGATTTCTTCCCCTCGTCCGTGCATTTCCGGCGTTTGGTTGACAAGGATACGATAGCGTCCTAAGTTAGAAAAATCAAAGTATTGAAGGAGTGCAGGTGGACCGGCCGATCGGGGTATTCGATTCCGGCGTGGGTGGGCTGACCGTGCTGAGGGAACTGGTCCGCACCCTCCCGCAGGAACGGTTCGTCTATTTTGGCGACACGGCCCGCGTTCCCTATGGCACGAAATCGCGCGAAACCGTCACGCGCTACGCCATAGAGATCGCCAATCACCTGATCGTGCGGCACGATATCAAGATGCTGGTCGTCGCCTGCAACACGGCTTCCTCGCTCTCCTTGCCGGTTCTTCGCAAGATATACAAGATCCCCGTGGTCGGGATGGTCGACCCGTGCGTGCGTCGCGCGGCGGCGTTGCAGCGCCACGCATCCATCGGAGTCATCGGCACCTCCGGAACCATCCGGTCGGGCGCCTACGACGAGGCGCTCAAGGTCGCCATTCCCGGTGCGGCGGTCCGGTCCCTCGCCTGCCCGCTCTTCGTCTCCCTGGTCGAGGAGGGGATTACCGCCGGCGTCATCGCCCAGGCAGTCGTGACCGAATACCTCGAACCGTTTCGCCGGCAACCGCCCGACTCGCTGATTCTCGGCTGTACCCATTACCCGGTGCTCAAGGAACCGATTCGCGAACTTCTGGGCGACGGCGTGACGCTGATCGATTCGGGCGAGGAGGCGGCGCATGTCGTCGATATCCTCCTTTCCGAGAGCGACCTGAAATGGCGGGGCGAACGGGGCGGCGAAGTTCGATTTCTGGTGACGGACGATCCCGAGCGGTTCGCGGCGGTCGGTGAAAGGTTCTACGGGGGGCGAATGGAAACGGTCGAACGGATCGCGTTATGAAGTCGGATTCCGCGCGCAGCGCAACTTTCCGAAGCCGGATAGCCGAGGGCCTGTTTCTGTGGGACGGCGCGATGGGAACCATGCTGCAGGCGGGCGGCCTGCTCCCGCGCGGCGCGGTCCCCGAAGAATTGTGCCTCTCCCGGCCCGATGCGTTGTCCGGGATCCACGCCGCCTACGTCGCGGCCGGGGCGGTGGCCGTCACGACCAACACGTTCGGCGCCAACCGGATCAAGCTGGCCGAGTACGGGCTCGAAAGCCGGGTGGGGCCGATCAACGCCGCGGGTGTAGCCGCCGCCCGCAAGGCTGCCGGAGCCCGAAGGCTGGTGGCCGGCTCGATCGGCCCGACCGGGCGATTCGTCGAGCCGCTTGGGCCGATGGCGTTCCGGGAGGCCGTCTCCATTTTCTCGGAGCAGATCCGGGCACTCGCGGAGGCGGGAGCCGACCTGCTGATCGCCGAGACGATGATGGATCTGCGCGAGCTCAAGGCGGTGCTGGTGGCGGCGCGCGAGATTTGCACGCTGCCGGTTATCACGATGATGACGTTCGAGGGGAGTGGTGCGACGCTCCTGGGCACCACGCCCGAGGCGTTCGGCGTGACCGCAGCGGCGATGGGGGCTTCGGCAGTCGGGCTCAACTGCTCGCTGGGCCCCGACGCGATGTTCCCGCTGGTCGAGCGGCTCTTCGCGGTCACGGGCGTCCCCGTCATCGTCCAGCCCAATGCCGGCATGCCGATGCTTCGCGGCGAAACGACCGTGTTCCCGATGGGGGCCGACGAATTCGGCGGATACGCGGCGCGCTTCAAGGCGCTGGGCGTGTCGATCGTGGGTGGCTGTTGCGGGACGACACCCGACCACATCCGCGCGGCTGCGCGGGAACTCGGACTCGTCCCGGGTCGTGCGGCGCGCCGTGCCGCCCGGTTGATCGTTCCCGAGCCGGGGCTGCGGGTCGCTTCGCGCAACCGCGTGACGACGCTTGGCGGCGGTGCGTTCGTCGTCGTGGGCGAGCGGATCAACCCGACGGGCAAGAAGGCCTTCGCCGAAGAATTGCGGCACGGCGATCTTTCCACCGTCACGCGCGAGGCGCGGGAGCAGGCCGAAAAAGGGGCCGATATCCTCGATATCAACGTGGGAACTCCGGGCATCGACGAACCTGCGCTGATGCGGCAGGCGGTCTTCGCCGCCAACGTGTCCGCCGACCTCCCGGTCATGATCGATGCCTCCGACGTCGACGCGCTGCTGAGCGGGCTCGAAAGCGCCGACGGCCTGCCCGTGCTCAACAGTGTCACCGGCGAGAAGAAAAGACTGGCCGCCGTGCTGCCGCTTGCCGCCAAGTACGGCGCCGCGCTGGTCTGCCTTCCGTTCGACGAGCACGGGATTCCCGAGACGGCGCAGGGGCGCCTGGCGATCACGCGCCGGATCGTTGCCGCGGCGCTTGCGGCCGGCGTGAAGAAAGAGATGCTGGTCGTCGACGGGCTGACCACGACCATCAGCGCGTCGGCCGATGCGGCGCGCGTTACGCTCGACACGGTGCAGGCGGTTCGCGAAAAACTGGCATTGCCGACCCTGCTGGGGTTGAGCAACGTTTCGTTCGGCCTTCCCAACCGGGCGTTGGTCAACCGGGCCTTTCTCGGGCTGGCCATGGCTCGCGGACTCAGTGCCGCCATCGTCAACCCGCACGACGAGGGGATGGCCGATGCGGCCGTGGCCGCCCGTCTGCTCTCGGGGGAACCGGGCGCCGCAGACCGGTTCGTCGAGCGGTTCGCAGCCGGCGGCGTTTCCGTCGAGAAACACCCCGGGGTTGGGCAGGGCGACGACGATCCGTTGAGGGCCGTTTTCACCGGCGTGGTCCGGGGCGATGCGAAGGCCGTCGCCTCCGCGGTCGAGGGATTGCTGGATGCCGGCATGGCGCCGCTCGACGTGAGCGCCGGGGGACTGCTGCCGGGCATGGAGGAAGTGGGGCGCCGTTTCGAGCGCAACGTCGTGTTCCTCCCGCAGGTCATGGCCTCGGCCGAAGCCATGAAAGCCGGCTTCAACCTGCTCAAGGCGGCCATGGGCGATATCCGGGGCGAGTCCCGGGGGCGCATCCTGCTGGCGACGGTCGAGGGCGACGTGCACGACATCGGCAAGAACATCGTGGCGACGCTGCTCGAGAATCACGGGTTCGACGTGGTCGACCTGGGCAAGAACGTGCCGTCGGCCCGCATCGTCGACGAGGCGCGGCGCCGGAAGGTCGACGTCGTCGGACTCTCCGCGCTGATGACGACCACGATGACCGAGATGAAGCATGTCATCGCCCGGCTTTCCGAGGCGGGGATCGAGACGGTCACGATCGTCGGCGGCGCCGTGGTGACGGACGATTTTGCCTCCCGCATCGGGGCGACGCTCTACGCGCGAGACGGGATGGATGCCGTACGGAAGCTGACGGCCGCTCTCGACGCCGTCCGTTCGAAAAGGGGGTAGGGGCATGGCCGTCCGGATGCTTTCCGGATTCAATCACAACATCAAGCACAACGGGCGTACTTACCACATCCAGACCGAAGACGGCGGACGCACGAGTCCGAACATCGTGACGCACACGTTCATCGGCGGCGTGATCCTGGACAGCGTCCGTTCTTCCTATGCCGATATCGTCGAGAACCCCGGCTGGCAGGACCGGTTGAAGGACCGGATGAAGGCGCAGCATCTCGAGGAGATCCGCAAGCTGCTCTCCGGCGCGATTCAACTGCCCGATGACGAGGAACCTTCCGCGGATGCTTGAGCTGTTTCGGATCGGGATGATCGGGCGCGCAGGGACGTTGTTCGACGGGTTCGACGCCGCCTTCCGCGACGGCGATGTCTGGGCCGTGACCGGTCCTCCCTCCTCCGGGAAGAGCCGCCTGCTCGGCGTGCTGCACGGGGAGGGGAAGCCCGATGCCGGCGACGTGATGCTCGACGGCGTCCCCCTTTATCGCGGAACGTCCGAGTCGGTCCCCCGATTCCGGCGCGTCTCGGGCATCGTGGGCGAGGCCCTCGACGTCGGCACCCATACGGTAGGCGACCTGTTTCGCCTGGCGTCGCTGGCTGCGGGCGATGTGCCGGAATCCGAACGCAAGGCACGGGAGGCGGCCCTGCTCTCGATGGTGGGGCTTCCCGGATCCGCAGGTTTCGTTTTCCGGTCGCTGTCGCTGTCCGAGCAGGCCCGGGCCGCGCTGGCCATCGAACTGTTCCGGGGTCCCCGGGTGCTTCTGCTCGACGCCCCGATCGCCCGAATCGGGAAGGAGTGGACTGAAATGCTCAGTGCCCTGTTCCGCGCCCTGGCCCGCGAAGGCCGGATCATCGTTTTCGCCGAGCGGGAGCTCCCGCCGCTCTTTCCCATGAAGCCGGTGACGGAGGGCACCCGCTGCGGGCCCTTCCTGTTGACGCAACTGATGGCGGGAAGTCCAGGGGAGGCAGTCGGGTGAACAAGGTGTCGTTGATCTGGATAGACTGGAAACTGGCCGGAAAGTCGCTCGCCCGCGAGTGGCTGAACCGGTTCGTCATGTTTTTCCTGGTGGGCGGTTTCCTGCTCACGATGCTGGCGGGAAAGGGTGTCAACCGGTTCCTCTCCGAACAGTGGGTCGTCAACGCCGTGCTCCGCTTGAACGTGTCCGCTGCGGAAGGGGTGGGCATTGCCGCGAAGGCCCGGAAAATGGCCGCAGTCCGCTCGGTCGTCTACAAGGACCCCGAGGCGGCCTGGAGTGAATTCCTCGCCGATTATCCCGGACTTGAATCGCTGCGTCTCGAGGGCGGGAACCCGGTGCCCGGCTATCTCCAGATCCGCCTCCTTCCCGAACGGTTGACGGCGGAGGATATCGCCGCGGTCGAGAACGCGCTCAAGCCGCTTCCACAGGTCGAGAAGGTGTTCACAGGCGCAAAAACGCTCCCGCGCCTGCTCAGGGTCCGCGAGTGGGTCAACCTGGCGCTCTGGGGCTTCTTTCTCCTTCTGTCGGTCCTTCTCTTTTCCGTGTGCGCCATGCAGGAGGCCTCGCGGGCCCGGGCGCTCCGCTCCGACTTCGGTTTTCTCGCGGACCGGGGCATCTCTCCCGCCGCCATCATGACCGGGCGGGCGGCCGGCAGCGCGCTCGTGGCCGGCCTGCTGGCCCTGCCGGCCACCGGTGCAGCCGGAATGGTGATCTCCGCGGCGACCGTCCGTTTTCCGGCGCTTGCGTCAATCCTGGGCCCGGTCGAAGGCGTGGTCCGTTCCGGTGCGTTCCCTTTCGTGGTGCTCTATCTTGCGACCGTCCCCTGCCTGATCTTCGTGGCCTCCCTTTACGGCTGGCGCGCGTCGAAATTCCACAACCCCGGAAAATGATCGGCCCCCCCCGGATCCTTGTGCTTTTCCGGGCGTGCGCGGCGTTGATGCTGTTCCTGCTTGCGGGGCACGCCTTTGCGGCCGATCCGATGGCCGAACTGCGCCGCGAGAAGGCCCGATTGGTCGAGATGCGCCGGAAAGCCGAAAAAACAGCGGCCGAGCTGACCGAAACGCTCCGGAAAGAGAAAAAATCGCGGGAACGCGTCGGCGACCTGCGGGATCGGATCGAAAGGCAGCACCGTTTTATCGTCGAGATAGACCGGAAAGTGTCCATCCTTTCGGCCGAGATGGACCGGACCGAGCTTGAGGTCAAGGCGCTCGAGGCACGCCAGGAAAAGACGCGCAGGCACCTGGGCGACGGAGTGCATGCAGCTTTCCTGGCCGCCCGGGAACCGTCCCCGCGCATGGCCGGTTCCGCAGGCGCGGAACTTCACCGCGATTTCGCGGTCCGGCTCCTGTCGCAAGGGCACCGGCGCCTCGAATCGGTGACGGCCGACCGGGAGCGGAAAGAGGAGCAGCTTTCGGGGATCGAGCAGAAGATCGAGTCGTCCGAACGCCAGATGGCGAGAGAAAAAAAGGTGGGCGAGACGCTGCTGTCCCGCCAGGAGGCCGAGCGGCTCAAGTTGTCGCAGATCGAGGGTCAGAAAAAGAAGAAGCAGGCCGAACTGGCCGATCTGCGCGCCCGCATAGCCCGGATGGATTCCCTGGTCAGCCGGATCGAGCGGGAAGCGCGCGAACGCGAGCGTCTGGCCCGCGACAAGGAAGGAAAGCAGCCCGAAAAACAGGCCGGGGGCGGCCGGAAACGGGCCGCGGCTCCGAAGCGGTTTGCCGCGGTTTCGGGCGGCATGAGCGCCCCGCTGGCGGGCAAGGTCGTGGGACGGTTCGGGCGGCAGCACGATGCGGTTTTCGACGTCGATATCGAAAACCGGGGGGTGGAGATCGAGGCGCAGTCCGGTTCGGCGATCAAGGCGGTCGGGAAGGGCGAAGTCGTCTTCATCGGGACGGTCGCGGGATTCGGGAAGGTGCTCATCCTGCAGCATGGCAGCGGTCTTTTCTCGGTGTACGGAAAGGCGGGCACTTTCGGCGTCAAGCAGGGCGCATCGGTCGCCGCGGGCGACGAGGTCGGGCGCCTGCCCGCCGACCCGTCCGGCAAATCGGTGTTATACTTGGAACTCAGGGCGGGCGGAACCGCCATCGACCCGTTGTCCGTCATATCCATTCAATGAGGAGCATCGAATGAAAGGCAAAAAATGGCTGGCCCCGGTGCTGTTGCTGGGTGTGTTCGTGGTGGGGTTCGTTTCCGGAGACCTGACTACCTCACGCCACTCGGCCCAGGCCACCGTCGCATACAACAAGCTCAAGGTTTTCGGTGACGTCCTCTCGGTCATCCAGAACAGCTACGTCGAGGAACCCAGCACCGACAACCTGGTCCAGGGCGCGATCCGGGGGATGGTCCAGACGCTCGACCCGCACAGCTCCTACCTCACCCCCGACATGCTGAAGCAGGTCGAGGTCGAAACGCGCGGGGCGTTCGGCGGCCTGGGCATCGAGATCGGCGTCAAGGACGGCATGCTGACGATCATAGCCCCGATCGACGACACGCCGGCGTCGCGCGCCGGCCTCAAGGCCGGCGACACGATCGTCAAGATCGAGAACGATCCCACGCGCGAAATGACGATCAACGATGCCGTCAAGCGGATGCGCGGCGAACCCGACACCAAGGTGACCATCTGGATCGCCCGCGAAGGGTTCACCGAGCCCAAGGCCTTCACCCTCACCCGTGCGATCATCAAGATCAAGAGCGTCAAGGCCAAGGATCTGGGCGACGGGATCGGCTACGTCAAACTCAACCAGTTCCAGGCCGACACCGATGCCGAACTCGAGAAGGCGCTCCAGGAGCAGCTCAAGACGAAAGCGGGGCTCAAGGGACTCGTGCTCGACCTGCGCAACAACCCGGGCGGGCTGCTCGACCAGGCGGTCAAGGTTTCCGATAAATTCGTCGAGTCCGGGCTCATCGTCTACACCGACGGGCGCATCGAAAACCAGAAGGTGAAATACGTCGCCCACAAGGAGGGGACCTACAACGGGTTCCCGATCGTCGTCCTCGTCAATGCCGGCTCCGCTTCCGCCTCCGAGATCGTGGCGGGGTGCCTCCAGGATCACGGACGCGCCATCATCCTCGGCGTGCGAACGTTCGGCAAGGCGTCCGTCCAGACCATCCTGCCGCTCGACGACGGTTCGGCGCTCCGGTTGACCACGGCGCGCTACTATACGCCCAACGGCCGCTCGATCCAGGCCAAGGGGATCGAGCCCGACATCGTCGTCAGCGACGGCCGCGAGCCGGCGGACGGGCACGGCATGATGCGCGAGAAGGATATCGACCGGCATCTCAAGGGTGAAGGAGAAGACGCGGCCAAGGCCCAAAAGCCCGACGTCACGACTCCGCCCGAAAAGAAGGACGACGCGGGCGCCAAGAAGAACGGCAGCCGCAAGGACGCCCCGATGATCGACGAGCCCAAGAAGGAAGACGTCAAGGACGTCCAGCTCGACCGGGCGGTCGAACTGCTCAAGGGCTGGGAAATCTTCAAGTCGCGCTTCGTCGACAAGCCGAAGGCCTGACAGCCGGCGGGTCTCGCCAGGCACCGGCGGAGCCATGAGTGCCACGCTGTTCGAAGCCGCCGGCGGAGGGGTCCTCTCCGTCGGCCAGTTGACGGCACGCATCAAGCGGTGCCTCGAAGGCAATTTTCGCCAGGTTCAGGTCGAGGGCGAGGTCTCCAACTACAAGTACTACCCGTCGGGGCACCGCTACTTCTCCCTGAAGGACGACGAGGCGACGATCCGCGTCGTCCTGTTCAAGGGTCGCGAGCGGTTCATAACCGGCGAGATCCGCGACGGCCAGACCGTGATGGTCACGGGGCAGGTCGCTGTTTTCGAGAAGAAGGGCGACTACCAGATCTACGCGCAGTCGGCCGAAGTCCGTGGGCGCGGCGCCCTGCTTCTCGAACTCGAGAAACTCAAGGCGCGTCTTGCGGCCGAAGGGCTGTTCGACGAGTCCCGCAAGCGTCCTCTTCCTCCCTTTCCCCGCCATATCGGGATCGTGACCTCTCGCCAGGGCGCGGTCCTTCGCGACATGATCCGGATAGCCCGCAGTCGCTGGCCCGCCATCCGCATCACGCTGGCTCCCGCACAGGTCCAGGGCGAGGGGGCGGCGGCCGATATCGCGGATGCCATAAGGGCTCTTGCGGGCAACACGGCGGTCGAATTGATCATCGCCGGCCGGGGCGGCGGATCGATCGAAGACCTCTGGGCGTTCAATGAGGAAGCCGTCGTTCGCGCCCTGGCCGCGTGCCCGGTTCCGACGATCAGCGCGGTGGGGCACGAGACCGATTTCACCCTGGCCGACCTCGCGGCCGACCACCGGGCGCCGACGCCCACGGCGGCCGCCCAGATGGCGGTGCCCGACCGGGCCGAGGTGGCGCAACGCGTCGAGGCGCTGGTCCGTCGCGCCAGCCGCGCCGAGGCCTGGCGGCGGGATTCGTTCCGCCGCGAGTTGCGGGCCGTATCCGGAACGCTCCAGGATCCCAGGCCGTTGTTGCACGCACGCCGGTTCGCGGTGGCCGAGGCGGTCAACGGGGCGACGGAACGGGTCCGGGCAAAGATACGGGCCGGACGCGCGGATGCGGCACGCCTTCTCGCGGCGGTTCGGGCCCATTCGCCCGAGGCATGGCTCGCCCGGCGCAGGGGAGAGCTGGACGTCATGAAAGAGCGGGCGACCCGTCCCGTACTGGCGCGGCAGGCCGACCGCGCCGCCGCGCTGTCCCTGGTTCGGGGCAAATTGCTCGCCCTCGACCCGAAATCCGTCCTGACGCGCGGCTATGCCATCGTCACGTCCGAAGAGAGCGGCAAGGCCGTGCGCTCGGCCGCCGACATATTGCCGGGCGAACGGTTGCACGTCCGGGTCGCCGAAGGGGCTTTCGCCGCCAGGGTCGAAGGAAAGCCTTGACCCCCGCCCGCCGTTCCGTTTTCGGGGGGCTCCTGCTGGCGATGGCGTTTCTCGCGTCGCCCGGATACGCCGCCGATCCTTCCGCGAGGCCGGTCGACGGCTCGATCGCCATTTCCGTGGACCATTCCGCCCCGGAACAAGGGGCGATCGTTCGGGTCGAACTGATGGGAACGCCTTCGCCGGACAACGGCGTGATCCACTGGAAAGGGCGCAGCTGGCCGATGAAAGGGTGCGGTGTCGGCTGTTTCGAGGCGCTGGCCGGGATCGATCTCGCCGAGGCGCCGGGTCGTCACACGCTGACGGTGATGGCGAGCCGGGGCGGCGGGGCGCTCAGGGCCGATGTCGAGATCGAGGTGCGCGAGCGGGTTTTCCCGCTCCAGGCGTTTCAGGTGCCGAAGGAAAAGGATGTGCAGGACCCGGCGCTCGTGCGGCGGATCGAGGCCGAGGCGAAGCTGTTCAGGGAGCGGTATGACGCCCCGCCTTCCCTGCCGTCATGGGGGTCGCCGTTCCAGCCGCCCGTCCCCGGATTCGTTCCCGCCCATTTCGGTGCGCGCCGCGTGATCAACGGTGAGCCGCGCAACCCGCACACCGGTGGCGACATGACCCTTCCGGCCGGCGTGCCGGTCCATTCGATCGCGGATGGCCGCGTCGTCTTTTCGGGCGAGCAGTTTTTCGGCGGGAACGAATTGCTGATCGACCATGGCGGCGGCATCTTCAGCATGTACTTCCACCTGGCCGAGCGCGCCGTTTCCGAAGGGCAGGCGGTTCGCCGGGGCGAGCGGATCGGAAGCGTCGGGGCGACCGGGCGAGCCACGGGGCCTCACCTCCACTTCGGGCTTCGCGTGACCGGTGCGCGCGTCGATCCCGCGTCGCTCCCCGGGTTGGTCGAGAATCGGTAGTGCCCCCGGAAAGATATCCCGGCGTATAATGGGAGACCTATGAAAAAACAGGTTGCATTCGAAGAAGCCATGAAATCGCTCGAGGCAGTCGTCGGGAAACTCGAGGCGGGCGACGTACCGCTCGAGGAATCGATCCGCCTGTTCGAGGAGGGGATGTCCCTTTCCGGCATCTGCCAGAGACGGCTCGACGAGGCCGACCGCAAGATCGAGTTGCTGCTTCGCAAGCCCGAAGGCGTTGCCGTCGAATCCGAAGACGAGTCCGACATCCTGGGGTCCGAAGGGCGTGCGGGTGGGTGACGTTTCCGCCGAGCTTTCGAAGCGGAGGGAGCGGGTCGATGCGGCGCTTCCCCTGTTTCTCGGGCACGGTGTCTGCGCGATGCCCGACAGGCTTCGCAAGGCGGTCGAATATTCCCTGACCGCGGGCGGCAAACGGATGCGCCCGGTCGTCCTGCTCTCCGCGGTTGCGCTGTCGGGTGGCGATGAGGAGGCCACACTCCCGTTCGCCTGCGCCATCGAATACATCCACACCTATTCGCTCATCCACGACGACCTGCCGGCGATGGACGACGACGATTTCCGTCGGGGGCGCCCCACCTGCCACAAGGCATTCGACGAGGCCACCGCGATCCTGGCGGGCGACGCGCTGCTGACCGAGGCGTTCCGGGCGATGGGCGAGTCGGCGCTGGCCGGACGCGAGCCCGGAAGGGCGCTTCGGGCGCTTTCGATGCTGGCGCGCGCAGCCGGCGCGTCGGGCATGGTGGGCGGCCAGCAACTCGACGTGGATGCCGAGCGGACGCGTCCGGGCGAGGCGGATGTCCGGGCGATCCACGAAGGGAAGACGGCCGCACTCTTCAGCGCGGCCGCGGGGATGGGCGCGATCCTCGGCGGGGCTTCCGAAGAGGCGATCGACCGGATGTGCGGCTACGGGCGGGCGCTCGGACTGCTTTTCCAGGTCACTGACGACATCCTCGACGAAACGGGAAGTTTCGAGGAAATGGGGAAGGCGGTCGCCAAGGATCGCGGCAGGGGGAAGGCGACCTGGCCCGTGGTCTACGGGATCGATGCCTCGGTCGCCCGCGCCGGTTCGTTGAGGGACGAGGCGCTGGCCGGGTTGGTCGCATTCGGTCCCGAGGCGGAGGCCCTGCGTGAAATCGTTCGCGTGGTATCCGTGAGGAGGGGATGAAACGGCCATGATCCGCTGGCTCGACGGAATCGGCTCGCCCGAAGATCTCCGCAAGGTGCCTCGTGAAAAACTGCCCGAGGTCGCCGCCGAGTTGCGTGACGAGATCGTCCGGACCGTTTCCCGCACGGGGGGGCACCTGGCGTCCAGCCTGGGCGTCGTCGAACTCACCCTGGCCCTTCACTACCTGTTCGACAGTCCTTCAGACCGGATCGTCTGGGACGTCGGGCACCAGGCCTATGCCCACAAGATCCTGACCGGGCGGCGGGATGCCTTTCCCACGCTCCGCACGCTCGGCGGCATCTCCGGATTTCCGCGCATCTGCGAAAGCGGGCACGACGCCTTCGGAGTCGGCCACTCGGGCACCTCGATTTCGGCCGCGCTCGGAATGGCTGCGGCGCGCGACCTCTCCGGAAAAAGCAACAAGGTGATCGCAGTCATCGGAGATGGTTCGCTCTCGTCCGGCCTGGCATTCGAGGGGCTGAACCACGCGGGGCACCTCGATCGCAACCTGATCGTCGTGCTCAACGACAACGAGTGGTCGATCTCGCAGAACGTGGGGGCGCTTTCCGGATACCTGAACCGGATCATGACGGGCCGGTTCTACACCTCGCTCCGCCGCCGGGTCGAGACATTCCTCAAGTCGCTGCCGCACGGGCAGCTCATGGCCCGAATCGGCAAGAAGGCCGAGGAACTGGCCAAGGGGTTCATCGTCCCGGGGTTGCTGTTCGAGGAACTGGGCTTCACCTATGTCGGTCCCATACCCGGGCACAGCTTCGACGACCTGCTGAGCACGTTCGAGAACCTCGAAAACCTCGAGGGGCCGCTGCTGGTCCACGTCGTGACCTCCAAGGGAAAGGGATTCGCCCCGGCCGAAGAGAACCCCGAATATTTCCACGGCGTCGGCGTATTCGATCCGGACACGGGCGAAGGGGCGAAGAAAGAGACGGTTCCCTCCTACACCGACGTGTTCGGCGAGGCGATCGTCGAGATCGCGCGCGGCAATCCCGACGTCGTGGCGATCACGGCCGCCATGTGCAGCGGCACCGGACTGAATGCTTTCCGCGATGCCTTCCCCGACCGGTTCTTCGACGTGGGAATCGCCGAGGGGCACGCCGTCACCTTCGCCGCGGGCCTGGCCCGCGAGGGGAAGGTCCCGATCGTCGCGATCTACTCGACGTTCCTTCAGCGCGCCTACGACCAGGTCATACACGACGTCTGCCTGCAGAAACTGCCGGTGGTTTTCGCGGTCGACCGGGCCGGTTTCGTCGGTGCCGACGGGGCCACGCATCAAGGGCTCTTCGACCTCTCCTTCCTCGGCCACATTCCCAACCTGACCATCATGGCGCCGGGAGACGAACACGAACTGCCCGCGATGCTCCGCGCGGCGGTCGCTTCCGGTGGGCCGGTCGCCATCCGATTTCCCCGCGGATCCGGGTCGGGCAAGCCGAAACCACCGGAACCGATGCGCCTGCCGTGGGGCAAGGGCGAACTAGCGGTCGACGGCAAGGACATCCTGATCGTCGCGGTCGGCGCCTCGGTGCTCCCCGCCCTCTACGCAGCCGATCGGCTGGCGCAGCGCGGCATCTCGGCCGCCGTGGTCAATGCCCGTTTCATCAAGCCGCTCGACATCGGCCTGATCCTCCCGCTGGCGCTCAGGATCGGCCGGGTCCTGACGGTCGAGGAAAACGTGCTCTCGGGCGGGTTCGGGGCATCCCTCCTCGAATCGTTCGAAGGGGCTGGCGCCTTCCCCGCACAATTCCGGCGGCTGGGCGTTCGTGACGCATTCGTCGAGCACGGCAGCCCCGCCGAGCTTCGCGCGGCGCTCGGGCTCGACGGCGACTCGATCGCCGACGAGGCGGCCCGGATGTGCGGCAAGCCGTGAAAGTGCAGGATTCTCCCTCCCCGGGAGAAAATCACGCTTCCCATTCCCGCCCCAAGGCCGCCCGCGGCCGGCTCGACGTGGCGCTCGTGGACCGTGCCCTTGCCGAAACGCGTGCGAAGGCGCAGGCGCTGATCCTGTCCGGCATCGTGCTGGTGGACGGCGTCCCCGTCGACAAGTGCGGAACTACCGTCCGGGAGAGTCAGTCGATCTCCCTCAAGGATGCCGGCCGCCCCTTCGTCTCGCGCGGCGGGGAGAAACTCGACGGTGCGATCGAAGACCTCGGGGTTTCCGTCCAGGGTGCCGTCGCGCTCGATGTCGGCGCCTCGACAGGGGGATTCACCGATTGTCTCCTCCGCCGGGGCGCGGCTCGCGTCTACGCGGTCGACGTCGGTGAACGGCTCATCGACGAGCGCCTCCGGACCGACCCGCGGGTAAACGTCATCGAGCGGGTCAACTTCCGGCATGCGACGCCGGAGTTGCTGCCCGAAAAGGCGACGCTCGCCACCGTCGACGTCTCGTTCATTTCCCTGCGCCACATTCTCGTTCCGCTCGAGGCGCTGCTCGCCCCCGGCGCCAGGGTGCTGGCGATGGTGAAGCCCCAGTTCGAAGTGGGCCGGGATGGGGTCGGCAAGGGCGGCGTCGTCCGGGACGACGCGATTCGCCTGCTCGCGGTCGAAGGGATCGCGTCCTTCGCCGAAGGGCACGGCTTCCGCCTTCTGGGGCAGGCGGAAAGCCGTCTGGCGGGTCCGAAAGGGAACCGGGAAGTGTTCATCCTGCTCGAAGTCGTTCGCCCGCCAGACCCGGCACTGGAAGCGATATAATCGAAAAGATGGTGTTTTTGGAAACATACGGTGCTTTCCTTCTGAAGGGCATAGCCCTGTTCGGGGCTTTCCTGTCACTGACTCTCTTGGGGCTCCCCGTGGCCAGGAAGATTCGTCCCGACTGCACGAACCGGCGCTCCACCTGGTTGTGGGGAGTCTCTATCGGATTGACGCTATACGGAACCGCCCTCGCGCTTTCAGGCTTCGCAGGATTTTACACGCCGACCACCTGCGCACTCCTGCTGTTGGCCGGTCCCCTGTCAGCCGTTCGCAGCAGGACGGCGTTTTCGGAAATCCGGCGGGGAATCAAGGAAAGTCTCCAAGGCGCAATCGCGGATCTTCCCGCTGCGGGTGTGACGTTCGCTTCGGTGTTCGTCCTCCTTCCGGCTGTTCTCGCGCCTGAAATTTTCTATGACGCACTTTATTACCACCTCGGACTCCCGTCCCAGTATCTGCTTACGGGGTGGATCCCATCTCTGCCGGATGTGGTGCACGCTTCCTTCCCGGCCACCATCGATCTGGTTTTCGGCGCTGCGTTGGCCCTCGGTGGAGTCGCAGCCGCAAAGGGGCTTGGTCTTCTTCTTTTGATGCTTGCCTTGGCCGCAACGGCCGAACTGGCAGGAATTTTCGCAGGCCGAACCGACAACGGAGATTCATGGCCTGCGGTTGCGATACTGGCTTGTGTGCCCGGAGTGGCCATCATGGCGACCCTGTCATCCGTGGACGTCGGAATGGCTTTCGCGGGCGCCATGGCACTGGCAGGTTTCGTCGAAAGCCGCGAGTCTGCGCAGGGGGAGGGGTGGCGTCCGTTGATCCTCGCCGCTTTCCCGTTGGCGCTGCTGGCCGGCTCCAAGTACACCGGCCTCTACCTCGTTGCGGCTTTGGTGCCGCTGGTACTGAGCGGTCCCTCCACGATCTCTTTCCGGGAACGGTGCAAAAATACTGCAGCCATGGCCTGTCCGGCATTGCTCCTTGCTTCGCCGTGGTACGTGCGCAACCTGCTGGTCTACGGGAACCCGGTCTATCCCGCTTTTCCCGGCCTCTTCGGCGGAAGCGCAGCCGGTTCCTATGCCCTGGACCGGATCGCCCGCGATCTCCCTCATTTCAGTATTTCCCAAGGAGGGGCGCTGCTGAGTGCGCTGCTTTCCGGCAGGCTTGGCGCGGGGGGTGATCCGGGCATCCTCCTTCCGATCGGTTTTCTCACGCTTGCGGTGCTGGGAATCGGCCGGCGACAGTGGAAACCTCTTGCCGTCGCATCGTTCCTGTTCCTCCTGTTATGGGGAACGGGGCCTAAGGCGACGCGATATCTTTACCCGGTATTTCCGGCCGCGGCCGTCGCCGGAGGCGCCGCTCTCTCTGCACTTTCGGCGCGCGGACGCCAGTGGCGCATCGTTGCCGGGGTGCTTCTGCTTGGGGGAGCCTCCGTCAATATCTATCGATTCGCTCTCGTGGAAAGAGCCCTCTATAACCCGGGAGGGGAACTCGCCTCCCTGCTCTCGGGGGCCTCTTCAAGGGACGAATACCTGAATGCCGTTCTTCCCTATACCTCCATGGCACGGTGGGCAAACGGTCACATCCCCAAGGAGGCGGTGATCCTCTTCGTGGGAGAGACAAGACCCCTCTACTTCGAACGGCGTGTCCTGTTTGCATCCGCATACGACGCCCCCCGCCTCGCCCGTTGGGTGGCGGAAAGCACCGACGGAGCCGCCCTCGCGGCGCGCCTCAGGCGGGAAGGGATCACTCACGTGCTGATCAACGGCCCGGAATTGTCCAGGCTTCGGAAGGGTTACGGGTACATGACGCTGAACGAAAAGGATACGTCCAAGGTCCGGGAACTCGTGGGGACCATGAAACTTCTTAAGGCAGACGGGGCGATCCGGCTGGCGGAATTGCCCGTACTATAGGGTTGGATTCAATCAGTTTGTCCCACCGGTCGCCTTTTCGGATTGGATGTTTTCGGATATCTTGCCGGTGAGGAGACGTGCCCAGTGTTCGAGTTCCTTGACTTCCCCGGGGTCGAAAGGTAGTTTTTCTTATTAAGAGCGTCCAAGCGAGGTGCATGGCATGAATAGACGGATTGCAGTTCTGGCGTTTTGCGCCGTTCTGGGCGCTGGCGTCCTTCCGGGGGCGCTCCATGCCGCCGCCGAGGGCGGGTCGGATGCTCCGAAGGGAGCCGCTGCCTGGCCCGACGGCCTGCGGTACAAGGTTGCGGCCGGCGATACGTTGTGGGGCCTGGCCGGGAAATATCTCGGATCGCCATGGAAGTGGGTCGAGTTGTGGGAGCGCAACCGCTTCCTGACCAATCCGCACTTCGTCTATCCGGGCACGGAGGTCACGATCTTTCCGCCGCCGACCCGCGATTATCCGATGGCGGGTGAGGCGCCTCGTCCGGTTCCGGTCGCGAGCGCCCAGAATCCCGCTCCGGTTCCGGTCGCCGAACCCGAACCGCTTCCGACCCAGGCTCCGGTCGTAGTAAAAAAGGCGGCCCGTCCGGCCGTCGCGTCCGGTCCCCGCACGCTCGACATCAAGCCGTCCGATTTCGTGCGTTCGGGCGAGTTCATGCGGTCCCTCCCCAAGGCGATTGCCACGATCCGGGGCGGCGAGGTGCACCGGCAGGCCTTCTCCGAGGGCGACAAGGTTTTTCTCACGATGAAATTGCCGCTTCCGGACGGGCAGTTGCTCGGCGTCTACCGGGTGCGGGGGCCGGTCACGATCCCTTCGGCCAGGCCGTTCACGGGGTTCGTGAAATATCTGATCGGCGTCATCCAGGTGACCGGAACCGAAGACGGCGTCACGACCGGAAAGGTCCGGTTTTCGTTCGAGGATATCGTCGTGGCGGATTTGATCACCGACGAGATCCCCGCATACACCCCGGTGACGATCAACCCGGGCGCCGATGATCTCAAGACCGTCGTCATCACGGGGCGCCGTGAAAATCGCGAAATGGCAACCGGTGATTTCGTCTATCTCGACAAGGGCGACAAGTCGGGCGTTGCGGTCGGCAACGTCTTCCGGATCTTCAGCGAGGACTCCGGAAAGATGGACGAAGTAACCCAGGAAGTCGCTCCCCGCATCGAGGTGGCGCGCGCAGTCGTGCTCCGCACGTCTTCGACTTTCGCGACGGCCTTCGTCGTCGAGGGGCGGCAGTCTTTTCCGTCCGGGGTCACGGCAGTTCGCGGCCTGGCCCGGTAGCCGGGTCGAGGCCTGCGCGGGGAACCACGCAACGCAGGCACGGGGTTTGATGGGAACAATGCGCCGGTCCCTGCTCGGGCCGGCGCATTTCATTTGGTTCCCGGAGGAAACCTCGTGACGAACGCATCACCGGCACTGGACCTGCTGCTCCGCCTCTCCACGATCGAAGGGTTCACGGTCCGTCACCTCCGGCGCTTGGGTTGCGGAGCGCCGCGGTCGCTCCCGGGTGCCGATGCCGGGCCTCCGCCGGCGGGTGTCCTCGAAAAAGGGTATGAGGCGGCGGTTTCCCGATTTGCGGGGGAGCAGGCCGATCGCACCCGTGAAAAATGCGAAACGGGCGGCATCCGGATCATTCCGGCCGGCTCGCCCGAATATCCCCGTCTTCTCGGGTCGATCCCCGATGCCCCGCTCCTCCTGTTCTGGCTCGGGAAAAGGTGGAACGGCGAAAACGGGGTGGCCGTCGTCGGAAGCCGGGCCCCGACACCGGCCGGGAAAGGGTTTGCCAGGGAACTCTCGGGCGATCTTGCGGCCGGAGGCCTGACGGTGGTCAGCGGGATGGCGCGCGGGATCGACACGGCGGCGCACGAAGGCGCGCTCGAGGGGGGCGGCATGACGGTCGCCGTGCTCGGGTGTGGCGTCGATGTCGTCTATCCGCCCGAGTCGGGCCGGTTGCGGGAGCGGATCGTCGACCGGGGCGCGATCGTCTCCGAATACGCCCCCGGCAGCTGTCCGCTCTCCTGGCGATTTCCCGCCCGCAACCGCATCGTCAGCGGGATGTGCCTGGCGACCGTGGTGGCCGAGGCACCGCTCCGGAGCGGCGCCCTCATCACGGCCCGGGCCGCGGTCGAGCAGGGGCGCGAGGTGCTTGCGGTCCCCGGGACCCCGTTTTATCCGCATACGGCGGGGAGCAACCGGTTGCTCCGGGATGGCGCGGGGTTCGTGACCTGCGCGGGCGACGTGATGCTTGCCCTGGGCGGAAACCCGGGGCCCGACCCGGCCTCGCCCGAGGGCC
Source organism: Deltaproteobacteria bacterium (assembly GCA_025356865.1). GTDB lineage: Bacteria > Desulfobacterota > Deferrimicrobia > Deferrimicrobiales > Deferrimicrobiaceae > JANXPS01. The sequence continues at coordinate 11,220 of JANXQJ010000148.1, read as the reverse complement.
GGGTGCTCCGTTTCCTCCGCAAGTCGCGACACGTCGACGAGATCGCCGGCGGGCTCCGGATGCCGCCTCCCGAACTGCTCCCGCTCCTGCTCCGGATGACGCAGGCGAATTTGATCGCGAAAAAACCGGGCAATTATTATATAAAGGTGTCCGTTTGAACAAGTCACCCCGGCTGTAGTCCGGGTGCGGAGGAACGATGGCCAAGTCTCTCGTCGTGGTCGAATCGCCGGCCAAGGCAAAAACCATACAGAAAATCTTGGGGCGCGGCTTTCAGGTGCTCTCCTCGATGGGGCACGTGATGGATCTTCCCAAGAGCCGGATCGGGGTCGATGTCGACAACGGCTTCGAGCCGTCCTACGTCGTCATCAAGGACCGCAAGAAGGTGCTCGGGGACATCCTCGAGGCGGCACGGACCGTCACCACCGTCTACCTGGCGCCCGACCCCGACCGCGAGGGTGAGGCGATCGCCTGGCACATTGCCGAGTCGATCCGGGCCGATGCATTGAAGAAGAAGGGCCGCAAGAAAAAAGAAGACGCCGCAAAGCCGAAAACCCCTGTCGAGATCCGTCGCGTCATGTTCCACGAGATCACGAAAAAAGGGATCACGCAGGGGATGGCGAATCCGCTCGACCTCGACCGGCAGCGATTCGACGCCCAGCAGGCGCGCCGGATCCTGGACCGCCTCGTGGGCTACACGCTCAGCCCGCTTCTCTGGAACAAGGTGCAGCGAGGTCTCTCCGCCGGCCGGGTGCAGTCGGTCGCCGTCAAGATCGTCTGCGACCGCGAGAAGCAGATCGGCGCCTTCCTTCCCGAGGAATACTGGTCGCTTACGGCCCGTTTCAGCGGCGCCTTGCCGCCGTCCTTCCTGGCCAGGCTTTCCGAAGCGGGGGGCGAGAAGGTTCGTCCCCGCACCGGCGACGAAACGCAGGCGCTGAAAGCGGCGGTCGAAAACGGCCCCTTCGCCGTGAAGGAGGTCAAGAAAAAGACGCGCCGCCGCTCCGCGCCGCCGCCGTTCACGACCTCCAAGCTGCAGCAGGAGGCCTCGCGCTCCCTGCGGATGCAGCCCTACAAGACGATGATGGTGGCGCAGACGCTCTACGAAGGGGTCGACATCCCGGGGGCGGGCCTGGTGGGCCTCATCACCTACATGCGAACCGATTCGCTGCGCGTGGCCGACGAGGCGCTCCTCGCCGTGCGCGACCACATCCGCGCGACTTACGGCGAGCCCTACCTGCCCGAGGTGCCCAACCAGTACAAGAACCGCAAGAGCGCCCAGGATGCCCACGAAGCGATCCGCCCGACCTCGATGGAATATGCTCCCGAGCAGGTCAAATCGATCCTGTCCCGCGACCAGTTCCGCCTCTACGAACTGATCTGGAAGCGCTTCGTCGCATCCCAGATGACGCCCGCCGAGTTCGACCAGACCACGATCGACATCCTGTGTGATCCGGCAGGCGCGCCGGCCGGCGGATACCTGTTTCGCGCCACCGGTTCCGTGCCCCGCTTTTCGGGTTATCTCGAAGTTTACCAGGAGTCGGTCGATGCCGACGCGACGACGTCCGCGACCGACCCCGACAAGGAAGACCCCGACACCCAACTCCCCCCGCTTGCCGAGGGCGAGCGGCTCGAGCTGGCCGAACTGCTGCCCGCGCAGCACTTCACCCAGCCGCCTCCGAGGTTCAGCGAGAGTTCCCTCATCAAGGAACTCGAAGAGCAGGGGATCGGGCGCCCGTCGACTTTTGCCTCGATCGTCAAGACCATCAAGGACCGGCTCTACGTCCGGCTCGAGGAGGGCCGTTTCCGCCCGACCGAACTGGGCAACGTCGTCACCGACCTGCTCCAGAGCAGTTTCCCCCGCGTGATGGCGGTGTCGTTCACGGCGCTGATGGAAGAAGAACTCGACCAGATCGAAGAGGGCGAGCGCGAATTCCGCCAGACGCTCGAGGATTTCTACAAGCCGTTCTCGGAAGAACTCGCCGAAGCCCACATCGCGATGCCCAACGTCAAGAACGAGCTGATCGCGACGGGCATACCCTGCACGGCGTGCGGCGGCGAGATGGTCATCCGGGTCGGGCGTGCGGGCCGCTTCCTGGCGTGCCGCAATTATCCCGAGTGCAAGAGCACCGCCAACTTCCGTGAAACGCTGGACGGCAAGGTCGAGATCCTGCCCGACGAGGCGGCCGGCGTCGACTGCGACAAGTGCGGCAAGCCGATGATCGTCCGGCGCTGGAAGGGCGCGCGCTACATCGCCTGCTCGGGCTATCCCGACTGCCGCAACAGCAAGCCGTGGCCGACCGGGGTCAAGTGCCCCGAGTGCCACGACGGCGACATGGTCGAGCGCGTTTCCCGGTTCGGCAAGATGTTCTTCAGCTGCTCGCGCTATCCCGACTGCAAGTTCGCCTCGTGGACCAAGCCGATCGCCCTGGCGTGCCCCGAGTGCGGCTTCCCGGCCATGACCGAGCGCACGCGCAAGAGCGGCGAGACCCTCATCGCCTGCCTCCGCAAGGGGTGCAAGGGGCGGCGGGAACCGGCCGGGCCGATCGCTGTTCCGGATGGAAATGCGGGCTAAAGTATTAGTCGTCGACGACGAACAGAGTCTCCGGCAGCTCTTCAAGATGCTGCTGGAGAAGGAAGGGTATTCCGTCGACGTGGGCGGCTCCCTCGAGGACGCAAGCCAGGCCATCGGCCAGAACCTCTACGACCTGGTCCTGACCGACCTCAAGATGGCGGCCGAGGACGACGGCCTCAAGGTCCTTCGCGCAGCCGTCCAGAAGGACCCGGCCACCCAGGTCGTGATCCTCACCGCCTACGGCACCATCGAGAGCGCAAAAGACGCGATGCGGCTTGGCGCCTACGACTACATCCAGAAGCCCTTCAACAACAACGACCTGCGGGCGCTGGTCCGGCGGGCGCTCGAAAAGCGGGGCGTCGTCGCCGAACGGACGCAGGAACTGCGCGCCCAGGTCCGCGATACCGCCTCCTTCGAGGGGATCGTCGGGCGCGACGAGACGATGCTCAAGGTGTTCGCCCTGATCGATCGGGTGGCGCCCACGGGTGCCAACATCATGATCTTGGGCGAGAGCGGAACCGGCAAGGAACTGGTCGCCACCGCGCTCCACAGGCGCAGCCCCCGCCGCGATTTTCCGTTCGTGCCCATCAATTGCGCCGCCATCCCCGAAACCTTGATGGAGAGCGAACTGTTCGGGCACGTCCGCGGGGCGTTCACCGGCGCGGTCAAGACCAAGAAGGGGCTGTTCGAGACCGCCCACAAGGGAACCCTGTTTCTCGACGAAGTGGGCGAACTTCCCCCCTCGATGCAGAGCAAGCTGCTCCGGGCCATCCAGGAGCGGTCGATCCGCCGCATCGGCGGCAACGAGGATATTCCCGTCGACGTCCGGATTGTCTGCGCATCCAAGCGCAATCTCGAGGACGAGATGAAGGCGGGCCGTTTCCGGGACGACCTCTTCTTCCGGCTCAACGTGATCCAGATCGTCGTTCCCCCGCTTCGGGAGCGTCGGGAAGATATCCCGGTCCTCGCCCTCCAGTTCGTCGAGAAGTTCGCCGCCCGCCGGGAGAAGCCGATCCACGGAATTCACGACGACGCGATGGCCGCACTCGCCGCCTACAATTTCCCGGGAAACGTCCGGGAACTCGAAAACATCATCGAGCGGGCGACCATCATCGAGCATGGCGAGATCATCACCCTCGACTCGCTTACCCCCGCAGTTGCCACGGGAGGGGTCGGGGAAGCGGCAGGCGGGGTCACCTGGCTGACAAATAATGTCAGTTCTCCCCTGTTCGAGAACGCCGAACTGACAAATAATGTCACTCCAGGCGAATCCCAGCCTGGCGAACTGCCGAAAATAGGCACTTCGCTGCACGTACTCCCCGAGTTCTCGCTGGAATCCTTCAGTTCCGGTGATTTGTCGCTCGATGTCGCGATGGAGTGGATGGAAAAGGACATCCTGGTCAAGGCGCTCTCGAGGGCGGAAGGGAGTCGGACCGGGGCCGCGAAATTGCTGAACATTTCCTTTCGGTCACTCAGGTATCGGCTCGACAAGCACGGGATCGAATGATTTCCCGTTGCAACCGGCTTCTCATGGTATGATCTTGCATCGTCCGATTGGCACTGTTCGTGCTGTATGAGAGACAAAGCAGATTCCAACCAACGAAAGGAGCACACAATGTTGAACAAGAAGGGCTTCACCCTGATCGAACTGATGATCGTCGTCGCGATCATCGGCATCCTGGCGGCCATCGCCATCCCGAACTTCATGAAGTTCCAGGCGAAGTCGCGCACCGCAGAGGCCAAGACCAACCTGGGCGCCATCTTCACCGCCGAGACCTCTTACTTCGGCGACAGCAACCAGTACGGCGACTTCTCGCAGATCGGTTGGGCTCCGACCGGCATCCCGCGCTACCAGTACACCACCAACGGCGCGTTCGTTCTGACCGAGGACGCCACCCACCAGGGCAAGCGTAACGTAGGCGTCGATGGAACGGGCCCGACCTGGACAGGCGACCTTAACAGAACCGGTCTCAACGGGATCACGCCGAACCTCCAGCCCCTCCAGTTCACGATCGGCGCGGGCGGCAACCCCAACAACAGCACGACCGATCCGCTCGACTGCTGGGAAATGAACGACATCCGCATCCTGCGTTACACGGCGAGCGGCATCTAACTCGCCCGATTGAACCAGGAACCGTTCAGGGGGGGCTTTTCGCCCCCCCTTTTTTTTGTCGCCCTCTTTTCCCCCGCCCTCCTCTGCGGAGGGGGTGACTGGCCGCCCGCCGCATTCCTGATCCGCCTTCTCCTCTTCGTCGGTTCCGCCGTCTTCCTGTTTATGCGCGACCGGTTCGTCTTCCGCCCGACGCTCCCCGATCTGCTCGTCCTCGCCTTCTGGTTCCTCTCCGCGGCCTGGGTCGTCCATCCGGGCTACCCGTGGCTCACCTACCAGTGGCTGCTCAATTTCACGCTGGGACTCCTCGTCTATTCGGTGGTCCGGGCGACAGGGGCGGGGGACGGCCGGATGCCGCGCGGCTTTTTCCTGGCTGCGCTCCTCGCCGCTTCCGGGGCGGAGGCGATCCTCGTGCTGGTCCAGCGTTTCGCGTTCGCGATCCCGCGTCCGGCGGGAACGATGGGGAACGCCAACGATCTCGCCGAGCTGCTTCTGTATGGTTGCGCGGCCGCGTGGGGGTTGATCCCCGGGATCACCGATGCCCGGCGACGCCTCGCAGCAACGGCGGCGGCGACTCTCCTCCTGGCCGGGGGGCTGCTGGTGACCCGTTCCCGGGGTGGGCTCCTGGTGGCGCTGGCTGCCGGCTTCATTCTGTTGGCGCGCCGGTTCGGCCGGTGGCGCGTCCTGGGTGGCGCGGTTCTCCTCGTCCTCGCGTTGTTGACGGTTCCCAATCCGCTCTCCGACCGGTTTTCGGGGAAGGGCGACCCGTATGCCTTCGACCGGTTCGAGATGTGGCGCACGTCGGCGCGCATCGCCGTGGCGCATCCGCTCGGAGTCGGCCCCGGACACTACCAGTTCTACTGGCCCGCTTTCCGGGGTCCCTCGTCGGGGGCGATCGCCCGGTTCGCCAAGCAGGCCAATACGGCACACAGCGAGTTTTTCTCCGCGCTGGCGGAGCAGGGCTTTCCCGGCGCCTGCCTGTTTCTGGCCCTGGGCGTCGTCGGAGTCATTTCGTGGCGTCGGGCGTTTTCGTCGGACGATCCCTATCTTCCGGCGGTCGCAATGGTCCCGTTGATCTCCGGGCTTCACGCCGTGGTCGAATGCAACTACCACATCCTCGGCCTGATGCTGATCAACGCCGCGGCATTTGCGGTGGTGTGCGCCCGAACCTGGAATCCCTTCGTGGAGATTCCCTTGCGAATGCAGGGCGCGGTCCGGTGGACCGGCGCGGCGTTCTTCGCCGTCCTGATCGCCTTTTCCGGGACCTCCTTCGTCGGTTGGTGCTTCGAGCAGCGGGGGAACGCCGCCTTTTCGGCGGGCGATCCCGCAACGGCCGAAAAACAGTATCTCCTGGCGTCCGCCACCGACCCGTGGCGGGCATCCTTCGTCGACAAGGCTTCGGCGGTCGTCTTTCGAAATGCCTCGACCGGGGATGCCCGGAAGACGATCGGGCAGGCCATCGAACTGGAGATGGAAGCCGAGACCCGGAACCCGCTCGAGGCGATCTACCCGATGCGGCTCGCGTTTCTTTACAGCCGGGCGGTCTCGCTGGTCCCGCCTGCGAGGCGAGGGTGGCTCTACGCCGGTGCCCTGGCGGCGTTCGACCGTGTGAACGCCTTGAACCCGCACAACGCCGAGGCGCGCTACCAGAAGGCGCTCATCCTCGACGAGACCGGGCGGCCCGACGATGCGCGCCGTGAGATATCGCGGGCGCTCGAAGACGAGCCGCGCTACGCGAAAGGGTGGGCGCTCCTGGGCGACCTGTGGCGGACTGAAAACGCCGCCAGGGCGATCGAAGCCTACGAGAAAGCGCTCCGGGTGTATTACACTTACCAAGGCAAGGCGAGCGAACCGGAGGACAAGGTATTCCTGCAGGTGGACGTCGCGAAGGTGACATCGATTCTGGAAACCATGAAGGGAATCCCGGGCCGGTGAGGGCGGGGATGCTTATTGCGGCCGTGCTCTTCCTCGGAGCGTCGGCGTTGATCTCCCTTCGCCTTTCGCCCGGTCCTATGTCCTGGGTCGGCGAGAACGGCGCAGCCGACAATCTGGTGGTCGCGATCAGCCGCCACCCCTCCCTGGCGCTCGGCTTTCAAAATGCGTGCGCCGACCTGGTCTGGCTGGGGGCCATCCAGGTGGCGGGCAACCGGACCCTCTCCCCGGCGGAGTACGACCGGCTGGCGCTCCTGCTGGATACGGCGGCCAATTTCGATCCGCGGTTCGAGACGATCTTCCTGCTCGGCGGTCTCGTCCTCGGGGAGTCGCCCGCCCACGGACGGCGGGCGCTCGCCCTGCTCGAACGGGGCCGGGCGAACCATCCCGAAAGTTGGCAGATCCACTTCTACCTCGGGTTCACCCATTACTTCATCCTCGGGCAAGCCGCCGAGGGCGGGCGGGCGATGGCCGATGCGGCCCGGCTCCCCGGAAGCCCGGGATATCTGCCGGGGCTGGCCGCAAGGATGTTTTCCGAGGGACGGGATCCCGAGACGGCGCTCTCCTTCCTCGAGATCATGATCCGGCAGGAGAAAGACCCGTCGCGTCTCGCCATCCTCGAGCGGCGGGCGGGCGAGGTGGCGGTCGAGCGGGACCTGCAGCGCCTCGAGCGCGCCGTCGACGCCTACCGGGCCGCGAACGGCCGGGCGCCCGCGTCGCTGCCCGAGCTCGTGCGGGCGGGGATTCTCGCACGGGTCCCCGTCGCGCCCGACGGAGGGGCTTATCAAATCGATCAGGAGGGGAAAGTGTCCAGCGATCGCTCCAGAAACCGGTTGAAGGTGCTCGTCAAGTGACCCCCCCGGTTCCGGTCATCACCGTCGAGAATCTTTCCAAGTCGTATCCGATGGGGTTCTGGCGCAAGCGCGTTCCCGTGCTCTCCGGCCTCTCGTTCACCGTCCTGCCCAACGAGATCGTCGGCTTTCTCGGCCCCAACGGGGCGGGGAAGACCACTACCATCAAGATCCTGAACCACCTCGCGTTCCCCGACTCCGGGCGTGTCACGCTGTTCGGCGAGGAAGCGGGGAAGTCGCCAAACCTCCGTCGCCGGATCGGTTTCATGCCGGAACAACCCTATTTCTACGAATACCTCACCGGCCGCGAGTTCCTCGCGTTGTGCGGGCGGCTGTGCGGGATGGAACGGGACGCCATCGTCGCGAGGTCCCGGGAAATGTTCGACCGGATCGGGCTCGCAGGGGCCGAGGACAAGGCGATCCGCAAGTATTCAAAGGGGATGATGCAGCGCCTCGGACTTGCGCAGGCGTTGCTGCACGACCCCGAGCTGGTGATCCTCGACGAGCCGATGTCGGGGCTTGACCCCATGGGGCGGATGGAGATCCGGAACGTGATCCGCGACCTCAGGGCCGCCGGCAAGACGGTGTTCTTCAGTTCCCATATCGTTTCCGACGTCGAGGCGCTGTGCGACCGGGTCATCATGATCCTGAAGGGGGAGAAGGTCGCCGAGGACACGGTGGGAGAGTTGATGGGGTGCGAGATTCTTTACGTCGAGATCGTGCTCTCTCCCTCTCCTCCTCCAGCCGTCCTGTTCGGTTGCGGCATACCCCCGGAAGCCGTGTCGGTCCAGGGGAGCGCCGTGGTCTTGAGGGCGCCCGACGTCGACGAGGCCAACCGATGGGTCGATCTGTCCCGCGCGGCCGGCGCCCGCGTCTGCTCACTGACCCCGGCCAAACGTCACCTCGAGGATGTCTACGTCGCCCGGGTGGAAGCCGGCAGAAGGGATGGAAACCGCTGATGCTGACCGGCATGCTCTCCGTCGCGGCAAACACCTTCCGCGAGACGATCCGCAACAAGATCCTCTACGCGATCCTCGCGTTCGCCCTCTTCGTCATCGGGATGACGACCTTTCTCGCGAATCTCTCCTTCGGTGACCTCGCGCGGGTCGTTGTCGATCTCGGCCTCGCCAGCATCCACCTGTTCGGGGTGGTCATGGCCGTCTTCATCGGCATTACCCTGGTCAGCCAGGAGATCGACAGGAAGACCGTCTACATCATCCTCTCGAAGCCGGTTCCGCGGTGGGAGTTCGTCCTGGGAAAGGCGCTCGGGTTGTGCGCCACGCTGGGGTTGATCACGTTCTTCATGGCGGTCGTCCTCTACCTGGTGCACGCGGGCTACCGGTACGGCCAAACCACCGAGCCGGGAATCTTCGTCGCCGCCGCCGGGATCTACATGGAGCTTGTGCTCCTGACCTGTCTCGCCTCGTTCTTTTCAACTTTCACGACGCCGGTGTTGAGTGCGATTTTCACCCTTTCGATGTTCCTGATCGGGCACATCACCCGCGAGCTGCTTTTCTTCGGGGGAAAATCAGGTTCGCCGGCGGCTGCATGGCTCGGGAAGGCGATTTATTATCTCCTGCCCAACCTCGAAATATTCAATTTCAAGAACGTGGCCGTTTACGGGCTGGCCCGCTCCGCCTCCCTGCTCCTGTTGCCGCTCGCCTACATGCTCAGCTATTGTGCCGCAGTCCTTTTGCTGGCGTGCGTCATATTTTCCCGGAAGGATTTCAAGTAGTGCCGTCCTCCGCCCCGCTCGCCCACCCGCTGGCCGCCGGAGGCGCCGCCCTGTTTGTTTCATTGATGCTGGCGCTCTACCTGACGCCCCTGTTCCGAGATTCCGCCCGCCGCATGGGCATCGTCGACCGTCCCGATGGGGCGCTCAAGGTCCAGGAGAAGGCAGTTCCCTATTTCGGCGGCCTCGCCGTTTTCCTGGCCACCCTGCTGCCGGGAGCGATATTCGTCCAGTTCAGCGATACGGTGATCGGGTTGCTGCTGGCCTCCTCGATCATCATTCTTCTCGGCGTGATCGACGACATCTGCGGGCTGTCGCCCCATATCAAGCTGCTCGGGCAGGTCATCGCGATATTCCTGCTCCTCAAGTCCGGCATCCGGATCCGGATCGAGCAGTTCCCGCCGATGGCCGATATCGCCCTGACCTTCCTCTGGATGATCGTCATGACCAACGGGTTCAACCTCATCGACGTGATGGACGGCCTTTCCGGAAGCGTCGCGTGCGTGTCGGCGGTGGCGATCGGGTGGGTTTTCCTGGCCGGCGGGAACCGGATCGGCTTCGTCCTGTGCGCCGCGCTCCTCGGGTCGCTCCTGGGTTTTCTCCGATTCAACCGTCCCCCGGCGCAGATCTACCTCGGCGACACCGGCTCGCTCTTTCTCGGCTTCTTCCTGGGCGGCCTCGCGATCGGCGGCGACTATACGGCGCACAACCCGCTCGGCTGGCTCACGCCGCTGGCGCTGTTCGCGGTGCCGCTCTTCGAGATCGCATTCGTGTCGTGGCTCCGGATCCGGCGGGGCGCCTCGATCCTCGTCGGCAGCCGGGACCACTTCGGCCTCCGTCTTCGCCGGTGGCGCCTCACCACGGGGCAGACGGTCCTCGTCAGCTGCCTTGCCGCCGCCGTGTCGTCGCTGATCGGGCTGGCCGCGATGCACATGACGGCGCCGGTTTCCCTTCTGGCCTACGGATCCATCGCGCTGCTGCTGGTCGTCGCCGCGCTCTGGCTCAAGGCGATCGACATGGCGCTCTAAACCGATGATCCTGATCCTGGGTGCCGGGGTTTCGGGCCTGGCCGCTGCCGAGGTCCTCAGGCAGGCCGGGCGCGAGTTTCTCGTCCTAGAAAAGGAGGTCGAAGCCGGCGGGTGGTGCCGCTCTTCCTCGGTGGCCGGATACCGGTTCGACATGAGCGGCCATTTCCTGCACACCGCCGATCCGGCCATACGGGCCGGTCTCAGGTCGTTGCCGGGCGTCGCCTGGCGCGATACGGTCCGGGAGGCCGGCGTCTTTCTCGGCGGCAGGCTCACCCCGTATCCGTTCCAGTCCAACCTGCATGGACACGATCCGCGCCTGGTCGCGCGCTGCCTGAAAGACTTCGCGGCCGAACGGATCCGCGAGGCGGTCCGCGGCGTCGAACCGCCGCGGGACTACGCCGACTGGCTCGAACGGCGGTTCGGGGCCGCCATGTGCCGCGCCTTTTTCTTTCCCTACAACCGGAAAATGTGGCGTCGGCCGCTTTCCTCGATGACTTACGAGTGGACCGACTGGTCCATCCCGGTGCCTTCGTTCGACGAGGTGCTGGCGGGTGCGCAGGGCTCCGGCCGGCGCGACGCCGGCTACAACGCGACCTTTCTTTACCCGAAGCGCGGCGGTATCGGCGCGCTGCCGCGGGCCATGGCTTCCCCCTTCGCCGGGCGGATCCGGACCGGTGCCGAAGTGGTCTCGATCGATCTCCGGCGGCGCGTTGCGCTGACTTCCGCAGGGGAGGCCATTCCCTTCACGGCGGCCATCTCGACGATCCCGCTCCCCGCGCTGGTCCGGCGCACCCCGGCCGTTTCCCGGTCGATCGCCGAGGCGGGGCGTCGGCTGGCTTGGGTCAAGGTGTTCGCGCTCAACGTCGGGGTTCGCAATCCCGGTATCTTCCGGGGGCATTGGCATTACGTCCCCGAGAAGCGGTTCTCCTTTTTCCGGGTGGGTTGTCTTTCGAATGTCTCCCCGACCGCGGCTCCGGAAGGGTGCGCCTCTTTTTTCG
>JANXQJ010000145.1 GCA_025356865.1 Deltaproteobacteria bacterium | reverse complement strand
ATCGCGGTTGCCTTGGGGAACTGGATCATCTTGTCGGAAATGATGACCTCGGCCTTGGAAGCGCCGCCTCGGGCTTCAGGGCCGTAGGACTGGCTCTGGACCGCGCTGATCTTGTCGTAGATCGCGGCCGCTTCGGCGAAGATGACGCCGGCGGTGATCAGACCCTGGCCGCCCGAACCGGAGAAACGGATTTCATACTGGCTCATCGGATCAGGCCCTCCCCTCGTTCTGCGCGCGAACGCCCGCCGTCATCGCGAAATAGGTTTCGCAGTACTCTGTTGCGTTCCCGTCCTTATAGAGGACGCCGAGGGGGAGTTTCCCTTCGGTCTTGTCGGCCGGGAGTTTCTCGAAAGCCGCCTTGGGCAGGAAGCTGTCCTTCATCCAGAGCAGCTGGTCGGTGGCGTTCTTGAACTTGTTGCGGCGGCCGTGGGTCGTGGGGCAGGCATTGATGACCTCGACCACGGAAAGGCCCTTGTGCTCGATCGCCTCGGTCAAGATCTTGTCGAGGGCGGGTACGTGATAGGCGGTGCCGCGCGCCACGAAGGATGCGCCGGCGCCGATCGCGAGCTTGGCGATGTCGAAGTTGGGATCGACGTTGCCGTAGGTCATCGTGCTCGCCTTGTGCCCAACCGGCGTGGTCGGGGAGTGCTGACCGCCCGTCATGCCGTAGATGTAATTATTGAAGACAAGCACCGTGATGTCGATGTTGCGGCGGCAGGCGTGGATGAAGTGGTTGCCGCCGATGGCGGTCGCGTCTCCGTCGCCGCTCATCGCGATGACGCGCTTTTCGGGGCGGGCCATCTTGATGCCGGTCGCGAAGGTCAGCGCCCGGCCGTGCGCGGTGTGGAGCGTGTTGGCGTCGACATAGCCGGGAAGCCGGGATGCGCACCCGATGCCGGAAACCAGCGCGAGGTCATCCTTGTTCTGCTTGAGGCCGTCGAGGGAGCGGAGCAGCGACTTGAAAACGATTCCGTAGGTGCACCCGGGGCACCAGATGTGCGGCAACTTGCCGCCGCGGAGATATGGGCTGTAATCGAAAGCCATTACTTGACCTCCTTGATCTTTGCCAGGATCTGCGCCGGAGTGATGGGGTCGCCATCGACGCGGAAGATTCCTTCGATCCCGCACTGCGCCTTCGAAACGCGCTCGACCTCGAGGATGATCTGTCCGAGGGAGAGTTCGGGGACGATGATCGTCTTGACCTGCTTCGCGAAGGCACAAACCGCCTCCTCAGGGAACGGCCACATGGTCAGCGGCCGGAAGAGGCCGACCTTGATGCCCTCGGCGCGAGCGGCGTCGATCGCGTCTTTGGCCGCCCGGGCTGAAGCGCCATAGGCGAAGATGCCGATCTCGGCGTCCTCGGTCTTGTAGAGTTCGTTCTTGCAGATGTCGGCCCGGTTGCCGTCGACCTTCCGGATCAGACGCTCTTCATCGGTGTGGATGCGCGGGTGGGCGTTGATCGGGAAGCCGTCGGGCGCGTGGTTGAGGCCGGTGACATGGTAGCGGTAGCCTTCGAAGAAGTTGGCCATCGGGGGGACGTCGCCCTTGGTGTCGTCGTAGGGCAGGTACTTTGCGAGGCCCTGGGGCGGCTTGGTCCGGTTGACGACCGGGATGACGCCCTGATCGGGAATCTCGACCCGCTCACGCATGTGCCCGATGATTTCGTCGTAGGCGACGATGACGGGCGTGCGGTACTTCTCGGAAAGGTTGAACGCGCGGACCGTCTCGTCGAAGATTTCCTGGACGTAACCCGGGGTGAGGCAGATGACCGGGTGGTCGCCGTGCGTGCCCCACTTGCATTGCATGATGTCGCTCTGGCTGGGACCGGTCGGCACGCCCGTGGACGGACCGCCTCGCATGACATCGATGACGACGCAGGGGATTTCAGTAATCATCGCGTAGCCGAGGTTTTCCTGCTTGAGCGAGAAGCCGGGACCGGAAGTGGCCGTCAGCGCCTTGGCGCCCGCGAGGGACGCGCCGATGACGGAACCCATGGCCGCGATCTCGTCTTCCATCTGGATGAATGCGCCACCGACTTTCGGCAGTTCCCTCGAAAGGTATTCCGCCACTTCGGTCGACGGGGTGATCGGGTAGCCGCCGAAGAAGTTGCAGCCCGCATAGAGGGCCCCTTCGGCACAGGCTTCGTTACCCTGGAGCAGTTTGGTCTTGCTCACCGTGTCTCTCCTTTTACTGGTCTATGTTTCGTTATTTCTTTTCGATGAAAATCGCAAAGTCGGGGCAACGGAGCTCGCAGGCACCGCAGGCGATGCAGAGGTCGATGTCGTTTACCTTGACCTTGAACATCTCCATGCCAAGCACCTGCTTGGGGCAAAGCTTGACGCAGATTTCGCACCCCTTGCAATAACGGGGGATGATGCTGATCTTGACCTTCTGGTTCTCGGTCGCTTCGATCTTTTCGATTGCGGCTTCTTGTGCCATTGATCCTGTCCTTCCCTTGGAGTGGTGATCGTTCTACTTGCCCAATCGTTTCGCGAGCGTCGACCCGATGTCGGCCGGCGTGTCGATGACGGTGATGCCGGCGGCCCTGAACGCTTCGAATTTCTCGGCTGCGGTACCCTTGCCGCCGGAAATGATCGCACCGGCATGCCCCATCCGACGACCCGGAGGAGCGGTCTGCCCCGCGATGAACCCGCAGACGGGCTTTTTCATGTTGGCCTTCACGAAGGCGGCCGCTTCTTCCTCGGCGGTGCCTCCGATCTCACCGATCATGATGATCGACTCGGTTTTCGGGTCTTCCTCGAACGCCGCGAGGCAATCGATGAAGTTGGTGCCGTTGACCGGATCGCCGCCGATGCCGATGCAGGTAGACTGCCCCAACCCGAGCTTGGTAGTCTGCCACACGGCCCCGTAAGTGAGGGTTCCGGAGCGGGAGACGATACCGACGGTCCCAGGCATGTGGATATATCCGGGCATTATACCAATCTTGCATTCGCCCGGTGTAATGATTCCTGGGCAATTGGGACCGATAAGGCGCGAATTTTTCCCTTCCATGTACCGCTTGACGCGGACCATGTCGAGGATGGGGACCCCCTCCGTTATGGCAACGATCAATGGAATCTCGGCATCGACCGCTTCGCAGATCGCGTCGGCTGCGTAGGGAGGCGGGACATAGATGACGGTGGCGTTGGCTTCCGTGATCTTGACTGCATCCTTGACGGTATTGAATACGGGTACGCCCGCGACATCGGTCCCCCACTTGCCGGGCGTCACGCCGCCGACGACATTGGTGCCGTATTCGATCATCTGTTTACAGTGAAAGGAACCGACCGCGCCCGTGATCCCCTGGATCAGGAGGCGGGTATTCTTGTCGACCCAAACGCTCATGGCGTCCCCCTCAAGCCGACGGGCCGATGGCGGCCACGATCTTTTCGGCTGCCTCTCGAATGTCGGCTGCGTTGATGATGTTCAGACCGGAACCGGCCAGGATTTCACGGCCGAGATCGACGTTGGTGCCCTCCATCCGGACGACGAGGGGGACGGTAAGTCCGAGCGACTTCGCCGCGGAAACCACGCCCTGTGCGATCACGTCGCACTTCATGATCCCGCCGAAGATGTTGACGAGAATCCCCTTCACCTTGGTGTCGGACAGGATGAGCCGGAAGGCATTCGTAACCGTTTCCGTATTGGCGCCGCCCCCCACGTCGAGGAAGTTCGCCGGCGACCCGCCGGAAATCTTGATCATGTCGAGGGTGGCCATCGCGAGTCCGGCCCCGTTGACCATGCACCCGATATTCCCTTCAAGCGCAATGTAGGAGATACCGTATTTGGACGCCTCGACCTCGGCCGGATCTTCTTCATCGAAGTCGCGCAGTTCCTGGATCTGCTTGTGGCGAAACAATGCGTTGCCGTCGAAGTTCATCTTCGCGTCGAGTGCAATCAGTTTCCCCTCTTCAGTGAGCACCAGGGGATTGATCTCGACAAGCGAGCAGTCGTTTTCAACGAAGGCCTTGTATACTCCCGCAACGAGCAGGCCGAACTTGGCGGTCAGTTCGGCGGGAATGCCGATGCCGAACGCAAGTTTGCGCGCCTGGTAAGGCATGAGGCCCAGGACCGGATCGATGACCTCGGTCAGGATCTTTTCGGGCGTCTCGGCGGCGACCTTCTCGATATCCATCCCGCCCTCGGTGGAAGCCATGACGGCGACCCTTCCGGAAGCCCTGTCGACGACAAAACCGAGATACAGTTCTTTCTTGATATGGCTCGCCGCCTCGACCAGGATTCGCTTGACGCGCTGTCCCTGGGGACCGGTCTGGTGCGTAACCAGTTGCATCCCGAGGATCTGTGCCGCGAAATCACGCGCTTCCGATGCGTTTTTCGCAACCTTGACTCCGCCTCCCTTGCCACGTCCCCCTGCGTGTATCTGGGCCTTTACGACAACAGCGCCGCCGATCTCCTTTGCAACGGCTTCGGCATCGATCGACGTATCGGCAACCGCGCCCTTTGGAACGGCAACTCCGTACTTGGCCAGAAGTTCCTTGGCCTGAAACTCGTGGATGTTCATTCCCTGCATCTCCTTCCTGATGGAATGCAGCCCGCAGCCGTCATGGTTGCGAAGCCCCCTTGCCGCTTGACCGAAATAAAGGAAAGGGGGGAATACGCCCCCCCTTTCCTGCAACACCTGACTTGGTTAAAAACCGAGTCGATCGACCGCGCCGCAAAGATCCTTTACATCCGCGGCCGATTTGAGGAGGCTTGCCGACTCGGCCTCGCTGAGATCGTATTTGAGCACTTCTTCCACGCCTGATGCACCCAGCTTGGCCGGCAGCCCGACAAACAGTCTGTCGCACCCCGCATATTCCCCCCTTGAGAGAACAGCACAAGGAAGGACCATCTTCTTGTCGAATACTATGGACTCGATCATGAGCACCGTGGAGGCCGATGGCGCGTAGTATGCCGAACCCGTCTTCAGGAGCGAAACGATCTCGGCCCCGCCTTTCGCCGTACGCTCGACAATGGCTGACATCCGTTCGGGCGTTATCCGTTCGGAAACAGGGACCCCTTTGACCGTAGCGTGCCTGACGAGGGGAACCATGCTGTCGCCGTGTCCGCCCAGAGTCATTGCATCGACCTCGCTTACGGGCACTCCCAGTTCCATTGCTATGAATGTGCGGAATCGGGCGGAATCGAGAACCCCTGCCATCCCCATGATCTTGCGCTGGATGTCGGACTCGGAGTAACCGAACTCGCGGGCAGCGACCTTTGAGGCGACATAGGTCATCGCGTCGAGAGGATTTGAAACGATGATCAGGATGGCGCCCGGTGATTTCGTCAGGGCCTTGCGGGTAACTTCCTGGACGATGCCGGCGTTGACCTTGAGCAGGTCGTCGCGGCTCATGCCAGGCTTGCGGGGAAGGCCGGATGTGATGATGACGATTCGGGAACCGGAGGTCTCGTCGTAATTGTTGGTGCCGGTGACCTTGCTGTCGTAGCCGCACACCGGACCGGATTGCATGATGTCGAGCGCCTTGCCTTGGGGCATGCCTTCGACGATATCGACGAGCACGACGTCGCAGAAATCCTTTTCGGCGAGCCTCTGGGCAGTGGTGGCCCCAACGTTGCCGCCGCCGATCACGGTGATTTTCGTGCGGACCATCCGCGTCCTCCCAAAAAATGTCGGGGATTGGGGAGTAAACCCGTGTTTGTCCGGGGAAAGGGACCCCCGAAACCACCGATAAACTATACAACCCACCCTCTGTTGTCAAGGAGAAACGGGAAAAGCGCCCCCCTTATGGGGGGGAAAGCGGTTCCAATCAACCGGCATTTGGTTCGGCCCGGAAGGGTTCCACATCGGTGCCGACCCCCAATTTGCCTCACACAATATTTTTTGATACCCACGAGGGCGCAAAAAGGTGTAAACAGTATTCCTAACCACCCAACCCCCCAAAGGAGGTATCGATGAGACGGACCCTGCCGTGGTTCCTGTCATTCCTGCTGACATTCGTGTTGCTCTCCGGCTGCGCCACCAGCGATGCGTTGCGAAATGCCCGGGATTCTTTCGATCGGTCCAAGGCTGCCGGAGCCGAGGTCAAGGCTCCCTACGAATATCACATGGCCGAATCATACCTGAACCGCGCCGAACACGAGGCCGGTGAAGGAGATGGTGACGAAGCCCGTGATTTCGCCGCGAAATCAGGGAAGTTTTCCGGCGATGCGCTCGAAAAAGCCAAGGGAGGCAATCGATGATGAGGGCCCGAAACATCGTCCAACTGTTATTCGCTCTCCTGCTGATCGGCTGTCTTGCGGCCTCGGGTTGCGCCAAGCGGGTAATCACTAAAGGTGAAACCGACAGGCTCGAAACGCTGGCCCGCAAGATCGCCCAAGCCGAAAGCGCCGGGGCCATGGAATGCGCACCCAAGGAACTTGCCCAGGCCAAGGTCGCGCTTGAACACGCGCTGCACGAGTCGTCCGAATCGTTCGAAAAAGCCAACGAGGCACTGGTCGACGCGGAAAAAGCCGTCGATGCGTTACTGGAAAAGATGAAGGGGTGCAAGCAGTCGCAACCCGACGGGAAACCGGCAGCGACCGGAACGGATGGAGATACAGGAACACCCGGGTCCACTTCTTCCACTGCCGGTTCGCCCACGAAACCTGACAAGGGCACAACGGTAACCGACACCACGCCCTCCGGTCCCATCCCTTCAGGGGCCGCAAACCAGCCGCCGGCATTTCGGCCTCCGAACGTAGTGATCCCCAAGTCACAGGGCGATGAGGGCTCTTTCGAGAACATCTACTTCGACTTCGACGAATCGGTTGTCCGCGAAGACGCGAAACCGGTGCTCATGACCGTCGCGAGCTACCTTAAAAGCAACCCGAAGTACAAGATGATCGTCGAAGGACATTGCGACGAGCGCGGCACCAGCGAATACAATATGGCCCTTGGCCAGCGACGCGCCGATGCCACCCGTGCCTATCTCCTCAGCCTTGGCATTCCCGTCTCCAGGCTTACGACTGTTTCCTACGGCAAGGAACGGCCGCTGGATCAGGGGCACGACGACGCCGCATGGGCCAGGAACCGTCGGTCGGTATTCGTTCTCAAACCCTGACATCAACAGTAAAGCGGTCAACACAAGAGGAAGGGCCGGGGATCATGACGATCCACCGGCCCTTCCTTTTTTCGAACAAATAAAACGGGGCGACCGGTATTCCGGCCGCCCCGTTCTTTCGGTGTCTTCTGTTGCCTTGACTCAGGCGATCGAGTCGATGATCGCGTTGAACGTAGCGCTGGGTCGCATCGCCTTCGAGGTCTTCTCGAAGTTCGGGTGGTAATAGCCGCCGATGTCGACCGGCTTGCCCTGCGCACCGATCAGTTCGGCATTGATCTTTTCCTCGTTTGCCTGAAGCTGCGCGGCTACGCCGGCGAAACGAGCCTGAAGCGTGGCGTCCTTGGCCTGTGCGGCTAGTGCCTCGGCCCAGTAGAGCGCGAGATAGAAGTGGCTGCCGCGGTTGTCGATCTGGCCGACCTTGCGGGCGGGCGACTTGTTGTTGTCGAGGAACTTGGCGATCGCCTGATCGAGAGTCTCGGCCAGGACCTGGGCCTTGGCGTTACCGGACGCCGCGGCGATGTGCTCGAGCGACGCACCCAAGGCGGTGAACTCGCCAAGCGAGTCCCAGCGGAGATACCCTTCCTTCACGAACTGCTGCACGTGCTTGGGTGCCGAACCGCCGGCGCCCGTCTCGAAGAGGCCGCCGCCAGCCAGCAGCGGAACGATCGAGAGCATCTTGGCGCTGGTGCCGATCTCGAGGATCGGGAACAGGTCGGTCAGGTAATCGCGCAGCGCGTTGCCCGTGACCGAGATGGTGTCCTTCCCTTCGCGGCACCGGTTGCACGACAGACGCATCGCCTCGACGGGCGGCAAGATGCGGATGTCGAGACCCGCCGTATCGTGGTCCTTAAGGTATGTCTTGACCTTGGCGATCACCTCGGCGTCGTGGGCCCGCTTTTCGTCGAGCCAGAAAACGGCGGGCGCCCCGGTGGCCTTGGCGCGCGTGACCGCGAGCTTGACCCAGTCACGGACCGGAATGTCCTTGGCCTGGCACATCCGGAAGATATCGCCCTCCTCGACTTTCTGCTCGAGGAGCGTTGCGCCGGAAGCGTCTACGACGCGCATCGTGCCGGCCGCGGACGCCATGAAGGTCTTGTCGTGGGAGCCGTACTCCTCGGCCTGCTGCGCCATGAGGCCAACGTTGGGAACGCTTCCCATCGTGGCTGGGTCGAAGGCGCCGTGCTCCTTGCAGTTCTCGATGACTTCCTTGTAGATCGTGGCGTAACAGCGGTCCGGGATCACGCACTTGGCGTCTTGAAGCTTGCCGGCGGTGTTCCACATCTTGCCCGACTCGCGGACGACGACCGGCATCGACGCGTCGATGATGATGTCGTTTGACGCGTGCAGGTTCGTGATGCCCTTGTCGGAGTCGACCATGGCCATGGCGGGACGCTTCGCGTACTCGGCCTGGATGTCCGCCTCGATCTCGACGCGCTTGGCTTCGGGCAGGTTCTGGATCTTCTTGTAGAGGTCGCCGAGTCCCAGGTTCGGGTTGACGCCCGCTTCCTTGAGCGCAGCCGCGTGCTTCGTGAAAACGTCCTCGAAAAAGACCGTCACGAAGTGGCCGAACATGACGGGATCGGAAACCTTCATCATGGTGGCCTTGAGGTGGACCGAGAAGAGGACGTCGTTCTTCTTGGCGTCCTCGACCTGCTCCTTGATGAACTTGCGGAGAGCGCTCACGCTCATGTGGGTCGAGTCGATGATCTCGCCTTCAAGGAGGGGCGCGTTCTTCTTGAGCAATTGGACCTGCCCGTCGGCGCCGACGAATTCGATCCGGTACTCGGTCGCTTTCTGGATGGTAGTGGCCGTTTCATGTCCGTAGAAATCGCCCGCCGTCATGTGAGCGACGTGCGACTTGGAATCCTTGGTCCACGCGCCGAGCTTGTGGGGGTGCTTCTTGGAGAACTGCTTGACGGCAAGGGGCGAACGGCGATCGGAGTTTCCCTCGCGCAGGACCGGGTTCACGGCGCTTCCGAGGCACTTGGCGTAGCTGGCCTGGAGCACCTTTTCCTCGTCGGTCTTCGGCTCTTCGGGGTAGTCCGGAATCTTGTAGCCCTGCGACTGAAGCTCGGCAATGGCTTCCTTAAGCTGCGGGATGGATGCGCTGACGTTCGGAAGCTTGATGATGTTGGCTTCCGGTGTCTTCGCAAGGGATCCGAGCTGCGCCAGGAAATCGGGGATTTTCTGGGCCTCGGTCAGATACCCGGGGAGGTTCGCGATGATTCTGCCCGCCAGGGAGATATCACGCGTCTCGACTTCAACGCCCGTCCCCTTGGTGAAAGCCTGAACAACCGGGAGAAGGGAGTACGTTGCCAGTGCGGGTGCCTCATCGATGTCCGTCCAGATGATCTTGTGCGTTGTCATGTTCTCTCCTTGGGGTTTTATGCCGGTTCTTGTTGCAAGACCACGATGACAGGGGAATGGTGCCGGCGCCGCTAACTAGCTGATTATATGGGGTAATGCTCCCGGGCCGGACAGCAGGGTCACAATACACAAATGCTCCCAAACTGTCAAGGCAAATGGGGAGGCGCCATTGAAGCAGAAAGGGCCGGCCTTCGACGAACTCCGGCCCTTGAAATTGTCGAGATCCAGGGCTTGAAACGGTTATTTCGGATCCTGCACAGTCGTTCGGATGTAAAGATCGCGTAACTGTTTGGGGTCTACGACATTGGGCGCATCCGTCATCAGGCAGGTGGCCTTCTGTGTCTTGGGAAATGCGATGACATCCCGGAGGGACTTCGCCCCCGACAGGATCATCGCCAGACGGTCGAGTCCGAAAGCGATTCCGCCATGGGGGGGGGCGCCGAACTCGAGCGCCTCGAGCAGGAAGCCGAACTTGATGCGGGCATCCTCGGGGGCAATGTTGAGCAGGCCGAACATGCGCGACTGGACATCCTGTCGATGGATACGGATGCTGCCGCCGCCGATCTCGGAACCGTTGAGCACCATGTCGTACGCCTTGGCGTGCGCCTTGCCAGGATCGGTATCGAGAAGGTGAAGGTCCTCGTCGAGCGGGGCGGTGAACGGATGATGCATCGCGTTCCACCGCTTTTCATCCTTGTCCCACTCGAGCAGCGGAAAGTCGATGACCCAGAGGAAGTTGAATTTGGACTCGTCGATGAGCCCGCACTTCTCGCCGACGTGGATACGCAGCCTTCCGAGCGAATCGCAGGTGGTCCCGTAGTCGTCGGCCACCATCATGATGAGGTCCCCCGCTTTCGCCCCGCTCTGGGAGACGATTGCGGCAAGCTGATCGGCCGAGAAGAACTTGGCGATCGGCGAGGAGATGCCTTCGGACGTTACCTTCCAGGATGCGAGGCCCTTGGCGCCGCCGATCTTGGCGACCTCTTCGAGTGCCGTGATTTCGGAACGGCTCGACTCGCCGAGACCCGGGGCGACGATCCCGCGGATGATCCCCCCCTTGGCGACGACTTCGTTGAACACGCGGAAATCGCTTGATTCAAGTATCCCGGTGAAATCGACGACCTGTACCCCGAACCGGGTATCGGGCTTGTCGACGCCGTATCGATCCATCGCATCCTGATAACTCATGCGCGGCAGCGGCAACGGGACTTCGTACCCCGCCACCTCCTTGAAGACGCGTGCCATAAGCCCTTCCATCATCGTGAAGATATCTTCGCGATCGACGAAGGACATCTCGCAGTCGATCTGCGTGAACTCGGGCTGCCGGTCGGCACGAAGATCTTCGTCGCGGAAGCACTTGACGATCTGGGCATAGCGATCGTATCCGGAAACCATCAAGATCTGCTTGAAAAGTTGGGGTGACTGCGGCAAGGCGAAAAACAGACCCGGATTCACCCGGGACGGGACCAGGTAGTCACGAGCCCCCTCGGGGGTGCTCTTGGTGAGGACCGGCGTCTCGATCTCGGCAAACCGATTCTCGTAGAGGTATTCGCGCACGGTCCGCGCCAACTGTGCCCGCTTCATGAAAACGCGCTGGATCGCGGGACGGCGCAGGTCGAGATAGCGGTATTTCAGGCGGATGTTCTCGGCGACGTCGCTCACGTCGTCGAGCGCAAACGGAATCGGTTTGGATTCGTTCAAGATTGCGAGCGACGAGGCTTGAACCTCGAGTTCGCCGGTGGGCATATTCGGGTTGACGGTCCCCTCGGGGCGCGCCTGAACCACGCCGCGAACGGAGATCACGTATTCGCCGCGAAGCGCATCGGCCTTGTCGTGGGAATCCTTCGAGAGTTCGGGATTGATCACGACCTGGGCCAGGCCGTCCCGGTCCCGGAGGTCGACGAAGACCAGTCCGCCATGGTCCCGGCGCCGGTGCACCCAACCGCAAAGAACGACTTCCTGACCGATATGTTCGCGGCGCAACTCGCCGCAGTAATGGGTACGCTTGTGTTCCGGCAGAAACGGTTCCACCATGATCCTCCTGTTTACGGGACTCTCGAAATGTTTTCGAGCCGCCTTCGCGCTTCGTCTATGTCGACTTCTTCCTGTTGCCCGATGGCCATATCGCGATAGCCGACTTTGCCGCGTTCCCATTCTGCCTCGCCGAAAACGACGACCACGGATGCACCCGACCGGTCGGCGCGGCGAAACTGGCTTTTCATGCTGCGGCAATCATAGTCGAGGTCGGCGCGAATCCCTTTTTCGGCAAGGGTCATCCGCCAAATGAATGCTTCGGGGAGGAACCTCGGGGAGGATGTCACGAGGAACGCGTCGG
>JANXQJ010000123.1 GCA_025356865.1 Deltaproteobacteria bacterium | reverse complement strand
GAAGGCGCTCGGCGGTGCCGTCGGTATGCATGTCGGCCAGCTTCTGGAGCCGGTCGAGACTCTTGCGGATGGTCTGGAAGTTGGTGAGCATGCCGCCCAGCCAGCGCTGGTTGACGTAGGCCGCCCCGGAGCGGCGCGCCTCTTCCTCGACGGCTTCCTGGGCCTGCTTCTTGGTGCCGACGAAGAGCAGCGTCTTGCCTTCGGAGGCCATGGTGCGGACCGTGTCGTAGGCGGCGCGGAACATCTTGACCGTCTGCTGTAGGTCGATGATGTAGATGCCGTTACGGGCGGTGAAGATGTACTTCTTCATCTTGGGGTTCCACCGCTTGGTCTGGTGACCGAAGTGGACGCCCGCCTCGAGCAACTGCTTCATGGTGATGATGGAGCTCTGACCGTTTGACATTGCCGTGAATCCTCCCCTTCAGGGTTTTTTTCCTCCGGGCGTTCGTCCCCTTCCCCGACCTAAGGCTCTGAAGCCGAAGGCACCCAGGAAAGAGTCCCGCTCGTGGGTAGTGGTGAAACGGTTTCTTATACCATCATCCGGCCTTGCTTATCAAGTCGTTTGCACTTTGGCTATGGCAACCGGCCTTCCTTGCGGAGGGCGTCGAGGATCGCGCGGATCTTCGGGAGCGCCGCGGCCGCGGCCTTCTCGCCCTCGAGGATCGCCTCATTCCGCTTCGTGAAGTCGCCCGACGCGATGTGCCCCACCTTGGGGCGGATGACGACGTCGGCCTTGTCGAGCTGCCGCTCGGAGAGACGCGCGTACATGATGTTGACGGAAGTGAGGATGGCGTCGATCGTGCCGGTCGGGTCGGGGTTGTCGATCCCGCCGCCGGAGATGTCGACCGCGATCACGACGTCGGCGCCCATCCGTCGCGCGGCGTCGACGGGAACCGGGCTGACCACGCCGCCGTCGACGTAGAGCGCGTCACCGATCCGGACCGGCCTGAATACGCCCGGCACCGAGCAGGATGCGCGGACGGCCTGCCCCGTGTTGCCCCGCCCGAATACCGTTTCCTGGCCCTTGTTCAGGTTGGTCGCCACCGCGAAGAACGGGATTTTCAGCTTTTCGATCGGGGCGTTCTTCACCGCCTTGTTGACGTATCCCTCGAGTTTCTCGCCCTTCACGAATCCCACGTCGGGGATGCCGATGTCGGCCACCTCGTCCCGCTCGATGGACAGCGCCATCTTCTGCAGGGTGAACGCGTCGTAGCCGGAGGCATAGAGCGCCCCGACGAAGCTGCCGGCACTCGATCCGACGACCATGTTCACCGGGATGTTCTGCCCCTCGAGCACCTTGAGCACACCGATGTGGGCGAACCCCTTGGCGGCGCCGGAACCGAGCGCGACGGCGACCCGCGCCACGGGACGGGGGGCCGGCGGAACGACCACTGCCGGGGGAGGCTGGGGCGGAACGGTCACGCAGGCGGAGAGCAGCAGGACAGTTGCAACGGAAAGCGATCGAAGAGCGGAGAAGCGGTTCATCGAACCTCCTGAATCATGTGTCATGGCGGTGGAGAAGGACCCGGATGCAAGGCGCGCTACGGGAGGGCGGCGCCAGGCCGCGAAGGCCGCCGGCGGAGCGAAAGGTCGGACGCCTTGAGCGTGAGCCGGTCCGCCGCAGGCGGGCTCTTGTCCGCTGCTAGGACCGGTAGCCGGCGTTGCAGTCGATATAGGCGTGCGTCAGGTCGGAAAAATAGACGTAGTGGCTGCCGGAGCCGAGCCCGAGGTCGACGCGGATCTCGAACGCCTCCTTCTTGATCTTGGGGACGGCGCGCGCCTCGGCCTTCGGGTCGATGACCATCCCGGCCTTGAGCACGATCTCGCCCGCGAACGACACCTCGGCCTTCTCCTGGTTCATCGCGATGCCCGCGCGCCCGACAGCGGCAATGACGCGCCCCCAGTTGGCGTCGGCGCCCGCAACCATGGTCTTGACCAGCGGCGACGTCGCGACCGCGCGCGTCGCCTTCTCGGCGTCGGCGTCGCTCTTCGCCCCCGTGACCGCGATGCGCACCACGCGGGTGGCACCCTCGCCGTCGCGCACGATCATGAGCGCGAGGTCGAGGAGCAGGTCGTGGAGCGCCAAGGCGAACGCCTCGAGGTCGTCGCCCGAAAGGGGGGGCAGCCCGCACGCCCCGTTGGCGAAGATCGCCGCGGTGTCGTTCGTGCTCGTGTCGCCGTCGACCACGATGCGGTTGAAAGACCGGTCGACCGAATCGCGGAAGACGCGCTTGAGATCGCCCGCCGCGATCGACGCGTCGGTGAAGAGGTAGCCCAGCATCGTCCCCATGTTGGGGGCGATCATCCCCGCCCCCTTGGCGATGCCGCCGATCGTGACGGTGCCGCCCGCGACCTTCACCTTCCGGATGCCGCGCTTGGGAAACGCGTCGGTGGTCATGATCGCGTCGCACGCCGGCAGGATGCCGTCGGGGGAGAGCGACCCGACCAGGTCGGGCATCGCGTCGACGATCTTCTCGAAGGGCATCCGGACGCCGATGACGCCGGTCGACGAGACGAGCAGGGAATCCTTCGGCAACGCAAGCGCCGCGCACGCCGCCGCCGCCGTGTCGCGCACCGCCCGGAGCCCTTCGGCCCCGGTGCAGGCGTTGGCGTTGCCGCTGTTGGCCACGATGCCGCGAAGCGTCGAGATGCGCCCTTTCAGCGCCTTGCCCCACGCGACGGGCGCCGCGAACACCTTGTTCTTCGTGAACACGACCTCGGAGACGCACGGCAGGTCGCTGACCACCAGCGCAAGGTCGGGCTTGCCGGACTTCTTGAGCCCGCACGACATTCCCGCCCCGCGGAACCCCGGAACCCGCAGCGTTTTCACCGGCTTCATCGGATCCTCCTTATGCGGCCCGCGGGGTGGGCCTACGCCCCTTGCCCGTGGCACTTCTTGTACTTCTTGCCCGATCCGCACGGACACGCGTCGTTGCGGCCGATCTTGTCCTGCGAATGGACCTGCGTCTTGTTGCCCGCCTTGGAAATCTCGCCGTGCGACAGGTTGACCCGCTTCGGCTGGACCGGCGGCATCTTGATCGGCGCGACCGGCTGGTCGGCCTCTCTCTGGACCTGGACCTTGTAGAGGCGCTTGAGCGATTCTTCCTTCATCCGGAAGACGAGGTCGGAAAAGAGCTCGAACCCCTGCCGCTGGTATTCCTTGAGCGGGTCCTTCTGGGCGTAGCCCTGGAGCCCGATCCCTTCTTTCAGGTGGTCCATCGAAAGGAGGTGGTCTTTCCACTGGGCGTCGATCGTGGAAAGGAGGAACATCCGCTCCATGTACCGCATGAGGTCGGGTCCGTTCTCTTCTTCCTTCTGCTTGTAGAAGGCCGTGGCCGCCTCGCGAACGGATTCGACCAGGTCGAGCACCTTGAGCTTGGGGACATCTTCCTTGCGGATCTCGGGACGGAAGCCGAACTGGGCGTTGACGGCGTCGCGCATCAGCACGAGATCCCACTCCTCGGGGTGCGTCTTCTCGTCGCAGAAGCGGTGGACGATCTCGTCGGCGACCTCTTCGGTCATCTCCTCGATCAGGTCGGAAACGCCCTCGCCGCCAAGCACCTCGCGGCGCATGTCGTAGATGACCGTGCGCTGCCGGTTCATCACGTCGTCGTATTCGAGCAGGTGTTTCCGGATCTCGAAGTTGTGCCCCTCGACCTTCTTCTGGGCGTTCTCGACCGCCCGGTTGATCAGCCCGTGCTCGATCGGCTCGCCTTCTTCCATCCCCAGCCGTTCCATGATCGGGGAGATCCGCTCGCCGCCGAAGATGCGGAGCAGGTCGTCCTCGAGCGACAGGTAGAACCGGGAGGAACCGGGATCGCCCTGCCGCCCCGCACGGCCGCGCAACTGGTTGTCGACGCGCCGGGACTCGTGCCGCTCGGTGCCGATGATGTGGAGGCCGCCCGCCTCGACGACGCCTTCGCCCAGCTTGATGTCGACGCCGCGGCCCGCCATGTTGGTGGCGATGGTCACTCGGCCGGGGTGCCCCGCCTCGGCGATGATCGCCGCCTCTTTCTCGTGGTGCTTGGCGTTGAGGACGTTGTGGGGAATGCCGTTGCGGCTGAGAAGCCCCGAAACGCGCTCGGACTTCTCGATGGAGACGGTGCCCACGAGCACCGGGCGCCCGGCGGCGTGCATCGCCCGGACATCCTCGAGGACCGCGTTGAACTTCTCTTTCTCGGTGCGGTAGACCTGGTCGCCGAGATCCTTGCGGACCATCGGGCGATTGGTCGGGACGACGTTGACGGCGAGCTTGTAGATCTGGGCGAACTCGGCCGCCTCGGTGTCGGCGGTGCCGGTCATCCCCGCGAGCTTGTTGTACATCCGGAAGTAGTTCTGGAAGGTGATCGTCGCGAGCGTCTGGTTCTCGTTCTCGATGTCGACCCCTTCCTTCGACTCGACCGCCTGGTGCAGGCCGTCGGACCAGCGGCGGCCCGGCATGAGGCGGCCGGTGAACTCGTCGACGATGACGACCTCGCCGTCCTTGACCATGTAGTCGACGTCGCGCTTGTAGAGGACGTGCGCCTTCAGCGCCTGGTCGACGTGGTGGAGCAGTTCTATGTTGCGCGGGTCGTACAGGTTCTCGACGCCCAGCAGCCGCTCGACCTTGGGGATCCCCTCCTCTTCGGTGAGCATCACCTGCCGCGCCTTCTCGTCGACCTTGTAGTCTTCGTCCTTTTTCAGGAAGCCGATGATGCCGTTGACGCGCCCGTAGATCGAGGTGGCCTCTTCGGCGGCGCCCGAGATGATGAGCGGCGTGCGCGCCTCGTCGATCAGGATCGAGTCGACCTCGTCGACGATCGCGAAGTTGAGCTCGCGTTGCGCCATGTCCTCGATGCGGAATTTCATGTTGTCGCGCAGGTAGTCGAAGCCGTATTCGTTGTTGGTGCCGTAGGTGATGTCGCACCGGTACGCGGCCTGCCGCTCTTCGTCGTCGATCCCGTGGACGATGACGCCGGTCGAAAGCCCCATGAAGCGGTAGATCGTGCTCATCCACTCGGCGTCGCGCTTGGCCAGGTAGTCGTTGACGGTGATGAGGTGGACGCCCTTGCCGGGCAGCGCGTTGAGCACGACCGGCAGCGTGGCGACGAGCGTCTTTCCTTCGCCCGTTCGCATTTCGGCGATCTTTCCGGAGTGGAGGATCATGCCGCCGATCAGCTGCACGTCGTAATGGCGCATGTTGAGCGTGCGCTTTCCGACCTCGCGGACGGTTGCGAAAACCTCGGGGAGGAGGGAATCGAGATCTTCTCCGTTATCGATCCGCTGCCGGAAGTCGACCGTGCGCGCCGCCAGCTTTTCGTCGGATAGACTGGATACGGACGGTTCGAGCGCGTTGATCTGCTCGACGATCGGCCGCAACTGCGCCATCAGCCGTTCGTTCTCGGTGCCGAAGATTTTCTTGAGGATCTTATTGAACATGGGCGCTTGTTCCCTCTTGGGGTCTATTGTTTAACCCTCGGAGGATATCACAGGCCCCCACCGGCTGTCAACCTTGCCGGTATACCGATAACCCAATGATTACGATGGGTTAACTGGCCATCCGCTTCTTGGCCGGACGCTCGACCACGCCCCGGTTGCGGTTGACCACTTCGTCGACGATCTCGCCGCAATTGAGGCAGCGCCACGCGTAGAAAACGGTGACCATATCCTGACAACGCTCGTTGACCATCGCCCCGTTGCACCTTGGGCACTTGGATTGTGTGGCTGACTTGATCATTTTTCACACCCCCCTTCGGCAATTAGGATGCACGGAACCGGTTGCGGTTTCGCGGAGAGTACCCCATTCCGCCCGGTGCCCTTTCTGATATGATGGCGTACCATCGAACATGAAGGGGACTTTCGATCCATGGCAAAAAAGCGACTGGGCGAACTGTTGGTCGAGACGGGACTCGTTTCCGAGAAAGACCTGAACCGGATCCTTTCGGAGCAGAAATTCCGCAAGGGCAAGCTGGGCGAATTCATCGTGTCGCAAGGGCTGGCCACCGAGCAGGAGATCGCCCAGGCGCTTTCGATCCAGCTCGCCATCCCGATGCTCGACCTGCAGGCCACCCCGATCGATCCGAGCGCCACCGAGATCATCCCCGAGAAAGTCGCCCGCAAGCACCTGATCATGCCGGTCCAGCTCATCCACAAGGAACTGCACCTGGCCATGGCCGACCCGTTGAGTTTCGAGGCGCTCGAAGACGTCCGTTTCGCCTCGGGCTTCGCGATCAAGGCGTTCATCGCCACACGGACGGACATCCTGTGGGCCATCGACCAGCACTACCACCTCGGGGCGTCGATCGACAACATCTTCAAGGATATCCAGGAAGAACGAAGCGTCGAGATCATCCAGGACCGGGGCAAGGGGGAAGGCGCCGACGTCGAGGACCTCGTCAAGAAATCCGAGGCCGCGCCGATCATCCGGATGGCCAACGCGCTCATCGCCGAGGCGATCGACAGCGGGGCTTCCGACATCCACGTCGAACCGTCGAAAAACCACCTTGTCATCCGGAACCGGGTCGACGGCCTGCTGCGCAAGACGCAGGAACTCCCCAAGTGGGTGCAGGGAGCGATCGTTTCACGCCTCAAGATCATGGCCAAGCTGGACATCGCCGAGAAGCGGCTGCCCCAGGACGGACGGATCGGCGTCAAGATCGGCGCCAAGTCGCTCGACCTGCGCGTCTCGACCATCCCGGCCAACTACGGCGAGAAGGTGGTCATCCGGATCCTCGACTCTTCTTCCGCGCAACTTCCGATGGAGCAGCTCGGCTTCGGCGAGGAAGACCTGAGACAGCTGACAAGCATCGTCCGAGCCCCGCAGGGGGTTCTGCTCGTCACCGGCCCCACGGGCTCGGGCAAGTCGACCACGCTCTACGGGCTGCTCAATCGGGTCAGGACCGTCGCGCGGAACATCACGACGGTCGAAGACCCGGTCGAATACGAGCTCGACGGCCTCACGCAGGTGGCCGTTCAGGAGAAGATCGGGCTGACGTTCGCGACCATGCTGCGCGCCATGCTGCGGCAGGACCCCGACGTCATCATGGTCGGCGAGATGCGCGACGTCGAGACGGCCAACATCGCGATCCAGGCGGCGCTCACCGGCCACCTGGTGCTCTCGACGATCCACACCAACAGTACCGCGGCCACGGTCACCCGGCTGCGCAACCTGGGAATTCCGTCCTACCTCATCGCCTCGTCGATCATCGGCATCGTCGCCCAGCGGCTCGTGCGCACCATCTGCGCCAAGTGCAAGGCCGAGACGCCGCCAACCGAGGCCGAACGGCTTCGCTGGGGCTCCGCGCTCCCCCAGGACCTCACCCTGTACCACGGCACGGGATGCACGAACTGCGGGGGAACGGGGTACAAGGGACGGATGGGGCTTTACGAGATCATGCCCTTCAGCCCCCAGTTGCGCGACATGATCACCGCGAATGCCCCCGAGGGGGAGATTCGCCACACGGCCGTCGGACGCGGGATGAAAACGCTCAGCCACGCCGGGATGGCGAAGGTGCGAGCCGGGTTGACGACGCTCGAGGAACTGGGGCGGGTGCTCGACAACGACGACGAATTCTCGAGTTTCTGCTCGCACTGCCAGTCGCCTCTCGCCAGCGATTTCCTGCTCTGCCCGGCGTGCGGCACCTCGGTCGTCTCCTCGTGCCACGCGTGCAACAAGGTGCTGGCGCCCGAGTGGAACTTCTGCCCCTACTGCCGGACGACCGTGCGCGACAAGGTTCCGTCGAAAGAACCGCTGACGGCGCCCGCGTAGCCCGTTCGGCGAACGCGTTACCGCTGCGCGGCGACCCAGACCCTCCCCGACACGATCGCCTCCCGCAACGACCGGCACGCCGACTCGATGCCGGCTGCCGAGACCACGGCCGAGATGACCGCAAGCCCGGCTGCGCCGGCGCGGATCACGTCGGCCGCATTGCCTGCGTTGATCCCCCCGATCGCCACGACCGGCAACGACGTCGCCCCGACGATCGCCGCGAGCCCCGAAAGTCCGAGCGGGGCGCCGAGGTCGCTCTTGCTGCCGGTCGGGAACACCCCGTTGGCCGCGAGATAATCCGCTCCGTCCGCTTCCGCCTTCCTCGCCTCTCCGGCATCGTGCACCGACACCCCGATGAGGAAGCCGGCGCCCATGACCGCGCGCGCCCGGCCGGGGTCACTGTCGCCCTGGCCAAGATGGAGCCCGTCGGCGCCGGATTTCCGGGCCACTTCGAGGGAGTCGTTGACGATGAGCGGAACTCCGCCCGCGCGGCACGT
Source organism: Deltaproteobacteria bacterium (assembly GCA_025356865.1). Lineage (GTDB taxonomy): Bacteria > Desulfobacterota > Deferrimicrobia > Deferrimicrobiales > Deferrimicrobiaceae > JANXPS01. The sequence continues at coordinate 44,686 of JANXQJ010000123.1, read as the reverse complement.
GCGGAGGAGGCGCGACGCCTCTTCCGCCATCTCGTCCTCGGATAGGTTTTTCTCGCGGTACTGGATCAGCGTCGCGCCGCCCGCGATGGCGCGGCGGACCACCTCGCCGTGGCTCCGGCCGCGGGAGAGAGCGCGGTCGGTCACCACATACAGCGTGGGGTCCGGGGTCCGGGTCACGACTCGACGATCCGCAACGGAGATGGCGCGCCGCCCCCCGAAACCCGGTGGAGCGCGTCGATCAGCGACGGGACGAAAGTGCCCGGGCCGTGCGAAGCGGCGGACGCCTCCTCCCCGCAGGCGCCGAATACGCCCATGGCGACCGCCGTGGCTTCGAGCAGCGGCAATCCGGCAGCCGCGTAAACGGCCACGGCCGTCGTGGCGGAACAGCCCATCCCGGTGACGCGGCCGAAGAGCGGGTGCCCGTTGTCGACCCGGAGCATCCGGTCGCCGTCGGTCACCCAGTCGGAAGGGCCGGAAACGCAGACGACCGCGCCGGACTCCCGGGCGAAGGCGCGATAAAGGTCGAGCGGGTCCGCGCCCGTCTCGAGCGAGTCGACCCCGCTGATGCGGGCGACGGCACCGGCGAGGGTGGTGACCTCGGCGCGGTTTCCGCGGATGATGTCGGGACGCACATCGGAAAGGATTTTCCGGCACGTCTCCGTGCGCAGCGACGTCGCTCCCGCCCCGACCGGATCGAACACCACGGGGATTCCCCGCGACTTGGCCTTTTTCCCCGCCAGCGCCATCGCCTCGATCCAGCGCGGCGAAAGCGTCCCGATGTTGAGCACGAGCGAGGAGGCGAACGATGCCATCTCCTCGACCTCGTCCACGTCGTGCGCCATGACGGGCGAAGCACCCATCGCGAGGGTGACGTTGGCGGTCAGGTTCATTACGACGTAGTTGGTGATGTGGTGTACGAGGGGCCGGGTCGAGGCGAGCGACTTGCGGCTTTCCTCCAGCAACTTATGCGCGTGGATCACTTTGGACTCCTCCAGGGCGATCCGGCGGCGCGGATCTGGATTCACACATTGTACATTGACGGCCGCGACGCTTGACGGTTCCTGTGGAAACGAATACGATCCTCGACGTGCCGGGGTGCCCGACCCGAAAGGGGGAGGCTGAGATCATACCCGTTGAACCTGATCCGGATAAGGCGCCCATGTGCGCACGATGCCGGCGGAGGGAGCCAACGAGATGCGCGCCCGGCTTTCCATGCCGTGCGCGTTTTTTTTATTTTGACCCGAGGGGGACCGGATGAAAGTGATCCTGAACGGTGAGCCGTTCGAGACGACGAGGGCCGATTCGGTGACGGGCCTCCTTGAGGAAACGGGATTCGGCGGACGGGAGGTGGCCGTCGTCCTGAACGGCGAGATGATCCCCGCAGGCGCCCGCGGCGCGTACAGGCTTTCCGAAGGCGACCATGTCGAGCTGTTCCGGTTCGTGGCCGGCGGATAAGAAGGAAACGGAGGGAGAGTTCATGAAGGAAACCGGCAATGCCGACGACAGCTGGACCGTCGGCGGGCATCGTTTCACGTCGCGGCTGTTGATGGGGACGGGCAAGTTCCGGGACGCGGAGACGATGGCGGACGCCATCCAGGCATCGGGGGCCCAATTTGTAACGGTCGCACTCCGGCGTGTCGGCGGCGGTTCCGGGGCGGACGACCTGCTCGAGTCGCTCCTGAAGCTGCGGGGCATCACCCTGATGCCGAACACCTCCGGCGCCAGGACCGCGGCCGAGGCGATCCGGGCGGCCCGGCTCGGGCGGGAACTCAGCGGAAGCCCTTTCGTGAAGGTCGAGATCCACCCCGATCCGCACCACCTCATGCCCGACCCGATCGAGACGTTCGAGGCCGCCCGGGTGCTCGCCGCCGAAGGATTCGCGGTGATGCCGTACATGCCGGCGGATCCGGTCCTCGCCCGCCGGCTTGAAGACGTCGGCTGCGCCTCCCTGATGCCGCAGGGGTCCGCGATCGGCAGCGGTCGCGGACTGGCCACCGCCGACATGCTCCGCCTCATCGTCCGGGGCGCCCGTATCCCGGTGATCGTCGACGCCGGGCTTCGCGCGCCGTCCGAAGCCGCTGCCGCGCTCGAGATGGGGTGCGAAGCGGTCCTCGTGAACAGCGCCGTCGCGGCGGCGGGCGACCCGGCTGCCATGGCCGACGCTTTCGCCCGCGCCGTCGCGGCGGGGAGATCCGCCTTCATGGCGGGGCTCATGCCGCGCGGAAGCGAAACGGCGGCGACATCCACCAGCCCGCTGACGTCGTTCCTCTCCCCGGTGACGCCTTGACCCCCACGATGCCCGTGTGGCTGGACCTTCCCCGGGACCAAGCCGGGGGGACCGCAACGCAGGAGGACGTCGAAAGGGCGCTCGCGTGCAGCGACCCGGGGGCACGGGAACTCGCCGTGCTGCTCTCCCCCGCGGCATCCCCCCTCATGGAAGCGATGGCAGTGCGGGCGCGCGACCTGACCCGGCGTCATTTCGGCCGCACCATTTCCCTGTACACGCCACTCTACCTCGCCAACTACTGTTCCAACGGATGCGAGTATTGCGGATTCGCCTCCGATCGCCCCCAACGGAGGGTCCACCTGAAGCCATCCGAGATGGCCCGCGAGATGGACGCCATCACCGGCCGCGGGTTTCAAGAACTGCTGCTGCTCACGGGCGAGCGCTCGGAACCGGCGGGAGTCGACTTCCTGCTCGCGGGCGTCTCCCTGGCTGCCGAGCGGTTTCACCATGTCGGGATCGAGGCCTTTCCGATGACGGCGCCTGAATATGCCCGGATGGCGGAGGCGGGCTGTTCCGGCGTGACGATCTACCAGGAGACCTATGACCCGGACCGGTACGGCCGGCTTCATCGTTGGGGCCCGAAAAAGGACTATCTCGAACGGCTGGAGGCCCCATCCCGCGCCATGGCGGCGGGAATGCGGACCGTCGGCCTCGGAGTGCTGCTCGGGCTATCGGATCCGGTCTCCGAGGCACTCCGGCTCTTTCGCCACGCGAACCACCTCCGGTCGACATACTGGCGGTCTGGGATTGCCCTTTCCTTCCCGCGTCTCCGGCCCGAAGCCGGCGGGTTCGTGTCGCCGTTTCCCGTAGACGAGTCGATGCTGGCGCGGATCATTTTCGCGTTCCGGATCGTCATGCCCGACGTGCCGATCCTCCTCTCGACGCGGGAGCGGCCGGAATTCCGCGACGGAATGGCGGGACTGGGCGTCACGAAGATGAGCGCGGGAAGCCGGACGACCGTCGGCGGCTACGGCGGAACGGAAGCGGTGGACGATGGGCAGTTCCGCATCAGCGACGAGCGGAGCGTCGAGGAATTCTGCGCGATGCTGCGAAATCGCGGGCTGGACCCGGTCTTCAAGAACTGGGACCGGGTGTTCATGGAGGCGGCCGATGGATGACGATTTCGGCCTCTATCTCGTCCTGACCGACCCGGCCGCAGGATACGAGGCGTGCGCAACCGCGGCGGTCCGCGGCGGCGTCCGCTACCTTCAGCTCCGGATGAAGGGGGCGCCCCGCAAAGCCGTTCTCGAAACAGCTCTGCGGATTCGCGAGATCACCCGGGGAAGCGACACCCTGTTCATCGTCAACGACGACGTCGGGATTGCCCGCGACGTCGACGCCGACGGGGTCCACCTCGGACAGGACGACCTGCCCTTGCCGGAAGCCCGTCGCCTCTGGCCGGTCCAGGGGAAACGGTTCGGCCTCTCCACCCACGACGAGTCGCAGGCGAGCGCGGCAGCCGTGATCGCGCCGGACTACATCGGCATCGGCCCGGTCTTTCCCACGCCCACAAAGACGATGGCGGATCCGGTCGTCGGGCTTGCCCGGATGGCGTCGATCGTCTCGTCATCGCCGGTTCCCGCCGTGGCCATCGGCGGGATCGACGCCGGAAACCTGGCGGAAGTCCTCCGACGGGGGGCGCGGAATTTCTGCGTGGTGCGGGCGGTCAACGGGCGGACGGAGCCGGAACGGGCGATTCGGGAACTGCAGGCCGTCTGGCGAAGGGAAAAGATTTCAGGTCAGGCGTAAGGACAGGCGACGAAGCGTCCGGCGCAGCGCTCTTCGAGCGCGGGCTCCTGCTCGCGGCACGACGGCTTCGACATGAAGCAGCGGGTGTGGAATCGGCAGCCGGGCGGCACGTGGATCGGGCTCGGGATCTCGCCCGCCAGGACGATCTGCTCCCGCCTGCCTCCCCCCGCCATCGGGAGCGCGGACAGCAAGCTGCGCGTGTACGGGTGCAGCGGCTCGCGGAAGAGGTCGGCGGCGGGCGCCAGCTCGACGATCACCCCGAGATACATCACGGCGACGATGTCGCACATGTGGCGGATCACCCGCAGGTCGTGGGATACGAACAGGTAACCGATCCCGTCCTCGTCCTGCAGGTCGCGCAGCAGGTTGAGGATCTGCGCCTGCACCGAGACGTCGAGCGCCGACACCGGCTCGTCGGCGACGACCAGGCGGGGGGAAAGCGAGATCGCCCGGGCGATGCCGATCCGCTGACGCTGGCCGCCCGAGAATTCGTGCGGGTACTTGTCGGCCGCGTCGGCCGGCAGCCCGACGCGCATGAGCAGGCGCTCGGCGCGCTCGCGCAGCGCTTTTCCTTTCGCGATGCCGTGGACCAGCCACCCCTCGCCGACGATATCGCGGATCCGCATCCGGGGGTTGAGCGACGAGTACGGGTCCTGGAAGACGATCTGCATCCCGAGCCGCAATCGCCGCAGTTCCTCGCCGGCAAGCGTGGTGATCTCCCGCCCCTCGAAAAAGATGCCGCCCGCGTCGGGATCGATCAGCCGGATCGCCAGCCGCCCGAGCGTCGTCTTGCCGCACCCCGACTCGCCCACCAGGCCGACGGTCTTCCCCGGCGGGACGTCGAGCGACACGCCGTCGACCGCCTTGACCGAGAACGTCTCGTTCGAGAGGAAGGAGCGCCGGACGGGGAAATGCTTGACGAGCCCCCGGAGGGAGAGGAGCGGAGCCCCTTGAGCGGGTTCCTCCCGCCGGTTGCCGTCGGCCACGATCCGCGCGGTCATGCGATCCCCCGTTCCCGTGCCTGGTAATGGCATGCGGCCGAGTGCCCCGGCGCATATTCCAGCAGTGGCGGATTCTCCCGATCGCAGGTCGTCAGCGAATCGACGGGCGCGCCGCCGTCGCGAAACGCATCGCGGGCCGCCAGCCGGAACGGGCAACGGTCGGCGAAGGGGCAGCCGGGCGGGACGTGGCGCAGGTCGGGGACGGTCCCCGGAATCGACGGTAGCCGTTTCTCCCCTTCCGATTGCCCGGGGATCGACGCCATCAGGCCCTGCGTGTAGGGGTGGATCGGGTCGGCGAAGAGGCCGGGGGTCGGCCCCGCCTCGACGATCCGCCCCAGGTACATGATCGCGGTGCGGTCGGCGAACTCGCCGACCACGCCCAGGTCGTGCGTGATGAGCAGCACCGCCATGCCCTGCGCGCGCCGCATCTCCTTGAGCAGGGCCAGGATCTGCGCCTGGATCGTCACGTCGAGCGCCGTGGTCGGCTCGTCGGCGATCAATAGCGCCGGTTCGAGCGCCAGCGCCATCGCGATCATCGCCCGCTGCCGCATCCCGCCGCTCATCTGGTGCGGATACTCGTTCGCGCGGCGCCCCGCATCGGGCATCCCGACTTTCTCGAGCCAGGTCACCGCGCGGGCCGCGGCCTCTTTCCGTCCGCAGGCGCCGTGCGCCGTAAACACCTCGGCAACCTGCTCCCCCACGGTCAGCACCGGGTTGAGCGAGGTCATCGGCTCCTGGAAGATCATCGATATCTCGCGGCCCCGCACGTCGCACATTTCGCGATCGGAAAGATCGAGCAGGTTTCGGCCGCGAAACCGGATTCCGCCCCCCTCGACCGCCGAAGGCGGAGACTGAAGCAAACGCAGGACGGACATCGCGGTGATCGACTTGCCGCAACCCGATTCCCCGACAAGCCCGAGCGTCTCCCCCGGCATGAGGCGGAACGAGACGCCGAAAAGCGCCTGGACGCGCCCGCCTTCGGTCCCGAAGGAGAGCCGGAAATCGCGGACGTCGAGGAGCGGTTCCGTCACGGGGGACGGCGTCTTTTCCATGCCCGTCACCTCGCCTTCAACCTGGGGTCTACCGCTTCCTGGATCCCCTCGCCGAGCAGGTTATACCCGAGCACGGTGACGAGGATCGCGAGCCCGGGGTAGAGGGAGAGCCACCAGGCCGACTCGATGTTGTCCTTGCCCGCCGTCAGGATGTTGCCCCAGGACGGCGTGGGCGGCTGGACGCCGATGCCGAGGAAACTCAGGCCGGATTCGACGAGAATCGCGCCCGCCACCCCGAGCGTGGCCGACACGAGAACCGGTGCGAGCGCATTCGGCAGGATGTGCCGGAAGATGATCCGGCCGTCGCCCGCCCCCTGCGCCCGGGCCGCCGCGACGAAGTCGCGTTCCTTGAGCGAGAGCGTCTCGGCGCGCACGAGGCGTGCGACGCCCATCCAGCCGGTGAGCCCGATGACCACCATGATATTGACGATCGAAGGGCCGAGGAAGGCGATGACCGAGAGGATCAGGAAGAACGACGGGAAGCAGAGCATGACGTCGATGAAGCGGCTGATGACCGCATCGGCCCACCCCCCGTAATATCCGGCGCAAAGCCCCATGAGCAGCCCGATCGCGGTCGCGATGCCCATGGATATGAACCCGACCTGGAGCGAGATGTGCGCCCCGTGGATCATCCGCGAGAGGACGTCTCGGCCGAGTTTGTCGGTGCCCAGCGGGTGAACGGAGGACGGCGAGGCGAGCATGTTGGCCGTATCGATCCGCGACGGATCGGCGCCCGAGAAGAATGTCGGGAACACCGAGACGACCGCCAGGACCAGGATCACGGCGCCGCCGGCGACCGCAAGCCGGTTGCGGGAAAGGCGCCGCGCCGTGTCGAGAAACAGGGAGTTCGCACCGGTCACGTTGGCCACTTAGTTGCCCGTCCGGATGCGTGGATCGGCCACCGCGTAGCCGACGTCGGCCAGCAGGTTCCCGAGCAACGTGAGGAATGCAGTGAGGACCAGCTCGGCCAGGATCAGCGGATAGTCGCGCGACATGACGCCCTGGAAGAAGAGCTGCCCGAGGCCGGGGATCGCGAAGATCGACTCCATGATGACCGAGCCGCCGAGGAGCCCCGGCACGGAAAGGCCGAGAATGGTGATGACCGGCAGGAGCGCGTTCCGCATCGCGTGCCGCCAGAGCACGACACGCTCGGAGAGCCCCTTGGCGCGCGCCGTGGCGATGTAGTCCTGTCGGATCGTCTCGAGCATGTTGGAGCGCATGAAGCGGGAAAGGCCGGCAAGGCCGCTGAAGGCCCCGACGAAGACGGGGAGGACGAGGTGGCGCGCCCGGTCGCCCATCTTTCCCGCGAACGACAGGGAATCGTATTCGAGGGAGACGAGCCCCGAGATCGGCAGCCACCCGAGCTTGACGCCGAACAGGATCATCAGCAGGAGCGCCAGCCAGAATCCCGGCATCGCGAATCCGACGAAGACCCCGACCGTGGACGCCCTGTCGAAGAACGAGCCCCGCCGGAGCGCGGCGTAGAGCCCGAGCGGCACCGCGACGAGAAAGATGATCGCCTCGGAGAGCAGGTTGATCGAGAGCGTCACGGGAATCCGCTCGCGGATCTTGTGCCACACCTTGCGGCCGTCGGGGGCGAAGCTGTCGCCGAAATCGAAGCGGCCGACGCGGGAGAGCCAGTTGACGTATTGGACGTGAAGCGGCTTGTCGAGCCCGTAGTAGGCGTTGAGGCGCGCGCGCGCCTCGGCCGTCACCTTGGGATTGAGGTCGGAGGCGAGGCTGACCGGGCCGCCCGGCGCCAGGTGCATGACGCCGAACGAGATGACGCTGATCCCCAGGAGCATCACGGGCATCAGCAGGACCCGCCGAAGAATGTACCGGAGCAAACGGCAGCCGCCCCTAGTGCGTCAGCGCGGACTTGCCTTCCGCACCTTCTTTGATCCGCCACTTGATGAAATTCCATGATATGCCGGCGGGGGCCGGCTCGATCCCCTTGAAGCGGACCTGTACCGCTGGCAGCGCCTCGGGGACGTAGAGGAACACGAGCGGCTGCTCCTCGGCCAGGATTTCCTGGATCCGGTCGTAGGCCTTCTTGCGGGCTGCCTGGTCGAAGGTGCGGCGACCCGCCTCTAGCAGCCGGTCGACCTCGGCGTTCTTGAACCCGACGTGGTTCAGCTCCTTGGGACCGGTCTTGGTGGAACTCCAGATGTCGAACTGGTCGGGGTCGGGCGTGATGCTCCAGCCCAGGATCAGCGCGTCGAACTTCTTCTTGTCGACGAAATCGTTGATGAAGGCGGCCCACTCGAGCGTCCGGATCTCCATCTTGACGCCCACGGCGGCGAGGTTCTGCTGGATGATCGCCGCGACCTTGGCGCGGCTCTCGTTGCCCGCGTTGGTCAGGACGGTGAAGGCGAACTTCTTTCCGTCCTTCTCGAGGACCCCGTCGCCGTCGGCGTCCTTCCATCCCGCCTCGGCCAGCATCGCCTTCGACTTCGCCGGGTCGTAAGGGAACCGTTTCACGTCGGGATTGTAGACCCAGGTGCCCGGGAGGTAGGGCCCCGTGGCTTCCTGGCCCAGGCCGAAGAGGACGCCCTGGATGATCTGCTTCCGGTCGATCGCCGTGGCGATCGCCTGCCGGATGCGCCGGTCGGAAAAGATCGGGTTGGAGAGGTTGAGCCCGAGATAGGTGTAACCCATCGACGGATAGCGGTAGCGGTTGAACTTCTTCCGGAAGTCGACCGTATCGGTCTGACGCGCGTACTGGAGCGGCGTGAGGGTCATGAAGTCGAGGCCGCCGGACTTCAGCTCGAGGAACTGCGTGGCCTGGTCGGGAATCACCCGGACGATCACCCGCGGGATGCCCGGCTTCCCTTCGTAATAATCGGGGTTGGCCTCGAATACGACCTTGGAACCGCTCTTCCACTCGACGAAGCGGTAGGGGCCGGTGCCGACCGGGTGCTCGCGGTTGAGCGGGCTCTTGGCGATGTCGTCGTATTTTTCGAGCAGGTGCTTCGGCAGGATGTGCATCCCCCACGAGGCGAGCGCGGGGGCGAACGTCTTCTCGTAGGTCACGACCACCGTCCGGGGATCGGGCGACTCGACCGACTTGACCTGCTTGAAGTCCTCGCCGTAGGGCGTGGGCGTCTTCGGGTCGATCATCTTCTTGTAGGTGAACAGCACGTCGTCGGCCGTGAAGGGGGCGCCGTCGTGCCACTTCACGCCTTCCCGGAGGTGGAAGGTGATCCTGAGCCCGTCGGGCGAGACGTCCCACGATCGGGCCAGGTCGCCTTCGAGCTTGAGATTCCGGTCGTAGCGCACCAGCCCGTTGAACACGTAGCCCGCCGCCTCGTGCGAAGCCGAATCGGACGTCACCGCGGAGAGGAAGCCGCTGACGTCGGCGATGCTCCCTTCCCGGTAGGTATTCGGATCGGGCTTGCTCCCGCACGAAGCAATCAGGAATCCCGCGACGAAGGCGAGGACCAGCACTGGACGGTTCATTCTTCCGTATCCCTCCGGAGTTCGATCGACGCCCCGAGAACCTCGAACCTGACGAGCGGCGGCAACGTCGCCATTTCGCGCCCCGGATAGGAAACCGAGACGGATCGATCGGCGATCGTATATTCGGCGACGGCAATGAAACGGCGGTCCGGATCGGTACGGAGCGTCTGGCGGCCGTCGGAGAATTGCCATCCGCCGTCGCCGCTCAGCCGGCATTCGCCCCCGCCGACCGGGTATCCCGGCGCGCCCCACAGGATGCGGCCGAGCGAAAGGTCTTTTGCCGGCATCTTCTTTCCGCCCAGCGGGGCGAGAGGACCCGCGACCGGGCCGGCTTCGAGCGCCAGGACGGTGCCGTTGCCGGACACCAGCATGACGACGCGCCCCATGGGGTCGAACAACCCGATGGATTCGTCGCCACCGCCCCGGGCATTGACGCCCGCGATGAACGGGAAAGCGTCGCCGCCTTTCTCGACCACGCCCGAGAACGACGACGATGCGGGAAGCGGGAAGCGGGAAGCGGCCCCGGCGAAGAAGGCGGCCGCCTCGCGCGATTCGGCCTCGGGCAGCAACCCGCGCCCGGCGCAACCACAACAGAGCAGCGCGATGACCAGGACGGCGATGGATGCCCTCACTTGCCGGCTGCGTCCGTCTTCCGGATTTTCCCGATCTTCTCTCGAACTTCTTCGGGTTTTTCGAAGCCGTGGGCCAACGCCTTTTCGAACCAGGGAATCGCCTCGGCCTCTTTCCCCAGCCTGACCTGGATGTCGCCCATGTGGTCAAGCACGACCGGATCGTCGGGAATGACGCCGAGCGCCCGGCGCATCGCCTCGTCGGCCTTCTCGTAGCGACCCTGGCGGTAGTAGACCCAGGCGAGGCTGTCGAGGAAGTAGCCGTCGCCGGGACGCGCCTTGAGGGCGCGCTCGATCAGCGATTCGGCCTCGGGCAGCTTGATGTTCTTCTCGGCGTAGGTGAACCCCAGGTAGTTGAGCGCCGTGGCGTTGCCCGGCTCGAGGGCGATCGCGCCTTCCATCGAGGCGACGAGGTCGTCGAAACGGCCCATCTTGTCCTGGACCACGCCCATCGCGAAGAGGACGCTCGCGCTGTTCGGGTTCTTGGCCGCCGCCTGTTTCAGGAGACCCAGCGCCTCGTCGTACCGCTTCATCTCCTCGAAGATGCCCGCCTGGAAAACCAGCAGGTCCTGGTCTTCGGGATTTTTCTCGCGCAACCGGGCCGTGACCTTCGACGCCTCTTCGAACTTTTTTCCCTGCCGCAACATCAGCGCCAGGTGGAGCATGGCGTCCCGGTAATAGCCCGATTCCGGCGGGACGGCGCGGTATTGCGACTCGGCCTCGGCGGCAACCCCTTTCCCCTCGTAGGCGCTCGCGAGGAAGAAGTGGATCTGCTGCGCGTCCGGCTTGGCCGAAAGGACGAAGCGAAACTCGACGATGGCGTCGTCGAATCGCCCCCGGTCGAGATAGAGGAGTCCCAGCTTCTCGCGGAAATCGGTGTTGTTGCCGGACTGGGTCTTGAGCGCCTCGTACTGGCCCAGCGCCGCGTCGATCTTGTTTTCGAGGATGAGGATCCGGCCGAGACGCTCGCGAACGAACGGGTTGTTCGGGCTGGCTTCGAGGACCTTCCGGTAGCGGGCCTCGGCTTCGTCGTTCTTCCCCATCGCCTCGAGGACGCCGGCCCCTTCGATGAGCGCGCTGTCGAAGTCGGGCTGCAGTTCGGCCGCCTTGTCGAAATCCTCGAGGGCAGGCTGGAACATCTTGCGGGAGGCGCGAAGGCGGCCGCGGTAATAGCGGGCCAGGAACGAAGCCGGGGACTTCTCGACCAGGGCGGAGAGCTGCTTCTCGGCCTGGTCGAAGTCGCCCATGTCGGCGAAGAGCGTGGAGACGTGGACGTAGGCCTCCTCGTTGTCGGGATCGTCGGCCAGGATTCGCTGGTAGCCCGCCAACGCTTTCTCTTTCTGTCCGGTCGCGGCCTGGACGCCCGAGAGCAGGTAGCGGGCGCGAACGTTGTTGTCGTCGGCGGCCAGGACCTTGGCGAGCGCCTTGCCCGCGTCGACGAGCTGCCCCTTCTTGACCAGGATGTTGGCCGTCTCGAACAGGATATCGGGTTCGTCCTCGCCCGCGTATTCCTGCGCCTTTCGGTAATCGGCAAGCGCATCGTCGAGCCGACCTTCGCGATAGGCGAGGTGGCCGGAGAGGAACGAGGCATAGGCGCGACCGCGGGAATGCGTGTCACGCCCGCTGTAACCCATCGGGAAGGCAGATGCGTTTCCCGCAACGAAAAGGAGGGCTAGGACAACGCCCGGAACTTTGGCTTTCATCATGATCCCCGGAAGTGATATGCAACTCTATTGCTGATTATACAACGACCCTCCTCCCGAAAGGATGCCCGATGCTCTCCCGAATCGACGTCGCCCCCGTTCTGCAGGCGCTGCTCTCGAGAGGCGGCGAATACGGCGAACTGTTTTTCGAGGAAATCCGGGCGCTCAACGTCCTGTTCGAGGACGGGAAGGCCGAGCGGGTCGTCGCCGGAACCGATTCGGGGATCGGCCTCCGCCTGATCTGCGGCGGGCGGACGTTCTACGCGTACACGAACGACTGCTCCGCCGGCACGCTGAAGGCGCTGGCATACGACCTCTCCCGCCATGCGGAAGGCGGCGGCGCGGCCGTTTCCCTCCCCGCATCAGTGGTTGCGGCCCGCAACCCGTCGCCCGTCCGGGTCTCTCCGCAAACCCGCGGGATCGCCGAGAAGGTGGCGCTCGCGGCGCTGATGGACCGGGTCGCCCGCGACGAATCCCCGCTGGTGCGTCAGGTCCGGGCCACCTATGGCGAAATCGGGCGGAAGATCGAGGTGGCCGCGCACCCCGGGGTGTTCGCATCCGACACGCAGACGCACTCGCTGCTCACGGTCCAATGCATCGCGGGAAACGAAAGCGGCCTGACGATGGGATATGAAACGGGAGGCGGGACATCCGGGTTCGAGTTCCTTGATGAGTTCGTCCCCGAGACGATGGCCCGGCAGGCCGCGGGACGCGCGTTGCGAAACCTGACGGCGGCAAGGCTGCCGGGTGGCCGGATGCCGGTCGTGCTCTCGGCCGAGGCGGGCGGGACGATGGTTCACGAGGCGATCGGGCACGGACTCGAGGCCGACCTCGCCCGGCAGGGGATGTCGGTCTACAAGGATTCGATGGGCAAGCCGGTCGGCAGCCCGCTCATCTCGATCGTCGACGATTCGACCGTCCCCGGCAAGCGCGGTTCCTTCGGCATCGACGACGAGGGAACGCCCGGACAGCGGACGGTGCTGGTCGAGCGCGGCGTGCTCAAGGGCTTCCTGCACGACCGCCTCTCCGCGATGAAGGCCGGTGCCGTTCCCACCGGAAACGGCCGGCGCGAATCGTACCGGCACAAGCCGATCCCGCGGATGACCAACACGATCATCCTGCCGGGGGGGGCGACGCCGGCATCGGTGCTGGCGCCCGTCGACCGGGGGCTGTTCGTCGTCAAGATGGGGGGCGGGCAGGTCAACACCGTGAACGGCGACTTCATGTTCGAGGTGGCCGAAGGGTACCGGATCGAAAACGGGAAGCGGGGCGAACAGGTGCGCGGCGCCACGATCACGGGCAACGGGCCCGAGGCGCTCGGGATGATCGACGCCGTGGGAAACGACCTGGGCTTCGGACTGGGCACCTGCGGCAAGGACGGGCAAGGCGTGCCGGTGGGCGACGCACAGCCGACGCTCCGGTTCGGCCCCCCCTGGATCACGGTCGGTTGAAGACCTGTCCCGGACGAGTCCCGAGCCACCGGCTGTCATGAAGGCCGACCGGATCCAGGCCGTCCTCGGCGAGCTCGACCGCGCCCGCAGGGGGTTGGCGATCCTCCTGGTCCTGATCCTGCTGCTGACGGGCGGGTGCTTCCTTGTCTCCGAACGGCTTCTGGCGCTCCTGATCCCGCTTTTGGGAAAGAAGCTGGTCGCCTACGACCCGTCCGAACCGTTCCTGACGCTCCTCTCGATCTCCTTCTATCTCGCCGTTTTCCTGTCGATCCCGGCCGCCGTCTGGCTCGTGTGGCGGGGCGTTTCGATGCGTTATTTCTCCGGGGTGCGCCGGATGGGCGGCCCGGTCGTGCTGGTCGCGACCGCGCTCTTCGCCTCCGGCGCGACGTTGTGCTGGCGGGTGCTGCTGCCGGCGGGGATCGGTTTCCTGGTGAGTTTCGAGGCGGACGGCACGCGGGCGTTCATCTCGGCCCGGACGTTCGTCTCGTTCGTCGGCACGATGCTGCTCGCTTTGGGACTAGCGTTCGAGATGCCGCTCGTCGCCTTCTTCCTGGCACGGGCGGGGTGGCTCACCCCGGCCTTTTTCAGGAAGCGGTGGCGCCACGCGGTCCTCGTCTGCACCGTCCTGGCTGCGGTCATCACCCCCACCCCCGACATCTACAACATGGGGCTCATGGCGCTTCCGCTGCTGGGGCTCTATTTCGTCAGTTTCGGGGTGGTGCTGCTGGCGTCCCGCAAAGAGCGCGCACCGACAGCCCCAGGTCCGCGATCATCCGCTGGTCCTCCTCCCCCGGACGACCCGACGTCGTGAGGTAGTTCCCGACCATCGTGCCGGTCGCCCCCGCGGGGAACATCAGGCACTGCAGGTCGCGCAGGTTGACCTCGCGGCCGCCGCAGATGATGATCTCGCGACCCGGGTGCACCAGCCGCAGCATCGCGATGATCTTGATGCACGCGAAGGGGGTCAGTACCCGCTTCCCCGCCGCCGGCGTCCCCTCGACCGGGTTCAGGAAGTTGACCGGGATCGAGTCGACGTCCAGTTCGCGCAGCGTCATCGCCAGTTCGACGCGATCCGCGTCGCTCTCGCCCAACCCGAAAATCCCGCCGCAGCAGACCCACGCGCCCGCCATTTTCGCCGTCCGCACCGCCTCGACGTCCTGGTCGTATTCGTGGGTCGTGCAGACATTCGGGAAAAATGAACGCGACGTCTCGAGGTTGTGGTGGACCGACCGCAACCCCCGCGAGATCAGGTATTCGACCTTGTCGGCCGGCAGCGTGCCGAGGCTGACGCACGTCTCGAGCCCCAGTTCGCCGGATATCTTCTCGACCGCGTCCCCGACCTTCTCCAGTTCCTCCCGGTTGCGCATCGAGAGCCCGGACGCCACGATCGAGAACTCGCGCGCACCGCGCGCCTTCGCGCTTCGCGCCGCCTCGACCATCGAATCCGCGTCGATCAGCGGAAACCTCGGGATCTCGGCCTCGGACCGGCTGGACTGCGAGCAGAAGGAGCAGTCCTCGGAACAGTGGCCCGACTTCGCGTTGACGATCGAGCAGAGACGGACCGCGTCGCCCATGAACCGGTTGCGTACCCGCTCGGTCACGTCGAGCAGTCGCCACAGCGCCTCCCGCGGCAACGCCAGCACCACGAGCGCATCCTCGGCGCCGATCCCCCCTTCCGCCATCGCCGCCTGTTCGATCCGCCCCCAGAATGGTTGCATGCCCACATCCCCCGAAAGTAATCGGACCATTCTGGATAGGCCCGGGAACGCTGTCAACCCGAAACACGGTCGTCGGTTTACAGTCGATGAATCCGGATCCGGCAGGCGTGATAAAATCCCGGGTCGATGGCAACCGAAACGCCACCCCCCGGGGCAACAGCGCGGTCCACCCTCTTCATCGTCGCCCTGGCCCTCGTCGCAGCGACGGTCATCGCCTATCTTCCCGTCCGGCACGCCGGCTTCCTGCCCGTCTGGGACGACGATTATTACGTCACCGAAAACCCGTTCGTCCGGACGGGGCTCACCGGGCCGAACGCGCTGAGGGCGTTCGTTTCCTTTCACGCCGGGAACTGGCATCCGCTGACCTGGCTCTCCCACATGGCCGACGTCTCCCTCTTCGGGCTCGACCCGGGCATGCACCACCAGGTCAACGTGGGGATTCACGCGGCGAACGCCGTCCTGCTCTTCCTCCTGCTGACCCGGTTGACCGGATTCCCGGGGCGAAGCGCCTTCGTGGCGGCACTCTTCGCCCTCCACCCGCTGCACGTCGAATCGGTGGCGTGGATTTCCGAGCGGAAAGACCTGCTCGCCGCCTTTTTCTTCCTGCTCGCCCTGGACCGGTACGCCCGCAACGCATCGCGCCCTTCCGTCTCAGGGTATCTGGCAGCCCTGGCCTGCTTCGCACTCGGCCTGCTCTCGAAACCCACCGTGGTCACGCTGCCGTTCGTCCTGCTCCTGATCGACTACTGGCCGCTCGCGAGGACCGGGGCGGGCGTGGAATCCGGGCCGGCCTTCCCCCCGGCGCGTCGGATCCTTCGGGAGAAATGGCCGTTCCTGCTCCTCTCCGCGGCGGCATCCCTCGTGACCCTCCTGGCCCAGAAGGCCGGCGGGATGATCACGCCCCTCTCGAAGATCCCGCTTTCGGAACGGCTGCCGAACGCCGTCCTGTCCTACGCCTTCTACCTCCGGAAGACGTTCCTGCCCGTGGATCTGGCCGCCTACTATCCCCACCCCGGAACGGGTTATTCCCGGGCCTCCCTGGCGGTTTCCGCGCTCGCGCTCACCGGCGTCTCCATCCTGGCCGTCCGTCAGGGGCGCACCCGTCCCTGGCTTGCCGTCGGCTGGTTCTGGTTCGTCGGGACGCTGGTCCCGATGATCGGCCTGGTCCAGGTGAGCGATCTCGGCGCGGCCGACCGGTACACCTACATCCCGCTGATCGGGATCTTCCTCCTGGTCGCCTGGGGCGGCGCCGAACTCGCCGGGCGCTTCCCGTCGCCCGGCCGTGTGACGGCGGCCTGCGCGGTCGCGGTTCTCCTGCTTCTCGCGGCGGCAACCCATCGCCAGTCGGGGTACTGGAACAATCCGGAAACACTTTTCCGCCACGCGATCGCCTCTACCGACAACAACCACGTGGCGATGGCCAACCTGGCCAACGTCCTCTACGACCGGGGCCCCGGGGGAGCGGCCGAAGCGATGGCGCTGAATCTCGAGGCGCTCCGGATCCGCCCCGGGTACGACGTGGCCTGCGTCAACATGGGCTACGCGCTCCACCGGATGGGGCGCCCGCAGGAGGCGATCGGCTACTACCTCGAAGGCATCCGCCACCGGACGGACCTTTACCAGGCCCACGCCGGAATCGGCATGATCTTCATGGAGCACGGCGACTACCGCGATGCGGTGCAGTGGTTCGGCAACGCCCTGGGCGCCAACCCGGGCGACCCGGGAGCGCTTGAGAACCTGGGATCCGCGCTGGAAGCAGCCGGAAACAGCGAAGAGGCGATCGCCCGGTACGAGCAGTCGCTTCGGCGGCGGCCGAACGAACGGATTCGCGAAAAGGTGGCTCGCCTGCGCGCCGGCCTGGGATCCGGAAAAAGGTAGAATGCGAATAATGGAGAAACGGCTGCTGGTGTTCGATCTCGACGGGACGCTCGTCGATTCGAGGGAAGACCTGGCGTTTTCGCTGAACCACACGATGGCGGCGCACGGGTTGCCCCTGCTTTCGCTGGAAGCGGTGTGCGAATTCGTCGGCGACGGGGTGACGATGCTGCTCCGGCGGGCGATCGGCCCGGGACACGATGCGATCTTTCCGGCGGCGCGTGAGACGTTTCTCGCCCACTACCGGGAACATCTGCTCGACCACACCCGTCCCTATCCCGGCGTCCTCGAATCGCTTCTTTCGCACCGAACCGATTACCGGCTGGCGGTGCTGACGAACAAGCCGGTCGCGATGACGCACGACATCCTCGACGGGCTTTTCCCGGGGGGAACGTTCCTCGATGTCCGGGGCGGCGACAGTTTCGAGACGAAGAAACCCGATCCGGAGGGGTTGATCGCCATCCTGGCTTCCGCCCGGGCATCGCGGCCGGAAACGCTGATGGTGGGCGATTCGTCCAACGACGTCCGGGCCGGAAACGGCGCCGGGGTCACGACGTGCGGCGTGACCTACGGGCTGGGCGCCCACGGCTTCGTGCGATATCCGCCCGACTTCACGATCGACGCGTTTCCCGAACTGTTCGGCCGGATCCGTCCGGGATATCCGGGGCTCCCCCCCGGGAACCGCGCGTGAACGACCGCCCCGCCGCACCGAGCCTTCCGGTCACCGCCCTTTGCGAACTGGCCGGCATCGCGCTGCTGCTCCGGCTTGCGTCCGGATTCAACCCCGGGTGGCTCCCGCAATCCTCCTTCGCGGTCGCCCTGTTCCTGTACGTCCCGATGTTCCATTACCGGGGGAAAGCGTGGCCCGTTTGGGCCTCCCGCATCGGCCGTCCTTCGAAAACCCTCCCGACGCTGCTCGGCGCCGCGCTGCTGGGGTGCACCGCCTACTTTCTCTGGCTGAAGCTGCCGCTTCCCGCCGTACTGAAGCCCGGCCTCGCCCCGCCGCTTTCGCACCCGCTTTCCTTCGCGCTCCACCAGGCCGGCATCGCATTGAGCGAGGAGAGTTTCTTCCGTGGCTACCTGTACGACGGTTTCGAGCGGCACGGCCGCAGGCCGCTGGTCTGGACCTCGCTCCTCTTCGCGGCGACGCACCTGGCGATCGCCCCGTCCCCGTGGCGGGCACTGACCTTCTTTCCCGCCCTGCTGTTTTGCTGGTCGCGCGAGCGCACGGGAACCGTGTACGTGCCGGCCGCGCTCCATTTCGGCTTCAACCTGCTGCCCGCGTATTTCGGAGGGTAACCCAGGCGGGATCGCGATGGGGCTATTCCGCCGCCGGCCCTCTCTGGTAACATCGGGGGTGACAACTTTCGTCCTCCAGGAGGCGCCATGAACGTTCGCACCATCGACCAATTGAATCTCGCTGGCAAGCGGGTCCTGATCCGCGTCGACTTCAACGTCCCGATGGACAAGTACGGGCAGGTCACCGACGACACGCGCATCCAGGCGGCGCTTCCCACCATCCGGATGGCGGCCGAACAGGGGGCAAAGGTCATCCTCGTCTCCCACCTCGGCAGGCCCAAGGGCAAGGTGGTTCCCGAGATGAGCCTCGAACCCGCCGCGAAGCGGCTCTCCATCGTCATGGGCAAGGAGGTCGGCTTCGTCCCCGACTGCATCGGCGAACCGGCCGAAAAGGCCGTGGCCGCGATGAAACCCGGCGACGTCATCATGCTCGAGAATATCCGTTTCCACCCCGAGGAAGAGAAGAACGACGAAGCCTTCGGCGCCAGGCTGGCCGCGCTCTGCGACGTCTACGTCAACGACGCCTTCGCCACCGCGCACCGGGGACACGCATCCAATGTCGCGATCACGCACCACGTCGCCGAGAAAGCGGCCGGCCTGCTGATGAAGGACGAGATCGACTATTTCGAGAAGGCGTTCGTCGCGCCCGCACGGCCGCTGGTCGCCATCTTCGGCGGCGCCAAGGTGTCCGGCAAGATCGACGCGATCCGCAACGTGCTGGGGAAGGTCGACAAGATCATCATCGGCGGGGCGATGGCCAACACCTTCATCGCGGCGCACGGCTACCCGACCGGATCGTCGTTCTTCGAAGCCGACATGGTCGAGATGGCCAAGGAGGTCATCGCCGTCACCTCCGCGCGCAAGCTCAAGCTCTACCTGCCGGTCGACTTCCTGATCGCCGACAAGTTCGACTCCACGGCCGAGACCCACATCGTTCCGTTCAAGGAGATTCCCGAGGGGTGGTCCGCCGTCGACATCGGGCCCGCCTCGCAGATGCTCTTCAAGGAAATTCTCTGGGACGCGAAGACCATCGTCTGGAACGGTCCGATGGGCGCATTCGAGATCCCGCAGTTCGCGGGCGGAACCAACGCGCTCGTCCACGCGCTGGCCACCAGCCCGGCCGTCACCATCGTCGGCGGCGGCGACTCGGGCAAGGCGCTCAAGAACACCGGGCTTACCGGCAAGATGTCCTACGTCTCGACCGGCGGCGGCGCCTTCCTCGAGCTGCTCGAGGGGAAACAACTACCGGGGCTGGTCGCGCTCGAGGGCTGAAGGGGCGATTCCAGCGGCAGGGCGAACGCCCGGGTCTCCCTTCACTACAAAGCAAGAAAGCCCCGCCGGGTATCGATCCCGCCGGGGCTTTCTTGTATGTTCGGATGCCCTCGTTCCCGTAAAGAAGGGAGACTTGGGCATCCGCACCAGTTGAACTAGCTCCAGTACCCGGATTTCTTGTGCTCGTCGATCTCTTCCTGGACCATCTTGAGGTGCCGCTCCTCTTCCTCGATGAGGCGGCGGTACATCTCGCGGCCCCGCTCGTCGTTGGCCTCTTCGAGGAAACGGCGGTAGAACTCGAGGCCAGACTGCTCGTGCCGCAGCGCGTCGAGCAGGTTCTGGTTGAACTTCATGAGGTCGGACATGCCGACGTAGTCGGCCCCGTATTGACCCGTTGGCTCTTTTTCCGCTTCCGGCTTGCCGCCGACGATCTTTTTCCAGAATGACGTCATCCAACACCTCCGTGATCGTCGCGGCTTTCCCCCGTCGACCGCGTATTCATCTTGCCCGGGCATTGTATCTTTTTTTCGTCCGTACAAGCCGATGTTCAGTCCACCCCGCCGGCCAGCTCCAGCCACGCCTTTTCGGTGAGGATGGCGACCCCCAGTTCGCGCGCATTCTTTTCCTTCGATCCCGCATCCGCGCCGACGACCACATAATCGGTCTTTTTCGAGACCGACCCGCTTACGTGCGCCCCCAGCTTTTCGGCCCGCGCCTTGGCCTCGGACCGGCTCATCATCTCGAGCGTTCCCGTGAACACGACCGTCTTGCCCGCGATGGGGCTGACGGCGGCCGGCGGCTCGAAGTCGACGACCGACACCAGCGGCTCGCCTCCGTCCCGCGAACCCGTCAACCGGTCCAGGACCTGCTGGTTGTGCGGTTCCGCGAAGAATGCGGCGAGGTCGCCCGCCATGCTTTCGCCGACGCCCTCGATCGAGAGCAGATGCTGTCTTTCCTCGGACCCGGGGACACTTGCGTCCTCCATCCCCTGCCGCCACCGTGCGGCCGTCAGGTATCGACGCGCAAGCAATCGCGCGGTCGCTTCCCCGACCTGGGGAATTCCCAGGGCGTAGATGAAGCGGGCAAGGGAAACGGTACGGGCCTTGTTGATCGAATCGAACAGGTTGCGGGCCGACTTCTCCTTCCATCCTTTCCAGGTCGCCAGCGGCTGGTCGCTCAGGCGGTCCCGATCCTCGAACGTGAATATTTCGGGCGGCGTCCGGATCAGCCCCCGGTCGAAGAAAAGTTCGATGTTTTTTTCTCCCAGCCCCTCGATGTCGAACGCATCCCGGGCGACGAAATGCTTCAGCCGCTCCTTCGCCTGCGCCTCGCAGACCAGCCCCCCCGTGCAATAGGTTCCCGCCTCGCCTTCCTCCCGCGCCAGCATGCTCCCGCAAACGGGGCAATGAGCCGGAAACGCGAAGGGCGAACTTTCCGACGGACGCTTTTCGAGGACCACGCCGGCAACCTGCGGAATGACGTCGCCGGCCCGCTGGACGATGACCGTGTCGCCCTCGCGGATATCCTTTCGCGCGATTTCGTCCTCGTTGTGGAGGGTAGCCCGCGAGACGAGGACGCCGCCCACACTGATCGGACTCAGGTTGGCGACCGGCGTGGCCTTTCCTGTGCGGCCGATCTGGATCTCGATCTTCTCGATGACCGTGAACGCCTGCTCGGGCGGGAATTTCCAGGCGACCGCCCATCGTGGAGACCGGCTGATAAAGCCCAGCCGGTCCTGCCAGTCGAGCCGGTCGATCTTGATCACGATGCCGTCGATCGAGAAGCCGAGCGACGACCGCTTCTCCTGGATGTCCATGTAATACCGGTCGAGGGCACCTTTATCTTCGGAGGAAACCTCGAGCCGGATAGCCGGTTCATTGAGTGCGAACCCCCACTCGGCCAGTTTCCGGCGCGCCTCCCGCTGGGTCCGGGCAAATGGCCCGGAGATCTCGCCCCATGCGTAGGCGAAAAAGCAGAGGGGACGCCTGGCGGTGATCGAAGGGTCGAGTTGGCGCAGACTTCCCGCCGCGGCATTGCGCGGGTTTGCAAACGGTTTTCCGCCTTCAGCCGCCTGCCGATCGTTTAGATGGAGGAAGTCTTCATCCGACATGTAGACCTCTCCCCGGACTTCAAGCACGGCGGGCCAACCCGAACCGGAAAGCGCTTGAGGAACGTCGGCGATCGTCTTCACATTGGCGGTCACGTCCTCGCCCTCGGTTCCGTTCCCCCGGGTGGTGCCGGCCACGAGTCGCCCGCGCTCATATCGCAGCGAACACGACAAACCGTCGATTTTGGGTTCGGCGACGACCGCGACCGGAGCGGCGGGATCGCGAATCTCGAGAATGAAGTTCCGGATGCCCGCCATGAATTCGTCGACGTCGTCCGGGCTGAAGGCATTTTCCAGCGACATCATCGGCACGGCGTGGCTGACTTTCCGGAACCCTTTCGCCGGTTCCGCGCCCACCCGGAACGAGGGACCGTCCGGCAGGACCAGTTGCGGGAACCGCGCTTCGATCGCCTGGTTCCGCCGCCGCAGGGCATCGTATTCCGCGTCGGTTATTTCGGGCTGATCCTGCTCATGGTAGAGGCGATCATGCCAAGCAATCGTTTCCGCCAGCCCGACCAACTCGGCACAGGCCTCCACTTCGGTCATCTCATCGACCGGAATTGGATCGTCGTTGTCCATTCCCAAAGTATAGCCCGCGGACTATCATGATCTCCATGAGTGAAATCCGGATCGATGAGGGCGTCGTCGTAGCCGGCCGTTCCGATACTGATATCGCCGTCAGGATTGCATCTTGGTGGCACGCCGATGGCGACGCCGTCCGTTGCGACCTGTGCCCCCACCGGTGCCGGATCGCCGACGGGAGACACGGAATCTGCCGTGTCCGCCGCAACGTGGCGGGAACGCTCAGCGCCGAATCGTACGGACGCGTCTCGGCGGTCGCGGTCGACCCGATCGAGAAGAAACCGCTCTACCACTTCCACCCCGGGCGTCCCATCCTCTCGATCGGCCAGGTCGGCTGCAACTTCCGATGCTCGTTCTGCCAGAATTTCCACCTGGTCGAGGGAAACGTGCCGGAACAGACGGTCACCATCGACGAGTTGCTGGCCGCGGCCCGGCAGGAAAACAGCGTCGGGATCGCATACACCTACAACGAACCGGCGATCGGCTTCGAGTTCGTCCGCGACTGCGCCGCCGCATTCCGGGGAGCGGGACTCGCCAACGTCCTCGTGACCAACGGCTACATCAATCCCGAGCCGCTCGCCGAACTGCTGCCGTTCGTCGACGCGATGAACATCGACCTCAAGTCGATGAACCCGGACTTTTACCGGCGGATTTGCGGCGGCACGATCGAACCGGTGCTCGAGACGATCCGTACCGCGTCGAAGGCTACCCACGTCGAGTTGACGACGCTGCTGGTCACGGGCGAAAACGATTCGGACGCCGAGATCCGGGCCGTGGTCGATTTCGTCGCGGACGTCGACCCCGAAATTCCGCTTCACTTTTCGCGCTATTTCCCGATGCACCGGATGACGGCCCCGCCGACTCCGCCCGACCGGCTTGAATCCGCCTTCGCAATCGCATCGGAGTCGCTTCGATACGTCTACGTCGGCAACATCGGGCTGTCCGGCACCTCCGACACGCACTGCCCGGAGTGCGGCAGGGTCGTCGTCCGGCGGGAAGGATACCGGGCCGACGCGTCCGGACTCTCGGGCAACCGGTGCCGCGAGTGCCATGCGACGCTCCGTTTCGTGCTATAAATTGACGCAATGAAACCTGTTTCATCCAGAGTGCGCACGAGGACCGGAGGATCCGCGGCCGGGGTTGTCCTGCTGTACGCCCTGATCCTGTTCGCCGCCGCCATCCCGCACGAAATCCTCGCATCGGGCCCGGACAACGCGCCCGGCGCGTCGATCATCGATCAGCGCAGGGCCGTCGAGAAAGCCAGCCGATCGCGATACCGCGACCTCGAAGTCGCCTCCCTGATCGTGATCCTCGTCGCCGGCGGCGCTGCGATCTGGTGGACATTCCGCAGGAAGTAGGGATATGACCCGGACCTTTTCCAGATGACCAATCCGATGCGCCTGCTGATCGTCGACGACGAACCGCAACTGCTCGAACTCCTGTCCGACTTTTTCGAACCGGTCGGCTGCGACATCCGGAGGGCCAGTTCCGGCACGGAAGCCATCGAGTTGATCGAGCGCGAGCGGTTCGACGTCATCCTGACCGACCTCAAGATGCCCGGCCCCGACGGGCTCGAAGTCCTTCGCACCGCCCGGAAGATCCAGTCCGACGCCGAAGTCGTCATGATGACCGGCTACGCGACGGTCGATACCGCGATCGAGGCGATGCGGGCGGGCGCCTTCCATTACCTGATGAAGCCGTTCAAGGGGCAGGAGGTCGTCAACCTCGTCCTGAAAGCCTACGCTCACCGGCAACTTCGCCGCGAGAACCAGTTCCTTAAATCGGAGTTCCGAGGCGAGTATCAGGTGCAGGCCATGGTGGGCACGAGCCCCGCCATGCAGGAGATGATCGCCGCAACCACGCGCCTCGCCGATACGGATACCCCGGTGCTGCTCTCGGGCGAACGGGGCACGGGGCGCACGCTGGCCGCCCGGGTGATCCACGCCCAGAGTTCCCGGTCGGGCGCCCTGTTCGTCGCGGTCTATTGCGCGGGCAAGCAGGAAGAGATGCTCGAGGACGAGCTGTTCGGGCACGCCCCGGGCGCATGGCAGCAGGCCGTCCTTCCGGCCTCCGGAAAACTCGAACTGGCCAACCAGGGCACCCTTTACCTCGCCGACGCCGGCGAGGCGTCGCCGCGGCTGCAGGAACGGATTCTCGATTTCCTCTCGACCCGGACGATCCGTCCCGTCGGGGGCGACCACGCCGTCGAACTCGATGTCCGGCTGATCGTCTCCTGCTCGCGCAACGGCGCGCGTCCCCATGATGCGACGCTGATTCCCGGACTTCGCGAAGCGTTCGCACCGGGCACGATTCCGGTGCCCCCGCTGCGCGACCGAATCGAGGACATCCCGCTGCTGCTGCACCATTTCCTGTTCGAGGCGAACCGAGACCGGAAGAAACCGCTTCAGGGTTTCAGCCAAGCCGCCCTGACGGCGCTATCGGCCTATCCGTGGCAAGGTAACGTCCGAGAGTTGAGGGACCTGGTCCGGCAGATCGCCGGAAAGAAAAAACAGGGAACGCTTGTCGACGCCACCGACCTGCCGAACGACATCATCTACGGGCGACGGCGCAAGCAGGCAGTCGACGCTTCACCCGCGGCTTCACCGCCCGACCTGCTCCAGCAGGCCATCGAGGGAATCGAGAAACCGATGGTCCTGCAGGCGCTCGCCCTGTCGGCGGGCGACCGCCGGGCGGCGGCCGAGATCCTCAACATCGACCCGGCGGCCTTCGAAGAGCTGGCACGCCGCCACGACATCGAGGGCTGATCAGTCCTCGAATTTACGAGTCCGAAGCGGGGTCCTTCTCCTTGCGGGCGCGCTGCTTCATGACCTCGGCATAGACTTCCTTCCGCGACAACCCCGTCCGTTCGGCAATCTCACGCGCGATGTCGCGCGACGATCCCCCCGAATCCTGGAGCGCCGCCTCGACGATCTCGTCGACCGAAAGCTCGATCGTCTTCGACGCGCCGGCGACGACCAGGGTGACCTCGCCCAGCACCGATTCCCGGCCACCCAGTTCGGCCGCCAGCTCGGACAACGTGCCGCGCAGGATCTCCTCGTGGATCTTCGTCAGTTCGCGCACCACGCATCCGCGACGCTCGCCCAGGACCCCGGCGGCTTCGGCCAGGCACGCCGCGATCCGGTTCGGCGATTCATAGAAGATCATCGTGCGCGTCTCTTCGGCAAGCGCGGCGAGCGCCTTGCGCCGCTTCTCCTTCCGGTTGGGAAGAAATCCCTCGAACGTGAAATGGTCGGTCGGCAGCCCGGAGACGACGAGCGCGGAGATGAGCGCCGACGGGCCCGGTATCACCTCGACGTGCACCCCGGCCGCAATCGCATCTCGCACCAGTTCGTAACCCGGGTCCGATATCGCCGGCGTTCCGGCGTCGGAAACCAGCGCCACGTTCTCGCCGTCGCGCAGGCGCCTGAGGATGCCGAGACTCGCGCGCTCCTTGTTGTAGTCGTGGTAGATGGCAAGCGGCGTGCGGATCTCGTATTTGTTGAGCAGCTTGACCGTGCGCCGCGTATCTTCGCAGGCCACGACGGACACTTCCTTCAGCACCCGGAGCGCCCGGAACGTGATGTCCTCGAGATTGCCGAGCGGCGTGGCGACGATATAAAGCGTACCTTGAGACATATCACCCTCCAGTGGAAACCGTAGTGATCATCGGTGTCACAGTTTCCTGTTGTCTATCACGCGGGTCGCTTTCCCCTCGAACCGCTCGAGCGACTTGGGCTCGACCAGCTTGACGTCGGCGCTGATTCCCAGCTCGTGCGCGATCCGTTTCTGGATCTTCTCGACCATTTCCTTCTGGCGCCGCATCTGGTCGAAGAAGATCGCCTCGGACACCTCGACCCGGACGGTGACCTCGTCCATCGCCCCCTTGCGGTCGACGACGATCTGGTAGTGCGGCTCGGTCCCTTCCATCTCGAAAAGCACCGCTTCGATCTGCGACGGGAACACGTTGACGCCCCGGATGATCAGCATATCGTCGGTCCGGCCGGATATCCGCGCCATCTTCCGGCCCGTGCGTCCGCAGGGACAACCGTCGGGCATGAACCGCGTGAGGTCGCGCGTGCGGTAGCGGATCATCGGGAACGCTTCCTTCGTCAGCGTGGTGATGACGAGTTCCCCCGTCTCGCCCGGCGCCACCGGCTTCAGCGTCTCGGGATCGATCACCTCGACGAGGAAATGGTCTTCGTTGAAATGCTGCCCGTTCCGTTCGAGACACTCGCCGGCGACGCCCGGCCCCATCACCTCGGAGAGGCCGTAGTTGTCTGTCGCGATGATCCCGAGCTTCTCCTGGATTTCCTGGCGCATCCGCTCGGACCATGGCTCCCCGCCGAAGAACCCGTACTTGAGCGACAGCTCCGCGCGCGGAATCCCCATCTCGCGGATCGTATCGGCGATCAGCATCGCGTAGGACGGGGTTGAAACGAACGCCGTGCTCTTGAAGTCCCTCATGATCTTGATCTGCCGCGCCGTGTTGCCGCTGGAGACCGGGATGACCGACGCCCCGATCCGCTCGGCGCCGTAGTGCAGCCCGAAACCGCCGGTGAACAAGCCGTAGCCGAAGGCGATCTGGATGACGTCTTCCTTGCCGGCGCCCCCCATCGTCAGGATCCGCCCGACGCAGTTGCTCCAGATCTTGATGTCGTTTCGGGTATAGCCGACGACGGTCGACGTGCCGGTCGTGCCCGACGAGGCGTGGATCCGGACCACCTCCCGAAGCGGAACCGCGAAGAGCCCGTACGGGTAACTGTCGCGCAGGTCGTTCTTGGTCGTGAACGGCAGCTTCGCCAGGTCGGAGAGCGACCGGATATCCTCGGGCGTCATCCCGATCGCATCGAACGCCTTCCGGTAGAACGGAACGTGCGCGTAGACGCGGTTGAGCGTCGACTGCAGCCGCTCGAGCTGCAGTTGCTCGAGTTCTTCACGCGCCATGCATTCGAAGTCCGGTTCCCAGTACATCGCTCCTCCTCCAGACATTTTACCGTTCGGCATCCCTGCCGAGATAGGCGCGCTGGACATCGCGGTTGGCCAGCAACTCTTCGGAACTGCCCTGAAGCACGACGCGGCCCGTCTCGAGCACGTAGCCGCGGTCGGCGATCGAGAGCGCGGCGCGTGCATTCTGCTCGACCAGCAGGATGGTCATTCCCCGTTCGGCGCGCAACCGCGCGACGTGCTCGAAGATTTCGCGGATCACCTTGGGAGCCAGCCCCATCGACGGCTCGTCGAGCAGCAGGACCTTGGGATGCGAAAGGAGCGCCCGCCCGATGACCAGCATCTGCTGCTCCCCGCCCGACAGCGTTCCGGCCGGCTGCTTCCGCCGCTCGCCCAGGACCGGAAAGAGGGCGTAAACCCGCTCGATCTCCCCGCGAATCACGGAGGCCGTCCGCCACGTGAAGCGGTGGTAGGCGCCGAGAAGCAGGTTGTCCTCGACGGAGAGCGGCTTGAACACGTGCCGCCCCTCGGGAACGTGGGCGATGCCCTTGCGCACGATCCGATCGGCCTTCTCTTTCGTGACGTCGCTCCCGTCGAGCGCGACCTCGCCCGAAGTCGTCCGGATGAGCCCGGATACGGCGGTCAGGAGCGACGTCTTGCCGGCGCCGTTTCCGCCGATCAGCGCCACGATCTCCTTTTCCTTGACGTGGACCGAGACCGATCGCAGCGCGTGGATCATCCCGTAATGCACCTGCAGATTCTTGACGCGGAGCATCCCCTTCAGTCCTCCTCGCCCAGATAGGCCGCGACGACCGCAGGGTTTCGCTGCACCTCGGCCGGCGTGCCGTCCGCCAGCACTTCGCCGTAATTGAGGACCGTGACGCGGTCGGAAATATCCATGACGAGCGCCATGTCGTGCTCGACCATGACCACCGTCACGCCGCGCGCCACGATCTTCCGGATCAGTTCGCCCAGCGCGGACGTCTCGCGGATATTGAGCCCCGCCGCGGGTTCGTCGAGCAGCAGCAGGCGCGGGTGCGCCGCCAGCGCGCGGGCGATCTCGAGCATCCGTTGCGACCCGAACGGAAGTTGTGCCGCCGGAAGCGAGGCGTCCCCCTCGAGCCCGACGAACGACAGTTCGGCCAGCGCCTCTTCGCGGAGTCGCCGCTCCTCGCGAAAATAGCGGGGGGTGCGCAGGAAAAAATCGAACGGGCCGTATTTCGCCGAGAGGTGGGCGCCCGTCAGGACGTTTTCGAGCACGGTCATGTTGGTGAAGATCTCGAGGTTCTGGAAGGTGCGGACGATCCCCGCCTGCGCGACCGCGTGGGGCGGCAGCCCGGAAAGAGAGGCGCCGGCAAACCGCACCGTGCCCGAATCGGGGGCATAGAGCCCGGTGATGACGTTGAACAGCGACGTCTTCCCCGCGCCGTTCGGTCCGATCATGGCGTGGACGGTCCCTTCGGAGACGGAGAAGGCGACATCGCGCAGCGCCGTCACGCCGCCGAATCTGAGCGTGATCCCCTCGCCGGAGAAATAGGATGCGCGGCCGGTCACGGCTTTTTCCCTTCCCCGCCCGAAGCCTTCGCCTTGCCCCGAAAGATCGACGCCAGGGCGGAAAGGACCCGTTCGACCCCTTCGGCCAGCCCGCCGGGGAGAAAGCGCATGGTCAGGACCAGGATCGCGCCGTAGACCAGGATGTCGTAATCCTCGATCGCCCGCAGCCACTCGGGCAGCACGGTCAGGAACACGGCCCCCGCGACCGCACCCCACAGCGACGCCATCCCGCCCAGGACGACCATGGTCACGACCTGGGTGGATGCGTGAAAACTGAACGAGCCCGGCGAGATGAAGGTGACGAAGTGGGCGTAAAGCGCACCCGCGATCCCGGCGTAGACCGCCGAGAGGACGAAGACGAAAGCCTTGTAGCGGGCGACGTCGATGCCGAGCACGGACGCCGCCGACTCGCTTGTATGGATCGCCCGAAGCGCCCGCCCCATGCGGGACCGGACGAG
The DNA here is from genome assembly GCA_025356865.1 of Deltaproteobacteria bacterium. GTDB lineage: Bacteria > Desulfobacterota > Deferrimicrobia > Deferrimicrobiales > Deferrimicrobiaceae > JANXPS01. The sequence goes on along the minus strand of JANXQJ010000123.1, from coordinate 15,546 downwards.
ATTTCGGGCAAGGACGAAGAGCAGGAAGACCGTCCCCCATACGACGAAATAATATTCCCGGTCGGTCGAGAAGATCTTTCCGAATGCCGAGAGACGGGGGATTCCCGTCAAGCCGGAAGGCCCGGCCGTCAGGGCGACCGCCTCGTTGAAGACGATGTAGACGATGACGCCGAAGCCCAGCGTCCCCATCGCGAGGTAGTGCCCCTTGAGCTTGAGCGTGGGAATCCCGATCAGCGCGGCCGTGACGCCCGACAGCACCACCCCAGCCGCGATTCCGGCCGGCACGGGCCAGTGAAAAGTCGTGGTCAGGATGCCGCTCGCGTAAGCCGACAGGCCGTAGAACGCCGCGTGCCCGAGCGAGATCTGCCCGGCGTATCCCATCAGCAGGTTGAGCCCCATCGAGAGGATTGCGAACAATCCCGCGACGATCAGGACCGACTGGTAGTAATCGGGCAGCAGGAACGGCGCGGCCACGATGGCCGCCGCGAAGAGCGCCAGTCCCGGCGCCGAACTCGTTTCACGGATGGACGACATCGTTGCGTCCTATACCCTGTCCGCCGACGCCTTGCCGAACAGGCCCGAGGGGCGCAGGAAAAGAAGCGCCAGCAGGATGACGAACGCGATCGCGTCCTTGTAGCCCGAGGAGAGGAAACCGGCGCCCAGCGATTCGAGGACGCCGATGATGAGGCCGCCCGCCACCGCGCCGAACGGGTTTCCGAGCCCGCCGAGGATGCAGGCGGCGAACCCTTTGAGACCCAGCAGGATGCCGACGTCGTACGCCGTCAGCGTGATCGGCGCCAGGATCACGCCGCCCAGCGCCCCCACGAGTGCGGAAAACGCGAACGAGACCGTCACCATCACGTCGACGTTGATCCCCATGAGCGACGCGGCCTTCCGGTCGCAGGCGCAGGCGAGCATCGCCTTTCCGGTGATCGTCCGGTCGAAGAACAGCTTCATGGCGACCAGCACCGCCAGGGTGATCCCGAGGACCCAGATGCTCTGCGGGAGCAACGCCGCGCCGCCGATCGGAATCGCGGGCCCTTCCGAAAACGGAGGCAGCGAATGGGTGTCCTTGCCGAACAGCAGCATCGCCCCCCCGCGCAGCAGGATCGCGACGCCGATCGTCACGATGACGAGCGATACGGTGGGCCTTCCGCGCATCGGACGGATGGTCAACCGGTCGACCCCCACGCCCACGGCGGTCACGAGCAGAACGGAAAGGGGCACCGCCACGGGGAGCGGCAGCCCCCCCCATTTCATCGAGAACACCGCCAGCATCCCGCCCAGCATGACGAATTCGCCCTGGGCGAAGTTGATGATGCCGGTCGTGTTGTAGATCATCGTGAATCCGAGGGCCGTGAGCCCGTACGTGGCGCCCACGGTCACCCCGGAAACGATGAATTGCAGGATCGAGGAGAACGGCACTTACTTGAGCATCTCCCATCCGCCTTTGGTGATCTTGACCATCACGAACGCTTCTTCCGTCAGCCCGTTGTGATCCGCCGGCGTGAAGGTGAACTCGCCCGTCGTACCCACGTAGCCCTTGGTCTTTTCGAGCGAATCGCGGATCGCGGCGGACTCCGCGGACTTGCCGGCCCGGATCGCCTGCGCAACCAGCGAAAGCGCGTCCCAGGAGTATCCCCCGAACGAGGAAACCGGGACCTTGAACCGCGTCTCGTAATCTTTCACGTACGAGGTGAGCAGCTTCTTCTGCGGATGGTTCGCCGCCACCTGTTCGTCGACGACCAGCCGCCCCGCGGGAAGCACGATCCCCTCGGCGTTCTCTTTCCCGGCCAGCTCGATGAACTTGTTGGACGCCACGCCGTGGCTCATGTAGAGCGGCATCGTGATGCCGAGCTGCTTCCGGTTGCGCGCGATGACCGCGGGACCCGGGTTGGTGCCCCAGCAGATGATCGCCTGTGCCCCCGTCCCCTTGATCTTGGTGAGTTGCGCGTTCATGTCGGTGTCTTTCGGCCCGAAAACCTCGTCGGAGACGATCGTCATCTCGGACTTGCCGGCCAGTTCCTTGAGTTCCTTCCGGCCCGCCGAGCCGAACGCATCGGACGCGGTCAGGATCGCAACCTTGGAGATGCCGTTCTTTTTCGCGTGACGGTAGATATGCTTCACCGCGAGCAGGTCGCTCTGCGGCGTCTTGAACACGAACTTGCGAACGGGCAGGACGATGTCGATCGCGGCCGCGCACGATACCAGCGGCACCTTCGCCTCTTCGACCTTGGAAGCGATTGCCAGCGTGCTGCCCGTCGTGCTGGGGCCGATGATCGCGACGACCTTGTCCTTCTTGATCAGCCGGTCGACCGCGGTCACCGCCTTGGTGGGATCGCTCTCGTCGTCGTAGACCACGACCTCGATCTTGCGGCCGAGCAGTCCGCCCGCCTTGTTGATCTCTTCCTCGAGCATCTTGGCCGTGTTGCGTTCGGGCTCGCCGAGAAATGCCGCGGGCCCCGTCACCGAAAAAATCGCACCGATCTTGATCGGCTCGGACGCGATGGCAACGCCCCCGAAAAGCAGCGCGCCCCCCAGCAACGCCGCCGAAAACAGTTTCATCCCCTTCATCTCATTCCTCCCATTGCCTGAATTGTCGGTTACTTGATCAGGTCCCAGTCGCCCTTGACGATCTTGACCATCACCATCGAGTCCTCGGTCAGCCCGCTGTGGTCCGCCGCCGACAGGTTGAACTCGCCGCCCGCGCCCCAGAAGGCGCGAATCTTCTCGATCTGGTCCCGGATCGTTTCTGGCTCCGCGGATTTGCCGTTGCGGATCGCCATCTCGAGCAGGTTCATGGCGTCGAACGCGTGACCGCCGAAGGCCGACACGCCCCCCTTGAACTTGCCTTCGTAGTCCCTGATGTAGCCGGCGAGCACCTTCTTCTGCGGGTGCTTGGGATCGATCTGGTCCTCGACGAGCAACCGGCCGGCAGGCAGGAAGATCCCCTCGGCGTTTTCCTTCCCCGCCAGTTCGATGAACTTCTTGGAGGCGACGCCCTGGCTCATGTAGAGCGGCGTCTTGATGCCGAGCTGCGTCCGGTTGCGCGCGATGACCGCCGGCCCGGGATTGGTGCCCCAGCAGATGATCGCCTGTGCCGCCGTCCCCTTGATCTTGGTCAGCTGGGCCGTCATGTCGGTGTCTTTCGGTCCGAACACCTCGTCGGCCACGACCGTGACGCCGAATTGCGCGGCCAGTTCCTTGAGGTCTTCGCGCCCGGCGGAACCGTAGGCGTCGGAAGCCGAGAGGAGCGCCACCTTTGTCCATCCGCTCTTCTTCGCGTGCTGGTAGATCTTCTTGACGAAGATCGCGTCGCTCTGCGCCGTCTTGAACACGTACTTCTTGACCGGCAGGTTGATCTTCTTGGCGGACGCGCACGAAACCAGCGGGATCTTCGCCTCCTCGACCTTGGAGATGATCGCCAGCGTGTTGCCCGAGGTGCTCGGCCCGATGATCGCGACCACCCGGTCCTTCTTGATCAGCCGGTCGATCGCGGTGACCGCCTTGGTCGCGTCGCTCTCGTCGTCGTAGACGACGACCTCGATCTTGCGCCCCAGCAGGCCGCCCGCCTTGTTGATCTCTTCTTCCATCATCTTGACCGTGTTGCGCTCGGGCTCGCCCAGGAACGCGGCCGGACCCGTGACCGAGAAGATCGCCCCGATCTTGATCGGCTCGTTCGCGAAAGCCGTCCCCCCGAAGAGCAGCGCGCCCCCCAGCATCGCCGCCAGAACCAGTTTCATGCCTTTCATCGCCTTCTCCTCCCGTACATTGCGATATCCGCCCCGAAAAGGGCGGTTCGTCCCCAAGCCAAATCCGTCGTCAGAGCGCGTAGACTTCCTCGCCCTTGAGCACCCGGACGCCCGCCTGCGTGAGCGTCTCGATCGCCTTGTCGATCTCGTCGAAGCGGAAGATGATGATCGCGTTGTCGCCCGACCGCTGGACGAAGGCGTACATGTATTCGACGTTGATCCCCGCCCCGTCGAGCAGCCGGAGGATGCCGGAGAGCCCCCCCGGGTTGTCGGGAACCTCGAGCGCGACCACTTCGTTCTTGCCCACCGTGAAACCGCCCGCCTTGAGCACGTCGCGTGCTTTCGCCGAATCGTTGACGATCAGCCGCAGGATGCCGAAGTCGGCCGTGTCGGCCAGCGAGAGCGCCCGGATGTTGACCCCCGCCTCCGCCAGCGTCGCCGTCACCTCGGCCAGCCGCCCCGACTTGTTCTCGAGGAATATCGATATCTGCTCGACCTTCATCGCGCCACCTCCAGTATCTCGTTCGAATCGGATGCCCCTGAATCCTAGGCTACGCGGGAGGGGGCCGTTCGCCTCCGTTGACAGCCGCAACACTTCTATCCACCGGCACTTCGCTCACCGGCTCACGCATGCTTCATCCGGAAGCATGCTCCGCCGGCGGCCTTCGTTCGCTTTCGGCGCCATCCATCGCGCCTCATCCTCGCTATGCGCTCGGCGCTCTCTGCGGAGCTCCGATACGGAAAATCGGGTCTCGCTCCCCCGTCCCGCTCCGCTACGGAAGCAGAGGGCATCCGGTATCGCGCGCCACCGTGGCGGGATCCGGGACGCGGGACAACTGCCGGCCTTCGCCTCATTTAAAGCCCCCCCTACGCCGGGAAGCGGGAGGCCCCCTGATTCGCGCACCCGGAGCCCTGCGCACCGGGCGTAGAACTGCAACTTGCAGTTGGCAGTCGAGCGCGCATCCGGCACCGCTTGGGCTTACGCCGGAGGTAACGCCGATCGGCTCCCCCGAGCGGAAGCGGCCCGGGTGCCCTTTTCCGGGGGCGTGTGGGCCGAGCGTTCTTGGGCGCCATGGATGGCGCCGCGAGCCTGCCCACCCGAGGCGCCGCGAGCGCATGGATGCGGGAGCAAACCGTCCCCCGGAAAGGGGTACACGGGACGCCCGAGCGCCCGACGGCCGATCGGCTCCCCCCCGCGCGTTACAGTTTGCGGTTGTCGATCACGCGCTTGGCCTTGCCTTCGCTGCGCTGGATCGACTTGGGCTCGACGAGCTTGACCTTGCACGACACGCCGAGCAGGTCCTTGATCGTGTGCTCGACGCGACGCGACAGCGTCTCGAGCGCCCGGATCGTGTCGGAGAAGATCGCCTCCTCGACCTCGACCTGCACCTCGAGGACATCGAGCGATTCCTCGCGCGAGACGATCAGCTGGTAGTGCGGCTCGACGCCCTCGACCGCCATCAGCACCGACTCGATCTGCGACGGGAATACGTTGACGCCGCGGATGATGAGCATGTCGTCGGTGCGGCCCGAGACGCGCTCCATCCGGACGTGGGTGCGGCCGCACCGGCACGGCTCCGGGATGAGGCGCGAGATGTCGCGCGTGCGGTACCGGATGACCGGGAACGCTTCCTTCGTGATCGTGGTGAAGACCAGTTCGCCCGTTTCGCCCCACGGAAGCACGCCGCCGGTCGCCGGGTCGATGATCTCGGGGATGAAATGGTCCTCGAACACGTGGAGCCCGTGTTTTTCCTCGAGGCATTCGGAGGCGACGCCGGGGCCCATCACCTCGGAGAGGCCGTAGATGTCGATGGCGTCGATCTTGAGCTTCTTCTCGATCTCGGCGCGCATCGCCTCGCTCCACGGCTCGGCGCCGAAGAAGCCGACCCGCAGCGCGAGCGTCTCGGGATCGACCCCCTCCTCGCCCATGATCTCGGCCAGGTTGAGCGCGTAGGAAGGCGTGGACATCAGGACGGTCGAGCGGAAATCCTGCATGAGCATGATCTGGCGCTTGTTGTTGCCGCCCGACATCGGGATGACGGTGCCGCCCAGCTTCTCGGCGCCGTAGTGGGCGCCCAGGCCGCCGGTGAACAGCCCGTAGCCGTAGGCGATCTGGATGACGTCCCGGTGGGTCGCGTGGCCGCACGACAGCGTGCGCGCCATCAGCTCGGACCAGGTGTCGATGTCCTTCTTTGTGTAGCCGACGACGACCGGCTTGCCGGTCGTGCCCGACGAGGCGTGGATCCGGACGACCCGCTCCATCGGCTCGGCGAAGAGGCCGAACGGATAGGTGACGCGAAGGTCTTCCTTGGTGGTGAAGGGAAGCGCGGCCAGGTCGGTCAGCGTCCGGATCGCCCCCGGCACGTAGCCCGCATCGGAGAGTTTCGACCGGTAGAACGGCACCGTGGAGAAGACGCGGTCGACCATGTCGCGCAACCGCTTGAGCTGCAGCGCCTGGAGCGCCTCGCGCGGCAGCGTCTCGAATTCGTCGTTCCAGATCATGCGGCCCCTCCTGTGGGGGATAGCAACTCGCGCCCCGCCCGGAAGGCGGCGACGTTCACGTCGAGGATCTTCGCCGGAAGCCGCAATTTCAGCGCATCTTCGTAGGCCTGCGCGGGGAGCGGCAGGAAGTGCGACGCCGCAGCCACCATCACGACGTTGACCGCCCGGACCTCCTTCAAGGCCAGCGCCGCCGAAAGCGCGTCGACCAGGAACAACCGGCCGGCCGCGGCGCGCAGGCGCTCCTCGATGTCGCCCGGATAAAGTTCGAGCCCTCGCAGGACGGATGGGGGCTGGATCTCCTGCGTGTTGGCAACCACGACGCCGCCCGGCGCCAGGTAGTGGACGAAGCGGAGCGCCTCCATCTTTTCGAAGGCGACGAGCAGGTCGGCGCAACCCGGCTCGATCAGGGGAGAATAGACTTTGGGACCGAACCGGATGTGCGTGGTCACGGCGCCGCCCCGTTGGGCCATGCCGTGCACCTCGCTATTTTTCACGTCGTGGCCGGCGAGGAGGAACGCCTCGGACAAAAGCTCGGACGCGAGGAGCGTGCCCTGTCCGCCGACACCCGCCAGGAAGATGTTGCCGCTTTTTACGCTCATCGTTTTTTCTCGAGAATTGCATTGAATTTGCACAGCGGGGGACACTGGCCGCAGCCGTCGCACAGCAGCGGGTTGATCCGCGTCACCCCTTTTTGGGCGGACTTCTTCCCGGCCGCAGCCGCCTCTTCTGGGGTGTACGCGACCCACTCGATGGCGGGACAGCCCAGTTTCGAGCACGCCTTGCAGCCGACGCACGCCGCGGTCGACACTTCGTAGACCGGACGCTCGGCTCTGCGGTGCTCGGGGAGGAGCGCGCACAATGCCTGCGTGATGACGACCGACGGCGCCTCGCGCGCCATTTCGCGCCGGAGCACGACCTCGGTGGCTTCCATGTCGTGCGGGTTGACCGGGTAGACGTGCTCGACGCCGATCGCCCGGCACAGCGCGACGAAGTCGATCCGGTGCGTGGGTTGGCCCTGCAGCGTCTTGCCCGTCGACGGGTTTTCCTGGGCGCCGGTCATCGCGGTGATGCCGTTGTCGAGGATGATGACCGTCGATTTGCCCCGGTTGTAGACGATGTCGATCAGCCCGGTGATGCCGGAGTGGAGGAAGGTCGAGTCGCCGATGACCGCGACGACCTGGCCGTGCGCCCCCTTGCCCAGCGCCTTCTCCATCCCGTGCGCCGCGCTCACCGAAGCGCCCATGCAGACACAGAGGTCCATCGCCGAAAGGGGCGGAAGCGCCGCCAGCGTGTAGCAGCCGATGTCGCCCGAAACGATCGCCTTGAGTTTGTTGAGCACGAAGAACAGGCCGCGGTGCGGACAGCCGGGGCACAGGTTGGGCGGACGGTTGGGCACCCGCTCGGGGGAATGCGCGGGCGCCTTTTCCCCGGTGATGCCTTCGCGGACGATCCGGGGGTCGAGCTCGCCGCAGATCGGGATGAGATCCTTCCCGTGCGTCTTGAGGCCGAGCGCCTTGACGTGCGTCTCGATGTGCGGGTCGAGCTCCTCGACGACGACCAGCCGGTCGACGCCGGCCGCGAAGTCGCGGATCATCTTTTCGGGCATCGGCCAGGCCATCCCCAGCTTGAGCACCGACGCCGCGGGGAACGCCTCCTTGACGTACTGGTAGGAAACGCCGCCGGTGATGATGCCCAGCGACCGGTCGCCCGGCTCGACCCGGTTGATGCCCGACGTCTCGGCGTATTCGACCAGTGCCAACGTTCGCTGCTCGACCAGCCCGTGACGCCACCTGGCGTGGACCGGAAGCATCACCCACTTGGCCGCATCGCGGACGATGCCGGGCTCGACGGGCGGGACGACCGGCGCTTCGAGCCTGACCGCCCCCTTGGCGTGGGCGATCCGCGTCGTGGAGCGCAGGAAGAACGGCGTGTCGAACCGTTCGGAAAGCTCGTATGCGAGCAGCGTGTATTCGCGCGCCTCGGCCGAATCGGACGGCTCGAGCATCGGAATCTTGGCGGCGACCGCGTAGTGGCGGCTGTCCTGCTCGTTCTGGGAGGAGTGCATCTCGGGATCGTCGGCCGCGACGATGACCAGCCCGCCGCGAACACCGGTATAGGAGGCGGTGAAGATCGGGTCGGCCGCGACGTTGACGCCGACGTGCTTCATGGTGGAGAGCGCCCGGACGCCGGCCATCGAAGCGCCGATCGCCACCTCGACCGACACCTTCTCGTTGGGAGCCCACTCGGCGTAGACGCCTTCGTACCTGGCGAAATTCTCGAGGATTTCGGTGCTGGGCGTTCCCGGATAGGCGGAGGCGACCTTTACGCCGGCTTCGAATGCGCCGCGCGCGATGGCCTCGTTTCCGGAAAGCAGCACGAGTCCTTCTTTGGACGGGACGGACACTCCCTTCCCCTTTCATGTCGCGTGGATTGTAAACGCTTCAAATTACCACAACTTCCGGCCGCCTTCCAGCGGTTGGGACACCCGCCGAACCCCTTCTTGTGCGATAATTCCAGTGGATTTCAAGGGCGAATCTGCCGACCGGCAACTAAATGATTTTCGTCTCGAAGGGAGCGGTGCATGAAGATCGGCGTGTTGACGGGAGGGGGCGACTGCCCCGGGCTTAACGCGGTCATCCGGGCGGTGGTCCGCAAGGCTCACAAGAGCGGCTCGCAGGTCGTCGGCGTGCGCAACGGCTGGCAGGGGCTGCTCGACAATTCGTATATCGAACTCGACTCGAAGACGGCCTCGGGCATCCTGCACCTGGGCGGCACGATCATCGGCACGTCGCGCTGCAATCCGTTCAAGAACCCGGGCGGCGCCGAAACCGTGATGAACAATTTCCGGCTGATGGGGCTCGAGGGGCTCGTGGTCATCGGCGGCGAGGGGACGATGGGGTGCACCGCCCGATTCGCCGAAATGGGGCTGCCGGTCGTCGGCGTTCCCAAGACGATCGACAACGACCTGTTCGGCACCGACTTCACCTTCGGCTTCGACACGGCGGTCAGCATCGCGACCGAGGCGATCGACCGGATCCACACCACGGCCGAGGCGCACAACCGCGTCATGCTCGTCGAGGTGATGGGACGCCACGTCGGCTGGATCGCCATATTCGCAGGGCTGGCCGGCGGCGCCGACCTCACGCTCATCCCCGAAAGGCCGGTCGACGTCAACGTGGTTTGCGACGTCATCCGCCGGCGGCACGCACGCGGCAAGAGCTTCAGCGTCGTCGTCGTGGCCGAGGGGATCGAGTTCACCGAGGGTTCCGGGCTCGAGGCCTCCAAGAAGGATCTCGACGAATTCGGCCACATCCGCCTGGGCGGCGTCTCCCAGATCCTGGGGCGCGAGATCGAGCGGCGCACCAAGTTCGAGACGCGCTGCGTCGTCCTGGGCCATACCCAGCGCGGCGGAACGCCGACCGCGCACGACCGGGTGCTGGCCACCCGCTACGGCGTCTTCGCGGCCGAGATGATCCACCGGGGAGAATTCGGGAAGATGGCGGCGCTGCGCGGCAACGAGATCGTGGCGATCCCGCTTTCCGAGGTCGCGGGCAAGCTCAAGACCGTCGACCCGGAAATCTACGCGCTGGCCGAGACGTTTTTCGGGTAGTCAAACCGGGAGGGCTATAACGCCTTTCCCTTCGCATCGAACGCCGCGGGGAAGTGCCGGATGACGGGTGCTTCCCCGCTTCCTTCCACCGCCACCACGTCGAACCTCGCCTCTTTCCATCCCGCCGGACCGATTTCGGCCAGGTAGCTTTTCGCCGCCCGCACCACGCGCAGACGCTTGAGCACCCCGACCGAGTCTTCGGGCGGACCGAACGCGTCGCTCTCGCGATACCGCACCTCGACGAAGACGAGCACCTCGCCGTCGCGCGCCACCAGGTCTATTTCGCCCCGGCCCGCACGGACATTGCGTCCCACGACGGTCATCCCCAGCGATTCGAGGTGCCGCGCCGCGGCGCCTTCGGCCTCCCGCCCCGCCGCGCGGCGCGGGTCGACCGTCATTCGACGACCCCGCGAAAGGTCGTCCGGTGGATCGGACAGGGACCCAGGAGCCGGATCGCCGCGTAATGGGCCTTGGTCGGATAGCCCTTGTGCCCGGCGAATCCGTAGCCGGGATAGATGCGGTCGAATTCGAGCATCGACGCGTCGCGCGTCACCTTGGCCAGGATCGAGGCGGCGGCCACCGACCGGCAGCGCGAATCGCCCTTGACGAGCGGCAACTGCGGCAGAACGCAAGGTACGGGGAATGTCCCGTCGACGTAGAGGAAATCGGCCGGGACGGAGAGTTTCTCGACCGCGCGCCGCATCGCCAGCAGCGACGCCTGCAGGATGTTGACGGTGTCTATTTCAAGGGGAGAGGCCTCGGCGATCGCATAGGCGACCGCGTCGGCGACGACAATAGAAAAGGCCCTTTCCCGCGCTTTGGGGGAAAGGGCCTTCGAATCACGAATCAGAGGGTGGTCGTACCCCTCGGGGAGAATCACGGCGGCGGCGACGACCGGACCCGCCAGCGGTCCCCTGCCAGCCTCGTCGACACCGGCGGGCGCGAAAAAACCGTTCGCGCGGGCCTGGGCCTCGAAGCCGTCCAAAAAGGTGAAGCTATTCGGCGGTCGCTTCGGGTGCGGCCGGTTCGAGCGTCTGGGCCGCGGCGCCCTGCGAAGGACCCTTGAGGCTCTTCTTGGAGATCCAGTCCTTCTTCTCCTTGATACGCGCCTTCTTGCCCGACACTTCGCGAAGGAAGAAGAGCTTGGCGCGACGGACGTCGCCCCGCTTCTTGACTTCGATCTTCTCGAGCAGCGGGGAGTGCATCGGGTAGGTGCGCTCGACGCCGACGCCGTACGATTCTTTCCGCACCTTGAAGGTGGAGGAGATGCCGTTGCGGTGGAATCCGATGACGATGCCATCGAAGTACTGCGTCCGCTCCTTGTCGCCTTCCTTGATGCGCGAGTAAACGCGGACCGTGTCGCCGGCGTTGAACGGCGGGAAATCGGTACGCAGATTCGATCTTTCAAGTTCCTGCAGGAGATTCATGTCGCCCACCTTCATGGATTCATTGACCGTCTAAAATGAGACCTGTAAATTTATAACACCCGGCCTCAGGTGTCAAGAGACAGAATGTATTTCGACGGTGCGACGGTCCAGCCCCGTCCGGCGGGCGACCTCCTCGTAATTGCCGTGCCGGGCATCCGTCCTGCCGCGCCTCCTGGCCCACCGGGAACTGCACAGCCGGCCCCTGTACGGTTCCGACATGCCGCTCCCGGCGACCGCGATCGTCTCCCCCTGGGCATTTCCCCGGCGGCTCGGCGCCAGGCGGATCCTCGAGATCGGCCGGATCGGGAATCCGTGGGACCGGGATGTCGCCCTCAAGGAAGCGCTCGGTTTCAGGGAAAGGGAGGAGCGCGCGTGGCCCGATTCCGTTATGATCCACCGATGAATACCACGAGGATCGACTCCGCCGAAGGCGGGCGCGGCGCCTTCGCCGCCATGGGGGGCGCCTATTTCCTGGGGACCTTCAACGACAACTTCTTCAAGCAGGCGGTCATGCTGATCGCCGTGGGCCTCGGACAGACCGGGATGCAGGGAAGCGCGGCGATCGCCTTCATGCTCCCGTTCATCCTCTTCGCGGCGCCTGCCGGATGGGCGGCTGACCGCTTCGCCAAGCGCAACGTGGTCATCGCGGCGAAAATCACGGAACTGCTCGGCGCAGCCGTCGGCGCCGCGGGACTCGTCACCGGAAACCTCTGGCTCATGGTGGGAATGGTCGGGCTCATGGGGCTGCAATCCGCCTTCTTCAGCCCGGCGCTCAACGGCGCCATCCCCGAGATGTTCGACGAATCGCGGGTCACCCGCGTCAACGCGGTGTTCCGCATGCTCGTCACCGGCGGCATCCTGGTCGGGACCGCATCGGCCGGCATCGTGCTCGACCTTTCCGGCGCCCCGTTGATGGGCGCTCCCTTCGGCCGCGTGGCGCTCGCCTGCGTGGTGATCGCCATCGGGGCTCTCGGAATCCCGGTCGCCTTCGGCGTTCCGCGGCGGGCTGCGGCCGACCCGACCCGCCCCTTCCCGTGGAGCGGTCCCGTCGACACGATGCGGGAGCTGATTTCCGCCTGCCGCGACCGGCTGCTCGGCACCGTCATCGGCGCCGACGTCTTCATCTGGTCGCTCGGCGTCCTGCAGCTGCTGCTCATCAACCCGATGGGCCTTTCCCAGTTCCACCTGTCCAACCGCGCCACCAGCCTGCTTGTCGCATCGCAGATGATCGGCATCGGCCTCGGCGGATTGCTCGCAGCGAGGCTGGCGAAAGGGGAATGGTGGCACCGGGTGATGGCACCGGCGGGGCTCGTCATGGCGCTCACCCTGGCCGCCGTCTTCGCGCTTCCGTCGCTTCCGGAAGGCTGGCGCCTGCCGCTCCTCTTCCCGCTGCTCGGACTGGTCGGCGCCAGCGGCGGCCTCATCCTCATCCCGTGCGAAAGCTTCATCCAGGTGCGGCCGGCGCCCGAGCGCAAGGGCGCCGTCTGGGCCAGCGCCAACTTCGCCGTGTTCCTCGGGATGGCCATCGCCAGCGGCCTCTCCAACATCCTGAACCGCTTCCTGCTGCCGACGCAGTCGTTCGGCATCCTCGCGCTATCCGCCGCCCTCTTCACCCTGGTGATCGGGCGGGTCCTGCCCAAGGAGTCGATCCGATGAACGACCTGCTGCTCGCCCTGGTCCGCTCCCTTTTGTCGCTGCGCTACCGGGTGACGATCCGTGGGCTGGAAAAACTGAACGGCAAACCGTTTCGCGGCTGCCTGATCCTCCCGAACCATCCCGCGCTCGTGGACCCGCTCCTCGTGTTGACCCACCTTTACCCGGCGTTCCGGCCCACGACGCTCGCCGACCGCGACCAGATGAAGGGGGGCTTTCGCGGCTGGATCGTGCGCCGGTTCCGGATTCATACGATCCCGGATCCGGCCGTCTACGGCGAGTCGAGCCGCCCCGAGGTCGAAGCCGGACTGAAGGCGTGCGCCGCCGACCTCAAGGCCGGCGAGAACGTGGTGCTCTACCCGGCGGGACGCATCATGCGGTCGAAACGGGAGGCGCTGCGCGCCGCGAGCGCGGTCGAGACGATTCTCGCGGAAAACCCCGACATCCGGATCCTGGTCGTCCGCACGACGGGACTGTGGGGCAGCGGCTTCAGCTTCGCAGCCGGCAAATACCCCGATTTCGGCGGAACCGTGAAGCGCGGCCTCATGGGACTGCTCGCCGGCGGCCTGTTTTTCGCGCCCAGGCGCCCGGTCACGATCGAGGTGACCGAACCCGAACTGCCGCGCGGCGACGGACGACTGCCGCTCAACCGGGCGCTCGAGGCAATCTATAACCGCGACATCCCCCCTGCGACCTACGTTCCCTACTCCCCCTTCGAACCGGGCGGCATCCGGGAACTTCCCGACATCGAAGGGGGCGGCGGGTCGACCGACGCGGTTGATGTCCCGTCCGACATCCGGGAACAGATGGTCGCCCAGCTTCGGGAGATGTGCGGCGTCGGCGAAATCCGGGACGACCAGTCGCTCGACCGCGACCTCGCGATGGACAGTCTCAAGAAGCTGGAATTGCTGCTCTTCGTCGAATCGAAATTCGGAAAATCGGTCCGCGATCCCGAGTCGCTCCAGACCGTCGCCGACGCGTTGCTCGCGGCGGCCGGTGAGCTGACCGAGGCGCCGCCCGAGATGAAACCGGTTCCGCCCGACTGGGCGGTCGACGGCGTGCGCGCGCCCGGAATACCGGAAGGCGACACGATCACGGATGTATTCCTGCGCCAGGCCGCGCTCGGACCCGGCCGCCCCGCCCTCGCCGACCAGACCGGCGGCGTGCGGCGATACCGCGACCTCGTCCTCGGCATCCTGGCGCTCAAACCGGAAATCGAAAAGCTCGAGGGGGAGTACATCGGGCTGATGTTCCCGGCGAGCGCCGGTGTTGCCGTCCTCTACCTGGCGACGCTTTTCGCGGGCAAGACGCCCGTGATGCTCAACTGGACGGTCGGAGAACGCAACCTCGTCCACGCGCTCGACCTGCTGAAGATCAGGCACGTACTGACGGCCGACGCCCTCCTTCGGAAACTCAAGGAAAAGGGGATCGCCCTCGACGCGCTGAACGATCGCTTCCTGCCCGTCGAGACGCTCGCCCCCCGGATTTCGAAAGTCGCGAAGCTTTATGCCCTGCTCCAGAGCCGTCTCACGTGGCGCGCACTACGGCGCGCCAAGGTGCCGCCAACCGCGGTCGTGCTCTTCACCAGCGGCAGCGAAAACCTGCCCAAGGCCGTGCCGCTGACGCACGGGAACCTGCTCTTCAACCTGCGCGACGTGCTGTCCGTGATCTCGATCAAGCCGTCGGACCGGCTGCTGGCTTTTCTCCCGCCCTTCCACAGCTTCGGGCTGACGGGGAACATGCTGCTTCCGCTGCTGGCGGGAATCCCCGCGGCCTTCCACCCGAACCCGACCGAAGGCGCCACGCTTGCCGTCATGGTCGAGGCGTACCGGGCCACCATCCTGATGGGGACGCCCACATTCATGAAGGGAATCGTGCAGGTCGCGACAGACGCCCAGCTCGCGCCGCTTCGCCTCGTCGTCACCGGCGCCGAGAAGTGCCCGGAGTCGCTCTACGAAACGCTGGCCCGCCGCAAGCCGGGACTCGTGGTGATCGAGGGGTACGGGATCACCGAGTGCAGCCCCTTCGTCAGCGTGAACCGGGTCGAGAATCCGCGCCCCGGAACGGTCGGCAAACTCCTTCCGGGCGTCGAAGGGGCACTCCGGGAAGTCGAGGGAGACAGGCGGGCGCCGGAGGGCAAGCCCGGGATGCTGCTGGTTCGCGGAAAAAACATCTTCGGCGGCTACCTGAATTACGGGGGGGCCTCGCCGTTCGAGACGTTCGAGGGGAAGACGTGGTACCGGACGGGCGACCTGGTGCGGTTCGACCCCGACGGCTGCCTCGTTTTTTGCGGACGGCTGAAGCGGTTCGTGAAGATCGGAGGCGAGATGGTGAGCCTTCCGGCCATCGAAGAGGTGCTCGCGGCCCGCTTCCAGGATGCGGACGCATCGGAACCCGAGCTCGCGGTGGAATCGAGCGGGAGCGACGAGCAACCGGAACTGACGCTGTTCACGATGCGCGAGGTGGAACGGGAATCGGCCAACGCGGCCATCAGGGAGGCGGGCTTGAGTCCGATCCATCATGTGAGGAAGGTCGTGCGGGTCGAAAAGATCCCCTTGCTGGGAACGGGAAAAACGGACTACCGGGCGTTGAAAGCGATGGA
>JANXQJ010000086.1 GCA_025356865.1 Deltaproteobacteria bacterium | reverse complement strand
AATCGTAGGCGCCCAGCCGCATCGCCTCGACCGCGACCTTGACGTCCTCGATGGCGGTGACCATGACGACGCTGACCGACGGCTCGAGCGCCTTGAGCCGCCGGAGCACCTCGATGCCGTCGATGCCGGGGAGCGTGATGTCGAGCAGCACCAGGTCGGGCATCTCGTCGGTCGCCTGCGCGATCGCCTCTTCGCCCGTCTCGACCGCGGCCACGGAAAGGCCGTCCTTGGAAAGCGCCTGCTGGATCGACCAGCGGATCATCCGCTCGTCGTCCACGACCAGGACCCGGGATTTACCCATCAGAGTTTCTCCTTGGGCAGGAACACGGAGAAGGTCGCCCCGTGGTCGAGCACGTTGCCTGCCGTGATCCAGCCGTCGTGCATGTCGAGAATCTTGCGCGTCATCGAGAGGCCCAGCCCGGTTCCCGTTTCCTTGGTGGTGAAAAACGGCTGGAATATCTTGCCCAGCTTGTCGGCCGGAATGCCGGGGCCGTTGTCGGAGACGGTCACCATGACGAACCGGTTGCGGTGCTTGAGATCCTCGATTTCGGCGGGAACGTCCGAATAGGTGCGGATCGTCAGCGTGCACCCGTCGGGGTCGGCCTGGAGCGCGTTGAGCGCCAGGTTGAGGAACACCTGCTTGATCTGATCGGCGTCCATCTCGATCTCGGGCATCGCCGGATCGAAGTCACGGACGATCTTGGCGCGCTTCCCCTCGCGGATCTGCTGGATCAGGAAGAGGACCTTCTCGATGACGTCGTTGAGGTTGCCCTTGGCGAAGCGCGGTTCGGTGTAGCGCGAGAAGTTGAGCATGTCGCGGATCGTGTTGTCGAGCCGCTTGATGAGCGACATCATCTCCTCGACGATCTCGCGCTTGACGTCGCCCTCGGGAAATTCGCGGGCCAGCACCTGGGCCGCCCCGTAGATGCCGGCCAGCGGATTCTTGATCTCGTGCGCGATCCCGGCCGCCATCTCGCCCAGCGAAGCCAGCCGGTCGGCCCGGGCGAGCTGGCGGTGGTGAAACCGCTCGATCTCGGATTGCGCCTCGGCCAGTTTCCGGATCATCTCGTTGAAGCTGCTGCCCAGCTGCCCCAGCTCGTCGCCGCTCTGGACGTCGACCTTGACATCGAGCTTGCCGGCTTCGACCGACATCATCGTGTTGACGAGCCGGGCGACCGGGGTCGAGACGAAGCGCTTGAGCAGGATGCTGTTGAGGAGCGACGTCAGGATGATGGCGAGGCCCGTGAACGAAAGGAGGATCAGGCGGTTCGACTCGATCTTCTTCTCGGTTTCCTCCATCGAGAGGCAGACGTCGAGGACGCCCAGCACCTCGCGCGCCGCCGGGTGGCAGCGACGGCAGGAGGGCTGGTTCTCGATCGGCTCGACCATGCAGAAGGAGCGGTGGCCGCTGCTGCTGCTGGCGAAAGGGGTGCTTCTGTCAGGCCCCGGCTTGCGATAGGTGTCGTAGTCGAGCTCGTCGGTCAGCTTGCCGATCTCGCTCAGCTTGGCCGAATAGAGAATGACGCCGTCCTCGTTGAAGACGCGCATTTTCTCGACACCGGGCAGCGAACCGACCGTGTGGAAGATCGAGATGAGCGAGTTGGCGTGGCCGCTCTCCATCCCGATGCGGATGGTGTTCTTGAGCGCGCGCGTCAAGATCTGCGCCTGGAGCCGGGTGGACTCCATCGCCTGGTCGGACTGGATGCGGAACATGATGTAGGACGAGGCGCCGAAGACCACCACCAGGACGAGGCTGATGGTGATCGACATGCGGAAGAAAAGTGAGCGTGGAAAGATTTTCATGCACCCGAACCGGGAGAGGTCCCGGCGCCCTCGCGGGCGCCGGGCCTGGGAAATATCAAAGCTGGTGGCAAGTCTTGCAGAGCTGTCCCTGCGGCTTGACGAAGAGGCGACGCTCGGCCGACTGGTGCGGCGCGTGGCAACCGGTGCACGACATCTCGGGCTTGCCGGCCGAATTGTCGACGGGGAAATCGGGCGGGACCTTGGTCAGCTTGCCCTTGGCGTCGGCGGAGCGATGCTGCCGGTGCGGGTTCTCGTGGCATGTCGCGCAGAGCGTGTTGCCCGGCTTGATCAGCTGCTTGGGACCCGGCCCCGCGTGGGGGCTGTGGCAGGAGATGCAGTCGCCGTAACCGACCGGCTTGTGGACGACGCCGTCTTCGGGGAAGGCGTCGTGGCACTCGCGACACCCTTTTTCGGACTTCTGGAGTTTGGGCAGCATCGAGAAGTGGGGGTCGTGGCAGGACGTGCACTCGCCGCCGGCGACCGGCGTGTGAAGGAACACCTGCTTGCCCTCTTCGACCTTGCTGTAATCGGTGTGGCAGGCGTAACACGATTCTTTCTGGGGTTTCGATGACAGCTTGCCGTCCTCGAACGTGTGGCACCCATCGCAACCGTCGTCGAGCGCCGGGTGAATCTTGGCGGCGCGGAAGATGTAGGGTTCGTCGCTTTTTTTGCCCTGCAGGATGAAACGGTCCATCTTGGCGCCGGGCAGGTAGTAGAGACGAAGCCGCTTCCCGCCCGCCTCGACGAAGTTGAGGCCGGGATTCAGCGATATTTCGCCCTTCTTGAAATGGTCGCCCTCGATGCCTTCGATCGCCTTGAAATTGATGGTCGCGCCCAGGGGCGCCGACTTGTCGGGACTGAAGATGAACACCTTGACCTTGCCCTCGGTGGAGAACATCAGGTCGGGCGGATAAAGGACGACCGGGCCGTCTGCGGCACGTACGACCACGGGAAGCAGCATCGACAACATCAGCAGGATGCGGATCAGACTACGGGCGTTCAAGTGCGGGAACCTCCTTGATTCTATCTGTTGCGCCCACCGCTTGCGCCTGTGTGGGCAAACCGAACGGATTTCCGTGGAAGACCGTCGTGAGCTTGATGCTGGGGCAGCGCGTGCAGTCGAGGCAGCGCAGGCAGTCGGGATTGGTCCAGTTGCGGTCGGGGCGGATATCGACCGGGCAGATCTTCTGGCATTTCCCGCAGCGGGTGCACGTCTCGGCGTTCCAGGCGAGTTGCGCGAGACTGGACTTGTTGAACAGGGAAAATATGGCGCCCAGGGGACAGGCGGCGCGGCAGAACGGCCGCTTGATCAGCGTCGACGTGCCGACGATGAAAAGAAGCATGCCGATCTTGACCCAGAAGAGCGCCTTGATCATCGAACGCACATTGAGATTGAGCGTAACCCAGGGCAATCCGCCGATGAGCGTGCCGCACGGGCAAAGTTTGGAAAACCAGTTTTCGTGGGTGAGGTAGGGAATGATGAAAACGAGGCCGACGAGCACGGCGTATCGGAACCACCGCGTCCAGACCGGCATGGATGCCTTGTAGGCCCTGACCTTGTAGAGGAGGTCCTGCAGGAAGCCGAACGGGCAGAGCGTGCCGCATGTCATCCGTCCGACGGAAGCGCCGATGACGGCGAGCGTGCCGGCTCCGTAATAAGGGACTGTGCCGGTCACCATGAAATGCTGGAGCGTGCCGATTGGACAGGAGAGGAGCGCGGAGGGGCAGGCATAGCAGTTGAGCAGCGGACTGCAGACGCCCTTGACCGATCCCTGGTAGAGGGAGGCCGTCAGGAACCCCTGGAAATAGGAATTGGGCAGGATCGTGCCCAGTCCCTGGAATATGCGGCGTTTCAGGAAACCCAATTAGGCTGCCACCTTGGCGAAGTTGCTTCCGGAAGAACGATGCTGCGGGATCACCCGACCCCGATGCATGAAAGTCAAAGCATCGCGGCGTTGAACATGACCTCGCCGACCTCTTCGCGGAAAATGCCGAATCCGAGGACGGACGCGGCAGCCACAACCGTGATGAGAAAAGCGATGGGACGCATATTCTTCATGCCGTGCTCCTTGGGGGCGAAAGACCTAATCTCTGCTCGACAGCCAGGCCTTTCGGTACATCGACGCCGCACGTTTCAGATCGCCGGACGCCTCGAACGCGACACCGGCCAACGCCAGCGCCTCGGGGTCATTCGGGTTAAGCGCGAGCGCGTCGGCAACCCACTTTTCGGCCGCCGGGAGATCGCCCTTCTTGCCCAGGATCGCCGCCTTGAGAAGCATGGCGGGCGGGAAAGCCCCGTTTTTGGAGATCGCGAGATCGACCTCGCGCTCGGAGTCGGAGAGCGAACCAAGTTTCCAGTATACGCGCGCAAGACCGGTCCGCGCCACAACGTTTTCGGGTTCGGCGGCAACCGCAGCCTCGAACTCGGTCTTGGCGTCGGAAACCAGGGCGCGGTCCTTCTTGGAGCGCCTCAGGTATATCTCGCCGAGCATGACGCGGGGGGCGGCCCACCCCGGGTCAGCCAGCGCGGCGGACTTCAGCTTGGGTTCGGCCTTGTCGTTCAATCCCGTGAGAAAAAGCCGGCGGCCGAGATTGTAGTTGAGCAGCGCCGTGTGAACCGGCTTGTGCCCGGTCTCGGCCTTGGCGACCGCAACCGCTTCGGGCTTCCGGATGCCGAGCATCACCTCGACCTGCTCACGCATCTCGGCGGGCGCGGATGACGGGTAACCGTTGAGCGTGGAGCGGACGATGCCCCCCTCACCGAGGATCGCCGTCGAAGGGACCGCCACCACGCCGTAGCCGCGATAGATCTCGAGACCCGCGTCGAACAGGACCGGGAAGGAGAGCCCGAGCGAGGCGGCCTTTTCGCGGATCCGCTTGACGTCTTCCTCGGTGCTGTGCTCATGCTCGACGTTGATGGCCACGACCCTGAGCCCTTTGGGTCCCAACTCTTTCGAGACTTTCTCGAGGTCGGCAAGTTGCGCCATGGACCGGTCGCTCCACGTGGCGAAGAAAACCAGGAGGACGGCCTTCTCTTTCTTGAGCCCTTCGATTGAAATCTCGGATCCGTCGGCCGCCTTGAGCTTGAAGCCCGGAGCTTCGGATCCCTCGGAGACATTGTGGAAAGCGGCTGCCGAAGTGGGGGGGATGAAAGAAAGCAGGGAGTAAACCGTCGCGAGGGCCAGGGCAATCGATACGATGCGTCTTGTCATGGTCGGATACGCCTATTTTTGGTGGTAGGGTTTGTCGGAGGCGTGGGGGTCGTGGCACTGGATGCACGGCTTGCCCTTGGAATTCCGGAGGTGCTGCTCGGAACTTTTCTGGTCGTGGCAAAGCGCGCAAAGGGTCAGCGGTTCGGCGACCGTCAGCGACTTGTGGGAGGACCCGTGCGAATCGTGGCAGGCGGTGCACTCGCCCGCGCCCAACGGACCATGGACCGCCTTGCGCTTGTCCTTGCGCTGGTGGCATCGGTAGCACATCTTGTCTTTGGGCACCGCGATCTTGAACGTCTTGTCGGAAGCGGAATGACAACCCGAGCATTTTTCGAGGGCGGGGTGCCGGACGTAGTCGGGATTAGCCCCGACAGTCACCGTGATCGAACTCTCCTGGCCGCCCGACCGGACTCCGATCGTGCTCTTCCCGGAGGGCAGCGTGACGACCCCCGAGAAGCCGCCCCGGTCGACCGTGTCCTTTCCGGAAAACGAACCGTCGACAAGCAGGTCGATCCGCTTCCCCTCGAGGGGGGAACGCCCGATGACCAGCACCTTGCCTTCGGGAAGGACGGCGCCCTCGGCGGGAGCCAGGATCTGGAGCTTGGGGGGTTCGACGGCTTTCGGGTCGGCCATCGGCAGGGGCGTGGGCGCCGACTTGACCGGAGGCGCACCGGCGGCAGGGGCAAACGCCCCCACCGCCAGCGCAATGACCAGGAACAGACCGAAGCGGGACATGGTTCTCATCGTGTCCCTTATTCCTTGATGAACTTTTCGACAGCCTTGCGGTAATAGAGCGCCGCGTTCTTGTAATCGGCCTTTTTCTCGTAGGCGACGCCCAGCCAGAACCACGCTTTTTCGGGCTTGGGATTGAGCAGCGCCGCAGCCGTGATCTCGGTGATTGCATTGTCGATCGCCCCGGTCTCGAGGTGGACCGTGCCGACGCCGAGCTGCGCCTCGCGGTTGGACGGGGCGAGCGTCTTCGCTTCTTCGAACTGCAGGAGCGCGTTGTCGAACTGCTTGACCGCTACGAGCGACTCGCCGTAGGCGATGCGGGCCTGGACGTTCTTGGGATTGAAGGCCACCGCCTTTGCGAACGCGGCGCCCGCCTTGTCGACCATCCCCCGCTTGATCAGTGTCCGGCCGAAGGCGAGTTCTTTCTCGGCCTCGCCCTCTTCGCGCGTTTTCTGGACGAGTTCGACCGGCGTGACGAGTTTATTGTAGTCGTCTTCCTTCATCACGCCGGCGAGCACCTTGGCCTTGCCGCCGACGACATCTTTGTAGTCGCGGCCGTGCCCGGCGTGCTCGAAGGCGAACTTGCCGTCCTTGCCGATGAGTCCGGTGGTGGGCAGGATATAAAGACCGTAGTCGGAATAGACCTTCTGTTCCCTGTCGAAGAGGATGGGGAACTTGATGCCCAGGTCGGCGACCAGTTTTTTGGCTTCGTCGACGTTGTCGGTATTGGTGGCTACGACGATGAAATCGACTCCCTTGGACGCCAGTTCGGCGTGAAGCGCCACCATGTCCTTGAGCTGATCGACCGAACGGTCCTGCGACAGCTTGAGGAACGACAGCATGGTTATCTTGCCGGAATCGGTCTTGTAGTCGACCGTCTTGCCGTCGACGTCGGGCAGGGAGAAGGCAATGGCCGGCGCCCCCTCCTTGAGGTTCCGGAATGCCGACCCGGTACCGGGAACCGTGAAGAAGAACAACCCGACCAGGACCGTGGATACGAACAGTGACGTGCGGTGGATAAACTTCAGCGACATGACCGCCTCCCTATTCGTATTTGACCGGATTGACGCGGTCGTAGGATTTCGGCTTGTGGCAGCCGACCACGCAGTTGCCGCCATTCTGGTTGCGCGTGAAGGCGACCGGCAGCATCCAGGACTTGCCGAAGGGGACTTCCTTTCGGATGTGCTTGTCCTGGCTTCCGGCGTGGACTTCGTGGCACGCCTTGCACGAGCGCCCCTTCTCCTTGTTGACGTGGAGGAAGTGCATGTTGACGTCGCCGTTGCGGAAGTTGGTCAGCTTGGTCGTGACCTTGTCGAGCGCGATGTCTTTATTGTGGCAGTCGAAGCACATCGCATAGTTCTCGGTCGCGTACGGCTTGTAGAATTCGGCCGGGAAATATTTCTTGAGGATCTGCGGGTTCTTGCTGCCGTGCGGGTCGTGGCAGGCATAGCAGTCGTTCTGCTGGACGGGCCCGTGCATGTTCTTGGCGGCCCGCACCTTGGCGCCCATCTCCTTGTGGCAGGTGTAGCAGATGTCCTTGGTGTGCGTCTTGAGCTGGCGCGGATAGTCGGACGAGTGGGGCGTGTGGCAGGTGGTGCAGGGACCCTTGTCGAGCGCCGTGTGGCGGACGGTGGCCTGCTCCATGTGCGCCTTGACCTTGGGGTGGCACGAGTAGCAGAGCGCGACCCCTTCGCCGGAGAGCATGAAGTTGTGGTCGGAGTTGTGGGCGTCGTGGCACTTGAGGCAGGACTCGAGCGCCGGCTTGTGCGGATATTTCCGGGAGAACTCGGCCTTGCGGTCTTCGTGGCAGAGGAAGCAGGCGTCGTTGCCGCGCGCTTCGAGCTGGTGGGGATTGGGCGAGGAGTGCGGGTTGTGGCAGACGTTGCAGTCACCCGACGCGACCGGCCCGTGCAGGAACTTCTTGATCTGCTGCGTGTTCTTGTGGCAGAGGTAGCACAGGTCGGAGGTCTTCTTTTTCTTGAGCTGCTTGGGCGCATCGGACTGATGCGGGTCGTGGCAGCCGACGCACTCGCCCCGCTTGACCGGGGTGTGCTTGTATTCGAACCGGTCGACCGGCTTCTCTTGATGGCACTTGTCGCAAAGCGCCTTGCCCTGGGCAACAAGCGTGAAATCGGGCTTCTTGTCCTTGTTGGGGTGCCCTTTGCGCGCCTCGGCGTGGCAGACGGTGCACATGCCGGCACCGACCGGGCCGTGAACGTAGGCCGCCTTGCCCATCTTGGCGTGACAATCGACCGTGATGCACGAATCAGCCGCAGACGCCTTGCCGGTGAGGACCACCGGCCCGATGATACCGAGTAGCAACGCTACCAGGCCTAGCCAGAACTTCCGCATTCGCAACCTCCCTGCCCGAGTTGGTTATTGTGCGAAGAGCCTTACCCCCTGTTGCTGATCAGCCGCCACCGTATGAATGCAACCCGGCGAGGAACAGATTGACGCCAAGGTAGCACATGATGGTGGAAAGAAAACCGACTATTGAAAGGATGGCCGCGCGCCTGCCGTGCCACCCGCGGGTGATACGTGCGTGCAGGAAGGCCGCGTAGACCAGCCAGACGATGAGGGACCACGTTTCCTTGGGGTCCCACGACCAGTAGGTTCCCCAGGCGTAGTTGGCCCAGGCCGCGCCGGTGATGATGCCGGCCGTCAGGAACGGGAACCCCCAGATGATGGCCCGGTAAACCAGTTCGTCGAGCGCCTTGGCTGCGGGAAACAGGAGGATGACGCCCGTCGTCCGCTTGTCGGCCTCGGCATTCGCCTTGAGTAGGTACATTACCGCGATGCCCGCCGAGACGGCAAATGCGGCGTACCCGACGAAGCAGGTGATGACGTGCGCGTGGAGCCAGTAGGACTGGAGCGCGGGGTTGAGCGGCGTTATGGCGCCGCCACCGCCGTAGAAGTGCGCGAACAGCATCGTGGCGAAGGCGATCGGGACGACGAATGCCCCGAATACGAGCGACTCGAATTTGCGTTCGACGAACAGGTGGAAGAGAACCACGGACCACGCGAAAAACACGAGGGACTCGTAAAGGTTGGTGACCGGGATGCGTCCGATGCCCATCTGGTAGGATTCGACCCACCTCAGGCCCAGTGCGACGGCCGAGGAGACAGCTGCAAGGATGCAGATCCAGGTGCCGACCCGCGAAACCGAGGGCTTGTCGCCGTAAAGCCCCACAAGGTAGGCGACCGAAGCGATCCCGAGCAGGATCATCGTGAAGTCGAAGAAATATACGTTGTTGCCGATGTTCGCGACAGTGGGTTCCATTAGCTCTGCAACTCCTTCAGTTCGCCTTGTATTTTCTCGAAACTCTTCTCGAAGGCAAGCCGGTTGCGTGTCGCGACCCCGCCGACGGCCACGTCGACCTTCCCCTCGGGGGCAGGCGAAAGACGGACCCAGACGCGCTGGTGCGACATGAAGAATGCGATCATGATGCCGATGACCATGAGCGTGCAGCCCAGCCAGACCACGTTGACGCCCGGGTCGTGGGCCACCTGGAGGCCGGTGTACGTAACCTGCTCGGCACCCTGCAGCGACAGGACGAACGTGTCGCCCCGCCTGCGGTCGGCCTCGGGATCGGCGACCGGAAGCCACGCCTGGACCGGTGGCTGCCCCGGCTTCTCGATCTGGACCTGGATGGCCTGTCCCTTGCCCCCGAAATTATCCTGGAAATCGAGGATGCGCACAATGCCCATGCCGGGAACGCCATAGGCCTCGCCGCGCTGGAACAGCAGGTGGAAGGTTTCGGGCGGCGCGGAGTTGTCGGCACGACGAAGCAGCATGCGGGCGGACGGCTTGTCCTGCCCGTAGCTGGACTGGTAGAACCAGACGCCCTTGTAGCGCAGGGGGTCGTTGACCACGATTTTTTTCTTCAATACCTCCCGGCCGTTCTCGACGACGCTGAGGTCGGAGGCGTATTCCTTCGGCTGGCCGGTGGGGTTGCCGAACTGGTCCTGGTAATACTCGACCCAGAAGTTGTTGCACCGGATCTTGAAACCGACGTCTTTAAGCTCGGAGCCGTTCCGGATCGGGATGTACTGGGCCGAATCGCCGATCGGAAGACCGAGGAATCCCTTGTACCCGATCACGTTCCCGATGATCGCGCCGAGAAAGATGAAGATGATCGAAAGGTGGGTGATGTAGACGCCGAACCGGGAGATCATCCCTTTTTCGGCATAGAGGTGAACGATCTCGCCCTCGTTGGTGACGCGCGGCGCGCTGAAGGAAGCGGTGAGTGCGGCGGTGTATTTGCCGGACCACTCGGCCATGCTCCCTTTCTTGCGCCACCGGCCGGCCAGCGACAGCGACTTCTCGAACGCCTCGTCGAAGATCGTCTTGGGGTTGCGGACGACCTTGAGCACGCGGGGCAACCGGTCGAGCGTGCAACAGGTGAGGTTGACCGTGAAGAGCACCATCAGGA
Source organism: Deltaproteobacteria bacterium (assembly GCA_025356865.1). Lineage (GTDB taxonomy): Bacteria > Desulfobacterota > Deferrimicrobia > Deferrimicrobiales > Deferrimicrobiaceae > JANXPS01. Next base: position 4,575 of record JANXQJ010000086.1, on the reverse strand, counting down.
GCAGGAACCACCAGGCGTGGTACATGTCGAACATGTTGGTGGCCTGGAAGATCCGGATCAGCCAGTCTTCGTAAACCATCCGGTACTTTTCGACCGGCTGGTTCTGCTCGATGATGGTGCCGAATATCGAGGCGGAGGCCAGCATTATGAGCACCGTGATGGCCAATTTCAGCGAAATGAGAAAATCCCATACCCGGTCGATCGGGGATTGCGCGCGCTTCTCGTCAACCATTGCCTGTCACCTTCAATTGTCGGGATTGCATACTGTATACCCTGGGGCGAACCATCAAGTCAAAGCATAAAAACCGAGGGCGGGGAAACCCCGCCCTCGGCAAAACCGGAACCCGTGAGCACCTTATTTCTTTGCGTGGCACTCGTCACACTTGGTCGGGCCCTTCTTGCTGGTGGTATGGCAACCCTTGCACTGCTTGTGGAAAGCTTCCTTCGCTTCAAGCTTCTTGCCGTCGGCCTTTTCGCCGTGGCAGCCTGAACACTTGGACTCCTTGTTGACTTCGTCCTTGTGATGGCAATCCTTGCAAGCCTTGGCGATGCCCTGATGCTTCTTGTGGTCGAACGCGACGGCACCCTTGGTCTTCTTGAACTTGTCGATGCTGATCTTGTCGGGATTGACCGCGAACGCCGTGCCGAAGGCGAAAACAACCGCCATGGCCACTACCATAAATGCTGCAAACTTCTTCATTGGAACTCACCCCCTTCCGTGTTGGGTTATAACGAGAGGTTGCACCTTGCGCAGCGTTCGGCCTCTCGGCGGACATCTGCTTCGGTGAACCCCTTTTCGACTTCGTCAAACGTGACCCGGCTCGCGTCGGCCGTGAGCTTGGGACCGTGGCACCGGATCCGCCACCCGGGACAATCGGTGACCTGCGGTTCGGGACGGCGCCGATAGTTGTCGTGAAACCGCGCCTTCCTGACCTCTGAGACGCACAGGTCGCCAAAAATATTCAATGCAGCCGCACGCCCCGAAGCGGATGCTTCGACGACGGTCGCGGGACCCCGGACGCAGTCGCCGCACATGTAGGCAGGAATTGTAAGTTCGTTTCCTTTAGAAATCAACCGGTAAACGTGATGGGAAGGATCGACCAGGCGGCGGGTGGAACCGGCCGGCAGGAAATCCATCGAGGGGCGGCTTCCGATGGCCATGATGATCAGGTCGGCACCGACTTCGAACTCGCTGCCCGGCACGGTCATGGGCATGATCCGACCCTTGGGGTCGAGTTCGATCTTCTCGACTTGGAGCGCCTCGAAACCGCAGACCCGGCCATCGCGCACGAGAAACTTCTTGGAGGCGGTGCTGGGCAGCAGTCGGACCCCCTCTTCGATCGCCTCGTCGACCTCCCATTTGAAGGCCGGCATGGTATCGCGCGACTCGAGGCAGGCGATGGTGACGTCGGCCGCCCCCATCCGGATCACGGTTCTCGCCACGTCGATCGCGACCGCGCCGCCGCCGATGACGACGACCTTGCCGTGCAGGCGGACCGGCACCTTTTTTTTGACCTTGGCCAGGAAGGTCAGGGCATCGTGGAAGCCCTCGATTTCGTCACCGGTTCCGGGCAGCCGAATCGCGGCGCTGGTGCCCACCGCGATCAGGACGGCGTCGAAGCCCTGCGCCGAGATTTCGGAGAAGGTCAGGTCGACGCCGAGTTTCCGCCCCCCCTGGAAATGGACACCCCGGTCGAGGATCGCCTTTACGTCGGACAACAGCGCCGCTTGAGGAAACCGGAAATCGGTGACGCCGTAGCGGATGGTGCCGCCCGGTTCTTCGTTTTCGTCGAATACGGTCACCCGACATCCAAGCCGCGCGAGTGTGCTTGCGGCGGACAACCCGGCCGGCCCGGCGCCGATCACTGCAACGCGGGGAGAAGGCACCCCTTCGGTGATTTCGGAGGATGGCGCCACCGCCGCCGCGTATCCCTGGTCGGCCGCGAAACGCTTGATCTGCATGATCGAGACGGGGGCATCGAACTCGTTGCGAACGCAATTCTGTTCACAGGGGTGCGGGCAGGCGCGTCCGCAAAAAGCCGCAAAAGGAAGTTTGTCGTGAACGAGCGAAAGCGCCTCGACCGGGTAGCCGTCACGAACAAGCGCGATGTAGTCGGGAATGTCGACGTTGGACGGACAGGCCGCCTGACAGGGCGCCGGTATCGTGCGGAACCCCTTCATCGCGTCTTTGCGGGAAAGATACCAGATGTAGGCGAAAGCGCCGAAAAGCACGAAATGCCCATATGTTGCGGCCTGCCAGACGTCGAGCAGCAATTTGCCGGAGGCGCCCCGCCCGATCAGACGAAAGGCAGACCTGATCGACGGCCCCTGCCAGACGTTGACCATGAGTCCGAGCGCAAGGGGGACCAGTATGGCCCAGAAAAAGCCGACGCCATAGCGACCGCTGTAGATGTGCCCCGCACCCGGCCAGATGGCGGACAGCTTCCCGGAAATCCGCCGGATTCGTTCCCGGTTTATTTCCCATAGGAGACGGTCGCGCTGACCGACACGACCGGCGCAGCGATAACATCTTTTTTCTTCGCCTTTCCGGTCGACCTCGCAAAGGAGGCAATCCTTGTAGCCGTATCGGAGAAGGTTTTCAGGACGCAGAAAGTCCATAAGTGTTCCATTTGTAGCCCTGTGGAATGGAAAAAGCAAGGGGAAGGACCATGAAGCAAAACAATATAGGCGGCAGCAATATGCCGTCATGAGGCACAATCAAACTCGGGGGGCAATATTCAATCAGAATCAGGCGTGGCGGCGTTCGAATCCCCCGCAACCACCACAGTCAACAAGGGCAAATCATGAGCGTCCACATAGGGATTCGCCTCCGCGTGCCGAACATCCTGTTCGTGCGGCGTTCGAATCCCCCGCAACCAACGGCACGTTGGCGTCTGGTTAGGGATTCGCCTCCGCGTGCCGAACATCCTGTTCGTCACGCTCCGGCCCGGGTCGCGGCGCTTCCGGCGCCATCCATGGCGCCTCATCCTCGCTAATCGCTCGGCGCGCCGCTCCCGTTCGAATCCCCCTGGGGACCGATGGACATTTCTGGAGTAGTTTTTTGGAAATGTTGGCGTCCCCAGGGGGATTCGAACCCCCGTCGCCGCCGTGAAAGGGCGGTGTCCTTGGCCTCTAGACGATGGGGACGCATGGAAAAGTTGGTGAGCCCAGCGCGGGTCGAACGCGCGACCCTCTGATTAAAAGTCAGATGCTCTGCCAACTGAGCTATGGGCTCAACCGGAACGGACGATGTTACCGGAAAGCCTCGGGCCTTGTCAAGACCGAAACGGATTCTTCCGTATAATGGTTTCGTTTCGGTCGGCGCCGACCGAGACGAGCGACACCTCGACGCCGCAAAGTTCTTCGATCATGCGGACGTATTTCTGGGCCGCCTTCGGCAGATCGCCGAATTCGCGGGCGCACGTTATATCCTCGGCCCACCCTTCGACCGTTTCGTAGACCGGTTTCGCGGCTTCGAGGTCGGCCAGCGCCAACGGCACTTCGTCGTGCCGGACGCCGTTGATCTCGTAGCCGACGCACACCTTGAGGCGCGGCATGCCGGAGAGGACGTCGAGCTTGGTCAGGGCGATGCCGGTCAGTGCGTTGATCCGGTTTGCATAACGGACGACCGGTGCGTCGAACCAGCCGCAACGGCGGGGACGGCCGGTCGTGGCGCCGTATTCGTGCCCCTTCGCGCGGATCAGGTCGCCGTCGGCGTCGAGCAGTTCGGTCGGGAACGGCCCGCCGCCGACCCGGGTTGCATAGGCCTTGGAGACGCCGATCGTGCCGCCGATCCGGGTGGGGGCGACGCCGGAACCGGTGCAGGCGCCACCGGCCGTCGTGTTGGAAGAGGTGACGAACGGATAGGTGCCGTGATCGATGTCGAGCAGCGACCCTTGCGCCCCTTCGAACAGCAACTTGGCGCCGCGTGCTATTTCGTCGTTGACGAACAGCGACGTGTCGATGAGGTAGGGCTTGAGCCGTTCGGCGTAGCCCATGTACTCGTCGCGAATGGCCTCGAACGAGAGCGGTTCGAGCCCGAAGTATTTTTCGAACAGGAAATTCTTGAACTCGAGGGCGATCCGGAGCTTGGTTGAAAACACATCGGGCTGAAGCAGGTCGATGCCCCGGATTCCGATGCGGGCCGCCTTGTCCTCGTAGCACGGACCGATGCCGCGGGCAGTGGTGCCGATCTTGTTGTTGCCCAGTTTCTCTTCGCGCGCCCGGTCGAGCAGCACGTGGTAGGGCATGATGATATGGGCCAGCAGCCCGAGCCGGAGCTGGGAATCGTCCTGCAGGTAGCCGCGGTCCTTGAGTTTGTCGATCTCGGAGAGCAGCACCTTGGGATCGATGACGGTGCCGTTGGCGATGACGCACTTTTTGCCGGGGTGGAGAATGCCCGAGGGAATCAGGTGAAAGACGAATTTCTCGCCCTTGACGACCAGCGTGTGCCCGGCGTTGTTGCCGCCCGTGGGCCGCACGATGGTATCGGCGAACTCGGAGTAGATGTCGACGATCTTGCCCTTGCCCTCGTCGCCCCACTGGGCGCCGAGCACGATGATGCTTTTCACCTGG
>JANXQJ010000064.1 GCA_025356865.1 Deltaproteobacteria bacterium | reverse complement strand
GGGCAGGGCGAGGACGGCAAGAACGAGGCCGACGAACTCGAAGAGAAGCTCAAGGAAAAGGGGCTTCCGAAAGAGGCGGCCGAGAAGGCGCGCAAGGAGATCAAGAAACTGCGGCTGACGGTGGCCTCGGCCGACATCGGCGACATCATCCGCAGTTTCTTGATCTCCTTGCGCGCCTTCTCGGCCGCCTCTTTCGGAAGCCCCTTTTCCTTGAGCTTCTCTTCGAGTTCGTCGGCCTCGTTCTTGCCGTCCTCGCCCTGCCCCAGTTCTTTCTGGATCGCCTTCATCTGCTCGTTGAGGTAGAACTCGCGCTGAGAACGCTCCATCTGTTTCTTGACGCGCCCCCGGATCCGCCGCTCGATGTCGAGAATCTCGACCTCGGACTCCATCATGACGAGCAGCTTCTCGATCCGCTCCTGCACCCCTTCGGTCTCGAGGAGCAGCTGGCGGTCCGAAATCTTGAGTGGCAGGTGCGCAGCCACCGTATCGGCCAGTCGCGACGGTTCCGAGATGGTGGCGGCCTGCGCGAGCAGCTCGGCCGGGACTTTCTTGCTCAGGCGGGAATAGTTTTCAAAAGATGCGTTCAGGTTGCGCACTTGCGCTTCGGCGTGCAACCCCTCGAAGGACTCGGAAGGAAACGCTTCGCTGCGGACCTGGAAATAGCGGTCGTTGGGAAGATAGTCGAGGATTCGGGCGCGCCGCCGCCCCTCGACCAGCACCTTGACGGTGCCGTCCGGCAGTTTGAGCAGCTGGACGATATGGCTGATCGTCCCGATCGCGTGGATCTCTTCTTCGGACGGTTCGTTGGTGCCCGCATCGGTCTGGGAGGCGAGCAGGATGAGCCCGTCAAATGCAACCGCCGCCTCGAGGGCGGCGATCGACTTGTCGCGGCCGACAAAGAGCGGCACGACCATATGCGGAAATACGACGATGTCGCGCAACGGCAACAGCGGGAGGATCGATTTGCGCTCTTCCATGGGCACCTCTCGCTTGTTGGGCCGGCTAGGCCAGTTCGGCTTTTTTCCCCTCGACGATCTCGGGCTCGTTCTTTCCCTCGACCACGTCTTCGGTGATGATGCACTTGCGGATATCGGTGCGCGACGGGATCTCGTACATCACATCCAACATTATGTGCTCGAGAATGGAGCGCAGGCCCCGCGCCCCCCCCTTGCGGGAGATGGCCTGCCGCGCCACCGCGCGCGTGGCGTCTTCGGTGAACTCGAGCTTGACCCCCTCGAAGTCGAAGAGTCGCTGGTATTGCCTGACGAGGGCATTCTTCGGTTTGGTCAGGATCGCGACCAGCGCGACCTCGTCGAGCTCGTGCAACGTCGCGACGACCGGGATTCGGCCGACGAACTCGGGAATAAGCCCGAACTTGATGAGGTCTTCGGGCTGCGTCAGTTCGAACAGCTTGCCCAGGTTGCGCTCGTGGCGCGACTGGATCTCGGCCGCGAACCCCATGGTCTTCTTGGTGGTGCGCCGGTCGACGATGGTGTCGAGGCCGACGAAGGCGCCGCCGCAGATGAACAGGATGTTGGTCGTGTCGACCTTGATGAAGTCCTGCTGCGGGTGCTTGCGCCCACCCTTGGGGGGAACGTTGGCGATGGTGCCCTCGAGGATCTTGAGGAGCGCCTGCTGGACCCCTTCGCCCGAGACGTCGCGCGTGATGGAGGGGTTCTCGGACTTGCGGGCGATCTTGTCGATCTCGTCGATGTAGACGATGCCGCGCTGCGCCTTCTCGACGTCGTAGTCGGCGGCCTGGAGAAGACTCAGGATGATGTTCTCTACGTCTTCGCCGACGTAACCCGCCTCGGTGAGCGTGGTCGCGTCGGCGATGGTGAACGGCACGTTGAGGATGCGGGCGAGCGTCTGGGCCAGAAGCGTCTTGCCGCTGCCGGTGGGACCGAGCAGCAGGATATTGGACTTCTGGAGTTCGACGCCTTCGATCCCCTTGGCCTCGATCCGCTTGTAGTGGTTGTAGACGGCCACGGAGAGGATCTTTTTCGCGCGCTCCTGCCCGATGACGTAATCGTCGAGCGTCTTGCGGATCTCGGTCGGCTTGGGAAGCCGCTTCCGCTTCTCCTCGAGCTGCCCCTCGAGGTCGTATTCCTCGGAGATGATGTCGTTGCAAAGTTCGACGCACTCGTCGCAGATGTAGACCGTGGGACCCGCGATCAGTTTCTTGACCTCGTTCTGGGCCTTCCCGCAGAAGGAGCAGACGAGGAGATTGGCCTTGTCGGTATATTTTCGGTTCAAAAGGGGAAACCTCCGCTATTCGGAGAGAGGACGGGCGATTGCGGCCCGGTTTTCGACGACTTGGTCGATTATACCATACACCTTGGCCTGCTCAGCCGACATGAAGTAGTCGCGCTCGGTATCGGCTGCAACACGGGACACGGGCTGGCCGGTATGGTACGAGAGGATCCGGTTGAGTTCTTCGCGCATGCGGAGGATCTCTTCGGCCTGGATCTTGATGTCGGTGGCCTGCCCCCGGGCGCCGCCCATCGGCTGGTGGATCATGATGCGGGCGTTGGGCAGCGAGGTGCGCTTGCCGGCGGTGCCTCCGGCGAGGAGCACCGCGGCCATGGAGGCGGCCTGGCCGATGCAGACGGTGGCGATGTCGGGCTTGATGAACTGCATCGTGTCGTAGATGGCCATGCCGGCGGTGACCACGCCGCCCGGCGAATTGATGTAGATGTTGATGTCCTTGTCGGGATCCTCGGCTTCGAGGAACAGGAGCTGGGCGATGACGACGTTGGCGATGTCGTCGTCGATCCCGGTGCCGATAAAGACGATCCGGTCTTTCAGGAGACGGGAATAGATGTCGTAGGAACGCTCTCCCCGGCTGGTCTGCTCGACGACGATAGGGATCAGGTTCATTGCGCGGCCTCCGGCTTTTCGGTGGCGTTGTCCAGCAGGAGCGCCATGACCTTGCGCTCGATCAGCCCCATGCGCAGGTGGTCGAGCCGGTCCTCGTCGCCGTAAAGGTCGCGGACCTTCTCGAATTCCATTCCGGTCGCCGTGGCCATCTCTTTCATCTCGGCCTCCATCTCGGGATAGGCGACGTCGATGTTCTCTTTCTTGCCGATCGCCTCGAGCAGGAGGGAAACGCGCACCGACTCGATGGCGCCCGGTTCGAACCGCGCTTTCATCGTGTTGAAATCCATGTTGAGGTGACGCAGATCGATGCCCTGCTGCGCAAGCCGGCGCGCCGTGTCCTCGATCATGGTGCGAAGCTGCCGGTCGACCAGCGTCCTGGGCACTTCGAATACGTTCTTTTCGATCAGGCCCTTGCGGACGTCGTCTTCGGCGCGCTGCCGGGACCGTTCCTCGGCCTCGGCGGTGAGACGGCCGAGAAGGCCCGCGCGCAACTCGGCGAGCGTCTTGACCTCGGGGAAGTTCTTCGCGAGTTCGTCGTCGACCTCGGGCAGTTTCTTTTCCTTGACCGCCTTGACCGTGACCGCGAAGCCGACGGTCTTGCCGGCGAACTTGTCATTCCGGGAGTCTTCCGGGAAGGCGATCTCGAAGGCCGGCGCGTCGCCCGCCTTGACCCCGACCAGCTTCGCCTCGAAGTCTTTCCCGAACGGGACGCCTTCGGAGAGCATGACCGCCAGCGATTCCTTGGCCTCGACCGTCTCGCCGTCGGCCTTGGCCTCGTAACCGATCTCGACCAGGTCGCCCGTCGCCGACGCGCGCGTCTCGACCGGCTCGAAGTGCGAATAGGCCTCGCGGATGCGATTGATGGACACATCCACCTCGGCATCGCCCACGGATACCTTTTCCTTGAATACGGGCAGCCCCATGTAATCGACGGGCTCGACGTCGGGCGTCACTTCGACAACGGCCGTGTAGCGGAAGTCGGCCCCTTCGACGATCTCGGCGCCATCGACCCTGGGGAGCGAGAGTACGCGCAGGTCGTTCTGCTTGACCGCTTCGGATAGCGTCTCGCGCACCAGTTTCTCGGCGACGTCGCCCAGGACCGCGTCCTTGTATTGGCGCTTGACCATGGCCATGGGCGCCTTGCCGGGGCGGAAGCCCTTGACGGGCACCATCCTGCGAACCTCGACGAAGCCCTCTTCGACCCGCTTGGCGACCTCTTCGGCCGGAACTTCGACCGTGATCTTCTTCTCGATGCCACTGACCGCTTCGATGCTCGTCTTCATCGCTTTCGCCACGCCCCTTTGGATTTTTTTTCGGAATTGTCGCTTATTGGTGCGAGAGGAGGGATTTGAACCCTCACGGTTGCCCACCGGATCCTAAGTCCGACGCGTCTGCCATTCCGCCACTCTCGCGAAACCGGTCCTGTTAACGCAAACGAACAGTATATATGATCCTGAAAATCAGGCAACCGGCAACGGGCCGGCGGGTAGCGGGACGTCGAAGGTCATTCCGAAGATGTAGTGTCCCGGCCTGGCGTCGTCGGCGCGGAACCAGATGACGAATCCGGATACCTTGAAGGATTGACCGCCCCTGGGCCGGACTTCGGCCTCGACCTGGTTGCGCACGGTCATCAGGGTGTCGTACATGATGTGGATGCCGTCGGGGGCCAGGCGCGGGGAGAAAAGCGACATCCCCGTGTGCGACAGGTCGCGCAGGGAGGCGGAGACCGGGGCGGAGGTGCGGTCCGGCTCCCGGCCGTCGCGGACCACGAAAACCACCTCGGTTCCGGGATTTCCGACTCGGCAGGCAGTGCGCCGCTCGCGACCGAATCGGGTCATGGCTCGCCGACCGGGTCTTTCCCCTCCTCGTCCAGTCGCCGCATCCCTTCCATCATCAACTGCATTTCGTCCATCTCGATCGTGCGGACCGTGGTGGTCTGCCCGTGGGCGATGACGAAGGGGCCCTCCTGCCATCGCAGCATCCGGTAGAACGCTTCCTCGCCGCTCGTGTCGCCGATGGCGCAGTGGCGGATCCGGCCGTTCTCGAAGAAGATCCGCCCCTCGTCGCCGTCGCCGCGGGTCACGGTGACGCACGCAGTCTTGAGCCCGAGATGGAGCGTCTGGACGATCTCGGGGATGCCCAGGTTCTTGAGGTCGCCGACCACGCCGGTGCTCGGGCCCGGAACCGCCCCCTTCTTCCGCTTCTCGTCCCGGCGGATGACGTTGCGGATCTTGGCTGCCAGCAGGACGAAGTCGACGGGCTTCAGCAGGTAGTCTTCGGCGCCCAGGTGGAGCGCCTGGATCTTCACGTTGTTGTCGTCGCGCCCCGAGAGGAAGACGACCGGCAGGTCGGCGTACTCGCTCTTTTCGCGCATGCGGCGCAGCATCCCGATTCCGTCGGTGCCCGGCATGATGACATCGCTCAGGACCATGTCGGGCTTCGAGCGTGCGAGGTGGGCCATCGCGTCCTCGGCGTTGTCGGCGGTGTCCACGTCGAATCCTTCGGAAACCAGCTTCAACTTGAGCAGCGTCAGGTAGTCGACCTCGTCGTCGACGAGCAGGATCTTGGGCTTGGAGCCGACGCCGCGGAAAAAATATTTCTGCTCGACGATCTTCGTGAAGTGCTCGACGACCTCCGGATCGAACTGGGTGCCGACGTTCTTGTGCAGTTCCTGGACCGCCTCCTCGCGGGAAAGCGCGCGACGGTAGGGACGGTTGGCGGTCATGGCGGCGAAGGCATCGACGACCGCGAGGATGCGGGCGCCGATCGGGATCTCGCGCCCTTTCAACCCGCTCGGATAGCCCTTGCCGTCGTAACGCTCGTGGTGGTGGATGATGATCGGCTTGATCTTCCACGGGAAGTCGATCGCCTCCAATATCTTGGCGCCGTTCTCGGCATGGGAGCGGATGGTCCGGATATCGGCTTCGGACATCTCCTTCTTGCCGGCGAGGATGTCCCCCTTGATGCCGACGCGCCCGATGTCGTGGAGCAGCGAGGCGACGACGATCTCGTCGATCATCTCCTGCGACAGTTTCATGTCCTCGGCGACCGACCGGGCATATTCCATCGTGATGTGGGAGTTGCCGCCGAAGAACGGGTCGTTGACCTTGAGCAGTCCGACGAGGATATCGAAGGTGTCGACCAGGCAACGCTTGAGCCGGTCGTCGGCCATCGGCGGGGGCGTGGCGACCCGCTCTTCGGACGACGCCTGGATGAGTTCGAGGATCTCGCGCTGGTCGAGGATGAAATCGGAAGGCCCGAAGCGGAGCACGTCGTCGGAACTGCGAATCGTGGTGAAGGACGAGACGACGACGACGCGCGTCTTGGGCGAGAGGCGGCGGATGCGCCGCTTGAGTTCGACACCCGAGAAATCGGCCAGGAAATGCTCGACGAGGACGAAGTCGAGCGCGGTATTGGTCACGATCTTGACGGCCTCGGCGCCGGAACCCGCGAGCGACACGCTGAAACCCGCCTCGCCCAGGAGGTTGGTCAGCATGTCGCGAACGCCCGGATCGTTGCTGATGACGAGGATCGATTTTTTCATCTTCGGACGCCGTCAGCCGGACTGCAGCAGGATGTTCTCGCCGGTCATCTCGGGCGGTTTCGGGAGGCCGAGCAGCGCGAGGATCGTCGGCGCCACGTCGGCCAGCGCGCGATCCGCGGCCAGCCTCCCGCCGGCGGCCTGCGGATCGGCATAGACGAACGGAACCAGGTTGGTGGTGTGCGCGGTCATCGGCTCGCCCGTTTCGGGGTCGGTCATCGTCTCGCAGTTTCCGTGGTCGGCCGTCACCAGCGCGACGCCGCCGCGCGCCCAGACCGCCTCGACGACCCGCTGGAGGTTGGCGTCGACCGCCTCGACCGCCATCACCGCCGCCGGCAGGATGCCGGTGTGCCCGACCATGTCGCCGTTGGCGAAGTTGAGCACCATCGCGTCGAACGCGCCGGACTCGATCCCGGCGACCGCGCGCGAGGCAACCTCATAGGCGTTCATCTCGGGCTGAAGGTCGTACGTGGCGACGAGGGGCGACGGAACAAGCGCGCGCGACTCGCCCGGGAATTCCTTCTCGATGCCGCCGTTGAAGAAGTAGGTGACGTGGGCGTATTTCTCGGTCTCGGCGATCCGCAGGTTGCGGATGCCGTTCGCCGCGAAGACGTCCGCAAGCAGGTGGGTCATCGGCTGCGGCCCGAAAGCGACGGGAAGCCCGAACGACGCGTCGTAGGTCGTCATGCAGGCGTAGGCGAGCCCGAGACGCTCGGAGCGCGGGAATCCGTCGAAGGAGTCGGAGGCAAGCGCCCGCGTGATCTCGCGCGCCCGGTCGGCCCGGAAGTTGAAAAATATCACCGAGTCGCCGGGGGCGATGGAGCCGACGGGGCGGCCGTCCCGGACGATCACCGCGGGTTCCATGAATTCGTCGGTCTTGCCGGCGTCGTAGGAGGCTCGAACCGCGGAAAGCGCGTCGGCGGCCGGGACGCCTTCGCCGCGAACCATCGCCTTGTAGGCGCGCTCGACCCGGTCCCACCGGTTGTCGCGGTCCATCGCGTGGTATCGCCCCATGACCGTAGCGATTTCGCCCGCGCCGATCGACGCCATTTCGGACAACAGGTTCTCGACATGGTGAATGCCGCTGGAGGGCGGCGTGTCGCGACCGTCGAGGATGACGTGGACGAAGATTTTTTCGAGACTGCGCTCTTTCGCCATCCGGATCAGCGCGTAAAGGTGGGTGTGGAGCGAATGGACGCCGCCATCGGAAAGGAGTCCGACCAGGTGCAGCGCCTTCCCCTGTTCCTTCGCCGCGTCCATGACGCCGCAGAAGGCGGGGTTTTCGAAGAAATCGCCGTCGCGGATCGACTTGCTGATCCGGACGATCTCCTGGTAGACGACGCGGCCGGCCCCGAGATTGAGGTGTCCCACCTCGGAGTTTCCCATCTGGCCGGGCGGCAGCCCCACCTGCTCTTCGGACGCGTGAAGGAGCGTGTGGGGAAAATCACGCCAGAGCCGATTGAAGAAAGGCGGATCGGCCAGGGCGACCGCGTTGGCATCGCGCGCCTCGCGGAAGCCCCAGCCGTCCATGATGATCAGTGCGACGAAGCGTCTGGACATGTCAGAGATTATAGAACACTTCCCTGCCGTCGAAGCGCGCCGCGCTCCCCAGTTCCTCTTCGATGCGGAGCAACTGGTTGTATTTCGCGATCCGGTCGGTGCGCGAGGCGGAACCCGTCTTGATCTGGCCGGTCGAAAGCCCGACCACGAGGTCGGCGATGGTGCTGTCTTCGGTTTCGCCCGACCGGTGGGAGACGACCGCGGTCCAGCCGGCGCGCTTGGCCATCTCGACCGCATCGATCGTCTCGGTGACGGTGCCGACCTGGTTCAGCTTGATCAGGATGGAATTGGCGACACCGGCCGCGATCCCCTTTTTTAGGATCGACGGGTTGGTCACGAAGATGTCGTCGCCGACGATCTGGATCTTCTTGCCCAGCGCGTCGGTGAACAGCTTCCACCCCTTCCAGTCGTCTTCGGAGAAGCCGTCCTCGATCGAGACGATCGGATACTGGCGGACGAGGTCCTCGTAGAACCTGACCATCCCCTCGGCGTCCTTCTTCTCGCCGCCCGACTTCTTGAAGATATATTTCCCCTTCGAGCCGAACTCGGAGGCCGCGCTGTCCAGTGCGATGCCGATCTCCTTGCCCGGCTTGTAGCCGGCCAGCGTGATCGCCTCGAGGATGACCTCGATCGCCTCGGCGTTGGACTTGAGATTCGGCGCGAAGCCGCCCTCGTCGCCGACGTTGGTGTTGAGGCCCTTGCCCTTCAGCACCTTCTTGAGGTTGTGGAACGTCTCGACGCCCATGCGCAGCGCGTCGGCGAAGGTCTTCGCCCCGTAGGGCATGACCATGAATTCCTGGATATCGACGTTGTTGTCGGCGTGCGCGCCGCCGTTGAGGATGTTCATCATCGGGACGGGAAGCGTCCGGCCGCCGACGCCGCCGAGGTACCGGTAGAGCGGCAATCCGCAGGCGTCGGCCGCCGCGCGCGCCACGGCCATCGACACGGCGAGGATCGCGTTGGCGCCCAGCTTGCCTTTGTTTTCGGTGCCGTCGAGGTCGATCATCATCTCGTCGATCGCGACCTGCTCGACCGCGTCCATTCCGAGCAACTTCGGGGCGAGCACCCGGTTGACGTTGCGAACCGCCTTGAGAACGCCCTTGCCCAGGTACTGCTTCGCATCGCCGTCGCGCAACTCGACCGCCTCGCGCGTGCCGGTCGAAGCGCCGGACGGGACGATCGCGCGCCCCTCGGCGCCGGACTCGAGCAGCACCTCGACCTCGACCGTCGGATTGCCCCGCGAATCGAGAACCTGCCGACCGTGAACATCGATGATCATCGTCATGTCGGGAAATTACCTCCGTTTGAAATGAAAATCCCCGGCCGGAATCTGGCGCCGGCCGGGGACAGGTTTTCTCAAGAGAACGGGAATAGCGTCCGTTACTTCTTTTTCTTCTTGCCGCCGACCGCTTCCTTGAGCCCCTTGCCCGCGGTGAACTTGGGCAGCTTGGCGGCCGCGATCTTGATGGCTGCGCCGGTCTGCGGGTTGCGGCCCGTGCGCGCCTTGCGCTCGCTGACGGAGAAGGTGCCGAAACCGGTCAACGCCAGTTTCTCGCCCTTCTTCAGCGTCTTCTCGACGGCCAGGAGAACCGCGGCGAGCGCCTTCTCGGCCTCGGTCTTCTTGATGCCCGCTTCTTCCGCGATGAACGCAACCAGATCCGTTTTCGTCATTACACTACCTCCTGAAGTTTTTTCCCTGACTCTTGCCTGACTCTCACCTGATCGCCGGTCCGGGTCGGGCCGACCGGA
>JANXQJ010000059.1 GCA_025356865.1 Deltaproteobacteria bacterium | reverse complement strand
GTCGCTCATGCCGGCGCGCGCCCGGTTGTTTCCGCTGTCGACCGGAGGCGATGCGCTCAGGCTGAGGTTGAGATCGACCCATTCCCGGTCGAACAGCGTCGAACGAATCCCCTCCCGATCGATCTTCAACCAATCCAGCCGATACACGACGTAGGGAAAAGGAAGCAGGTAGGTGCGGGTCTGATCCGAGCCCCGGTAGTCGGGCATCGCCAGGGCGCCCGCGCCGACCCCCAGCTCCCACCGGGGGACGCTGTCGGCAACGGCCCCCGTCGGCAGGCCGAGAAACAGGACCGCAAGCAATACCCGGGCTATGTCTCGCCATCCGTCTTTCATCCCGCAAACCTCGAAGAGTGTGATCCCGGCCGAAAGGACCCAGTCTACAGGGTACCAAATCTTCCCTGTTGGAATTCAGGTTTTAAACCCGCCTGCATTTGTTGCGTTACGGCCTCCATCGTCCCCGGATCCTGTCGACTTTCGTTCTTGACATGGGGCGGTTGCGGCGATATCGTTTTAATTGAAAACGTCGTTTGAAAAGGCATCCCGTGGATATGATCAACTCTGTTTCCTTTCTAGCGCCCGCCAAAATCAATCTCACGCTCAAGGTGTTCGGAAAACGCCCCGACGGCTATCACCACATCCGTTCGCTGATGGTGCCCATCTCCCTTTGCGACACGGTGACGGTGTCCGCGATCCCCGAGGGGATCCGGGTCGAGTCCGGCCGCGGCGACGTCCCGTCGGGCGCGGGCAACAGTTGCGGCAAGGCCGCCGCGCTCTTCATGGCGTGGGCGGGGGCACCTTCGGGGGTCCATGTCCGCATCCGGAAAGTGATCCCGATGGAAGCCGGACTGGGAGGGGGGAGTTCCGACGCGGCCGCGACCCTCAAGGGACTGATCGCCCTGACGGGGAAGGCGCCGCCGCCCGATCTCCTGCGGGCGATGGCGGCGAAGGTCGGCGCCGACGTGCCGTTCTTCACGGTCGGGGGGGCGGCATTGGCCGAAGGAATCGGCGAGATGCTGACGCCGGTCGACTGGGCCGTTCCGTTCCACGCGGTGGTCGTCAAGCCGCCGTTCGGGATGCCGACGCCCGAAGGGTATGCGCGACTCCGGCGCGAGGCGGGCGATCCGCCGGGGCGGGGAGACTATTCTCCCCCCCGCGACTGGGACGAACTTGCGGCGTGCGTCGGAAACGACTTCGAGGGCGCGTGGGCCGATACCCGCCCGCAGGTGGGCGAGATCCGGAAAAAGCTGCTCGAGGCGGGTGCCGAAGCCGCGGCGATGACCGGCAGCGGATCGGCGCTCTTCGGTCTTTTCCGGGACGAGGCGGGGGCGCGGCGGGCGCAGGGGGCGCTTGCCTGCGACGGGCAAAACACGGTATTCCGGGTTCGCAGCATCTGAATCGTCGCACGGAAGGAGGGGGGAACATGCAGATCACGGAAGTCAAGGTCTACCCGGTGTTCGACAACGACAAGCTGAAGGGGTACGCCACGATCATCTTCGACGACTGCTTCGTCGTCCGGGACCTCAAGGTCATCCAGGGGACCAGCGGCATGTTCGTGGCCATGCCCAGCAAGAAGACCAAGGACGGCACCTACCGGGACACGGCGCACCCGCTGAACAACGAAACGCGGGAGATGATCGAGCAGGCGGTGCTCGGCGAATACGGGCGGGAAGCGTCCATGCTTGACGCTGTGGCCGCCGCCCGGTAGTATCCTCGATGCGTTGGGAGGTCGTTCAACGGTAGGACAGAGGCCTTTGAAGCCTCGAATGAAGGTTCGATCCCTTCCCTCCCAACCATTGCCTGTCACAACCCGTCGCCCGATGAAAGTTCGGCAGGAGACCGGCGATGATTGAACGGCCGCACGGTCAGGGTCGAACAGGCCGGCAGCTTCACTGGAAGGCTCTTGCCGTCCTGCTTGCAGGCATTCTCCTCACCATCGCTTTCTCCCTGAAGGCTCGTCAGACGGAACTGGATTCCTTCGGGATGCGTCTCGAAGATGATTCGACCCTCCGCGCCGAGGTCCTCAAGTCCAAACTCAACCAGAGTCTCCTGATCGCGGAAGCGCTTCGCCATTTCTTCGATAAAGAGGCCGCGATCCCCCCCCCACGCGCCGGTTCGCGGCTCACGCTGCCTTTCCTGGAAGAACAGCGGGAAATATGGGCCATAGAATGGGTCTCCCGGGTTCCGAGCCACGAACGGCCCCGGTTCGAGAAGGAGGGGCGGAAAGCGTTCGGCCCCGGTTTCGGAATCCATGAGATTGCCCCCGGGGGAGAGCGGATCGCCGCCGCACCGGGAAAGGTTCATTACCCGGTTGTTTACGTTTCGTCGCAACGGACAACCGGATTGCCTTCGCCGGGATTCGACGCCGGGTCGGACGTGGAACAGCTGGGCGCCATGGAGCGGGCCACGGATTCAGGAACCCCCGCCGTCAGCGGCCGCATCGGCATGATCGGAAGCGGCGGGTCCGGATTCGTCATTGCCTGCCCCGTTTATGATACGAAGACCGCGTTGGCCACGGTCCGTGAGCGTCGCCTGTCCCTCAGGGGATTGATCCTGGTGCGTTACCGCACCGACCTTCTCCTGCTTTCGGCCTTGAACGATACGGAGGCGCTGGGGCTGGGATTCGAGCTGCTCGATCTGTCGGGGCCGCCTTCCAACCGCCTTCTCTTTCATTGGACTCCCCGTTTGAAGGAACGGGACTCATTGGAATCCTTCCTGTATCCTGCTGTTGGTTTTCAGAACCTTTCACCCCCTTTGACCTGATTATTTCGTAATCATTCACCCCCCTCGAAGCTACTTTTTCAAATCATTCACCCCCCTGCGTGACCGGATGGTATGACCCTCCTTGCGCCTGCCCTTTGCGGGGC
>JANXQJ010000204.1 GCA_025356865.1 Deltaproteobacteria bacterium | reverse complement strand
ATCACCGAAAAAGAGGCCGGCGGGATCACGCAGCACATCGGCGCCTACGAAGTCGAGCACGGCGGCCGCAAGCTGGTCATCCTCGATACGCCGGGGCACGAGGCGTTCACCGCGATGCGTGCCCGCGGCGCCTCGGTGACCGACATCGTCATCCTGGTCGTCAGCGCCGACGACGGCGTCATGCCGCAGACCATCGAGGCGATCGACCACGCCAAGGCGGCCGGCGTCCCGATCGTCGTGGCGGTCAACAAGATCGACAAGCCCGGCGCCAATCCCGACCGCATCCGCCAGCAGCTCTCCGATCACGGGCTCCAGCCCGAGGAGTGGGGCGGCACCACGCTCTTCGCCAACATCTCGGCCAAGAAAAAGGACGGCATCGACGCGCTGATCGAGCTGGTGCTGCTGCAGGCCGACATCCTCGAACTCAAGGCCAACCCCGACAAGTTGTCGCGCGGGACCGTCATCGAGTCGCGCATCGAAAAAGGGCGCGGCGTGGTCGCCACGGTGCTCGTCCAGGACGGCACGCTCAAGGTCGGCGATCCGATCGTCATCGGCTCCAACTACGGCCGCGTCCGGGCGCTGGCCAACTCCCGCGGCAAGCGGCAGGACGTCGCCGGCCCGGGCACGCCCATCGAGATCCAGGGGCTCAACGGCCTCCCCGAGGCGGGCCAGAAGTTCGCCGCCATCAAGGACGAGCGCACCGCCCGCCAGATCGCGATGCACCGCGCCGACAAGGAACGCGAGAAGGCGGTCGTCAAGCCACGCATGAGCCTCGAGGATCTCCACCGCCGGATCGAGGACGGCGATCTCAAGGAACTCAACATCGTCATCAAGGCCGACGTGCAGGGGTCGATGGAGGCGCTCAAGGTCTCCCTCGACAAGCTTTCCGGCGCCAAGGCCAAGGTCAACATCATTCACACCGGCGTCGGCGGCATCTCCGAATCCGACGTCATGCTCGCATCGGCGTCGCAGGCGGTCATCATCGGCTTCAACGTCCGCCCCGAGATCCGGGCCGGCGAGATCGCCGAGCGCGACGGCGTGGACATCCGTCTCTACTCGGTCATCTACGACGTGGTCGACGACATCCGCAAGGCGATGGAAGGGCTCCTTTCCCCGACGCTCAGGGAAGTGGTTCAGGGGCGCGTCGAGATCCGCGAGACGTTCCACATCTCCAAGATCGGCACGATCGCGGGGTGCCGGGTGGTGTCGGGCAAGATCATGCGCACGTCCAATGTCCGTCTCCTCCGGGACAACGTCGTCGTCTACGACGGCAAGCTCGCGTCGCTCAAGCGGTTCAAGGACGATGCCCGTGAAGTGCTCGAAGGATTCGAGTGCGGCCTGAGCATCGACGGCTACAACGATCTCCAGGTAAACGACCAGCTCGAGGCGTACACCATCGAGAAGGTTGCCGGAGTCCTCTAGTGGCGAAAGGCCGTGGCGACAGGCCCGTGCGGGTGGGCGAACGGATCCGGGAAGAGCTGTCGATGATCCTTCAGTTCAAGGTCAAGGATCCCGGCTTGACCCACCTGACGATCACCGAAGTGCGGGTCACCCCCGATCTCAAGCTGGCGCGGATCAACTATTCGGTGCTGGGCACCGACGAAGATCGTCGGCTGGCGGCACGGGCGCTGCGTCGCTGCAACGGGTTCATGCGCGCCGAGGTCGGTCACGCACTCAACATGCGTTACGCGCCCGAACTGACCTTCTTCCACGACAACGGTTTCGCGCAGGTCGCCCGGATCGACCACCTGCTCGACATGGTCGCCAAGGAAGAGTCGGTGCGGGAAGAATCCACGAAAGAGGGTGCCGGCGACGATGAATGACATCGAGGCCATCTGTCGCGTATTCCGCGAGAACGACCGCTTTCTGATCGCCTGCCACGAAAATCCCGAGGGCGACGCCATCGGATCCGAACTGGCGCTGGCGCTGGCGCTTCGCCGGATGGGCAAGACGGCCACCGTCCTCAACGCCGACCCGGTCCCCGCGAACCTCAAGTTCCTGCCCGGTGCCGACACCATCATTTTCGAAGACGACGGGACCGACTATCCCGTGTCGGTGGTCGTCGACTGCGGTTCCCCCGAGCGCACCGGGCGCGTCGGCCCCATCCTTTCCAGGAGCCCGCTGCTCGTCAACATCGATCACCACAAGACCAACGGTGCCCACGGCGACTATCGCCTGATCGACCCTTCGGCGGCGGCCACGGGATTGCTCGTTCACCGCATTCTCGTCGCGATGGGGCAGCCGGTCGGCCTCGACGTCGCGCTCAACATCTACGTCTCGGTCCTGACCGACACCGGTTCCTTCCACTATTCCAGCGCCAATCCCGAGGCGTTCCACGTCGCCGGCGAGATGGTGGCGCTCGGCATCAATCCCTGGAATGTATCCGAGCAGCTCTTCGAGTCGCAGGAACCGAACCGGGTCAAGTTGCTGGGGCGCGTGCTCGACTCGCTCGCGCTCTCGCCTTCCGGCAAGTTCGCCTCCATCACGACCACCCGTCAGGACCTCGCGGAATTTTCCGCGACGCGAGATTTTCTCGAAGGGTTCATCAACTACCCGCGCTCGATCGCGGGCGTCGAGGTGGCCGTCTCTTTCCGAGAGGAAAACGACGGCAACTGGCGGATCAGTTTCCGGTCCAAGGGACGCGTCGACGTAGCCGAGGTTTCCTCCCGGTTCGGCGGAGGCGGGCACCGGAACGCCTCGGGATGCACCGTCAACGGCACGCTGGCCGAAGTCAGCCGGCTCATTTTCGGGGCGCTCGAATCGGCTCTTCCTTGACCGGCGGGGTCATCGTCCTCGACAAGCCGGGCGGCATCACCTCCTTTCGGGCGGTTCAACTCGTCGGGCGCATCCTTCACGAAAAAAAATGCGGTCACGCCGGCACGCTCGATCCGATGGCCACCGGGGTTCTCCCCATCTGCGCGGGTCGCGCGACCAAGATCGCCGGTTACCTGACCGTCCAGGACAAGGAATACGACGTGTCGTTCCGCTTCGGAACATCGACCGACACGGGGGACGTCACCGGGAAAACCGTCGAGGAGATCGCAGGCGCTTCCGCGCCCGAATCGGTGGTGCGCGAGGCGGTTTCAGCCCTGGTCGGGTGCTGGATGCAGACGCCTCCCGCATTTTCCGCGATCAAGGTCGCCGGCACCCGGTCCTACACGCTTGCCCGGAAGGGCGAGGCGGTCGAACTCGCCCCGCGTGAAGTGACGGTCACGCAGTCCGAGATGCTCGCCTGGTCCCCGGAAGGGTTCCGGATGCGGATCGCCTGTTCGAAAGGGTTTTACGTCCGCTCGCTCTCGCGTGACCTCGGCGCGCGCTTCGAGGTTCCCATGGCGGTCGCCACGCTTCGCCGGACCCGCTGCGGTCCGTTCGAAGTTTCCGACGCGGTGACGCTCGAGCGACTGGAAGAGGCGGTCAAGACCGACGGGGCGGCCGGGTTGATGATTCCCGTTCCCCGGGCGCTCGCCCACCTGCCATGCCGCGTGATCCCGCAACCCGCGGTCGAGGCGGTCCGGCAGGGGCGCACCCCCGGGCCGTGGCTCGCCGGATTCGAACCCGGCGCGGGAGTGCTTGCGCTGCTTGCCCGCGAAGACGGCGATGCCGTGGCGCTGGTTTCCCGCGATCCGGCAGGCGCATGGTCGATCATCCGGGGCATATGATTTACACCGCACACGGGTTGTGATATAAATGGACGTTCCGTAAACCATCGTAAAAGCGAACATTCGAGAGGAGAAGGGCAAAAGAACATGGGCTTGTTGACTGAAAAGAAGAAGGACCTCATCGGACAGTACCGGATTCATGAGTCGGACACCGGATCTCCGGAAGTCCAGATCGCGCTGCTTACCGAGCGGATCAACATGATCACCGGCCACCTCAAGACACACAACAAGGACTTCAACACCCGCCGCGGTCTGCTGAAGCTCGTCGGTCAGCGCCGGCGCCTGCTGACATACCTCAAGGGGAACGACTCGCTGCGCTACAAGGCTGTCCTCGAGTCGCACGGCCTGCGCAAATAGTCATACTTTGGAACGTACCTCCTTCATTTAAATCTCCATTGCGCGGCAACGAGTGCCGCCCAGGAAGGGAATACATTACGTGGCACACGTGTACGAAGCGGAAATAGCGGGGCGCAAGCTCACCATCGAATCGGGCTACCTGGCCAAGCAGGCCGGCGGCTCAGTCGTCGTCAAGTACGGCGACTGCGTCGTGCTTGTCACGGCGTGCGGCACCGAGGCGCCCACCAGGGCGGGCATCGACTTCCTCCCCCTCACGGTCGACTACGTCGAGAAGACGTTCGCCGTGGGCAAGATCCCGGGCGGCTTCTTCAAGCGCGAGGGGCGGCTGTCCGAGACCGAGGTCCTCACCTCCCGCATGATCGACCGCCCGATCCGTCCGCTGTTTCCGAAGGGCTACTACAACGAGATCCAGGTCACCGCCACCGTCCTCTCCGCCGACAAGGAGAACGACACCGGCGTCCTCGCGATGATCGGCGCCTCCGCCGCCCTTTCCATTTCGTACATCCCCTTCAGCGGTCCGATCGCCGGAGCGCGCGTGGGCCGGATCGACGGCCAGCTCGTGCTCAACCCGATCCACTCCGATATCCCGAAGTGCGACCTCAATATCTTCGTCGCCGGCAGCCGCGACGCCATCCTCATGGTCGAGGGTGAAGCGTGCGAGGCGTCCGAAGAGGAAGTGCTCGACGCCATCCTGTTCGCCCACCAGTCGATCCAGCCCGTCCTCGACCTTCAAGACAAGATGAAGGCCGAGATCGGCAAGGAAAAGCTGGTCGTCGTGAAGGCTTCGCTGACCGAGGACGAAACCGCCCGCGTACGTTCCACTGCCGAAGGGCTCCTTCGCGAGGCGTATGCCACGACCGCCAAGCAGGATCGCCGCCGCAAGATCGACGAGGCGGGCGAGGCGGTTCGCAGCTCCTTCTCCGACGAGGAACGCGTCGCCAAGGCCAACCTCATTTCCGGCGCGCTCAAGAGCATCGAGAAAGAAATCGTCCGCGGCAAGATCCACGCCGAGAAGCGGCGCATCGACGGCCGCGCCTTCGACGAGGTCCGCCCCGTGTCGTGCGAAGTCGGCGTGCTTCCCCGTACCCACGGTTCCGCGGTCTTTACCCGCGGCGAGACCCAGGTCCTTGCGACCGCGACGCTCGGCACCTCGCAGGACGAGCAGCGGATCGACTCGCTGCTGGGCGATTTCAAGAAGTCCTTCATGCTCCACTACAATTTCCCGCCGTTCAGCGTCGGCGAGTGCCGCCCGCTGCGCGGACCCGGCCGTCGCGAAATCGGCCACGGGGCGCTTGCCGAACGGGCGGTCGCCAAGATCCTGCCCGGCGCCGAAGAATTCCCCTACACCGTCCGCCTGGTGTGCGAGACGCTCGAATCCAACGGTTCCTCTTCGATGGGTTCCGTCTGCAGTGCCTCGCTTGCGCTGATGGATGCCGGCGTCCCGACCGCGAGCGCCGTTTCCGGCATCGCGATGGGCCTCATCAAGGACGGCGACAACGTCGCGGTCCTCTCCGACATCCTGGGCGACGAAGACCACCTTGGCGACATGGATTTCAAGGTCGCAGGCACCGTCAAGGGCGTCACCGCCATCCAGATGGATATCAAGATCGGCGGCGTCAGCCGCGAGATCATGCTTTCCGCGCTCAAGCAGGCGCGCGACGGCCGCCTCCACATCCTCAACAAGATGAACGAGGCGCTCTCGACCGCTCGCGGCGAACTCTCTCCCTTTGCCCCGCGCATCTACGTGATGACCATCAAGACCGACAAGATCCGCGAGATCATCGGACCCGTAGGCAAGGTTATCCGCGGCATCCAGGAGCAGACCGGCGTCAAGATCGATATCGACGACGATGGCACCGTCAAGATCGCGGCGTGCGACGGCGCTTCCGCCAAGGCGGCCATCTCGATCATCGAAGGCATCGTCCAGGAGCCCGAAATCGGCAAGGTCTACGAAGGCAAGGTCCGCAAGATCATGGATTTCGGCGCATTCGTCGAACTCTTCCTGGCACCGACGGCTTGCTGCACGTCTCCCAGATCTCCAAGCTGCGGGTCAACACCTCCGAATGCTTCAAGGAAGGCGACATGGTCACCGTCCGCGTCCTCGAAGTCGACCGCGATGGCAAGATCCGGCTCACGCACAAGGAGTTCGAGACCGAAGGGCAGTTCAAGGAAGCCGACCCCAACAGCATCCCCGAGCGCACCGACCGCGACCGCGGCGACCGCGGCGACCGCGACCGTGGCGGACGCCCCGGCGGTCGCAGTGGCGGCGGCGGACGGCGATAGAGGGTCAGCCCGCATTTCTCACCAACCTCCTGCTGCGGCGGCGGATACGGGCATGTCTACTGCGTTGCGCTCCATCGTTCTCCTCGACGTAGTGTCAACTACGCCTGCGTCGACCAATGTTCGCGACGCCTTGTATCCACGCCCGTCTCCACCGCCTCGCTACGGACGCCGGTGAGAAATGCGGGCTAGAACCGGCTTCCGAAAGACGCAGCAGGGGACCGTCCATGGGGGTTGAAAAAACAGTCCTCGACAACGGCGTCACTGTCGTCAGCGAACAGGTCCCGTGGATGCACTCGGTCGCAGTCGGGCTGTGGGCTCCGGTCGGTTCCCGCGACGAGTCGTGCGCCGACAACGGCATCTCGCACTTCATCGAACACATGCTCTTCAAGGGCACTACGCGAAGGGGGGCCCTCGACATCACTCGAGAAATCGAGTCTGTCGGCGGGTCCCTCAACGCTTGCACCGAGCGCGAATACACCTGTTTCTACGGCCGCGCGCTCGAACGCGATTTCCCCCTCGTCACCGACCTTCTCTCCGACATCTATCTCGATCCCGTTTTCGAAGCCGAAGAACTCGAGCGCGAAAAGGGCGTCGTCCTGCAGGAAATCCTGATGGTCGACGACACGCCCGAAGACCTTCTCGACGATTATTTCCAGGAGCATTACTGGGGCGGTCATCCGCTGGGCTATCCCGTCCAGGGCACGACCGAAACCGTAGGGTCGTTCGACCGAGAACGCACCCGCAACTACTTCCACGACCGCTACCGTCGGCCGGGCATCGTCGTCTCCATGGCCGGAAAGATTCCCCATGCCCAGGCCGTCGACGAGTGGTCCCGGCGGTTTGCGCCGCTCTCGCTCTCCGGCGGGCAGGCCAAGCCCGAGCCCGTTCCGGCGAAGCCCGGGATCCACTTGAAAGAGCGCCCGCTCGGGCAGCTTCACCTGTGCGTGGGCGCCCCGTCGGTTTCGTTGCGCAGCGAAGAACGATACGCAGCCTATGTGCTCAACACGCTTCTGGGCGGCAGCATGAGCAGCCTGCTCTTCCAGGAAATTCGCGAAAAGCGCGGGCTGGCCTATTCCGTCGGTTCCTCCATCTCCTGCTATTCCGACTCCGGGATTTTGAAAATCTACGCCGGCACTACGGCCGACAAGGGGCACGAGGTGCTCGACGTCATCGCCGACGTGCTGGCGCAATTATGTGCCGGAAAAATCGAAGCGCCCGACGTCGCGCTCGCCCGCGAGCTGATCCGCGGCAACATGCTCATGGGTCTCGAAAGCGGCGAGAACCGGATGACCCGGCTGGCGCTCAACGAACTGTTCCTCGGAAGGCAGGAATCGCCGGAGGAAGTGATCGAGAAGATCGATGCGGTGTCGGTCGATCACGTTTCCGCCCTGGCCGCCACCATGCTGGCCCGCGACCGCTTTTCGATGGCCGCCGTCGGAGACATCCCGGCCGGTCGGCCGCTGGTTTTCTGAAAGAGGCTCGCTTGACCGGACCCATCCAGATCGGTCTCCGGTGCGTCCGTCCCGGCAGCGAGGCACTGCTTCCCGCCCGCCAGACCGCCGGCGCCTCGGGTTTCGACCTCTGCGCCGATGTTGCGGGCGAACTCGTCATTCCGCCGATGGGGCGATACGCGGTCCCCACCGGCATCGCGGTCGCGATTCCGTCCGGCGCCGAGGGGCAGGTTCGGCCCCGCAGCGGGCTGGCGCTCAACCACGGCGTGACGTGCCTCAACAGCCCCGGCACCATCGACAGCGACTACCGGGGCGAGATCAAGGTCATCCTCGCCAACCTCGGCGAGGCGCCGTTTGTCGTCCGCCGCGGCGACCGGATCGCCCAGATCGTGTTTTCGCCGGTGCTCGAGGCGTCTTTCCGGGTGAGCGACTCGCTTGACGACACCGACCGGGGGCAGGGCGGCTTCGGCTCCACGGGCAGATAAAAGGAGACTCCGACTGTGATCGAACGATACTCAAAACCCGAAATGACGCGGATCTGGGAAGCCGAGAACCGCTTCAAAATATGGCTCGACAT
>JANXQJ010000179.1 GCA_025356865.1 Deltaproteobacteria bacterium | reverse complement strand
CCTGAATGCCATTCAGGCGCTCTCCCAGCTGAGCTACATCCCCACACCATTAGGGAACGGAAATTCTACCCCACACTGGCCGGGAAAATCAACTCTCTTTCTTGAATCCTCCCGGGGGAGCCGACAACAGGTAGACCGCGTTCTCGGCGAACAGGTTGGGGCTGCCGCCGCCGTAGACCTTGCCGCCGCCGCCGGTGTTGATGAAAATCCGCCGCTCGACGACGATGCCGGTCTTTTCGCAGTAGCGGTCGAAGTCGCGGATCGAGCAGAAATGGATGTTGGGCGTGTCGTACCATTCGTAGTGGAGAAAGTCGGTTCGCGGCATCCGCCCCCGGGTGAGCAGGTGCCACCGCATCCGCCAATAGGCGAAATTGGGGAAACCGACGATCCCCTTCTTCCCGACCCGGAGCATCTCTTGAAGGACGACCACCGGCTTTTTCGCGGCCTGGATGGTCTGGTTGAGGATGACGTAGTCGATCGAGCCGTCGGGAAAATCGCGCAGCCCCTCGTCGATGTCGCCCTGCAGCACGGGCAGTCCCTTGGATATGCAGTCGCGCACCCCGGCATCCTCGATCTCGATGCCGGTGCCGCGGACACCGCGCTCCCGGACGAGTTTGTCGAGCAGGGAACCGTCGCCGCACCCAAGGTCGAGCACGCGGGCGCCCTGCGGGATCAGCCCGAGGATGACGCTGTGGTCGATGCGGGTCAGCGGGCTCATGACGAGGACGGCGCCTTGATGCCGCCGCGGGAGGCCAGGTTGGCCAGGAAGTTGCCGATGATCGTGTCCATCTCGCCCGGCAGCAGGAACGCGTCGTGGCCGAAACGGGTCTCGATCTCGCAGTAGGTCGCGTCGATGCCGTTGACCAGGAGCGACTTGACGATCTCCTTGGACTGGTAGGGCGGATAGAGCCAGTCGGAAGAGAAGGAGATCACGAGGAACTTGCACTTCGCCCGCGCCAGTTCGGCGGTCAGCGAGCCCGACGGCATCGAGAGGTCGAAGTAGTCGATCGCCTTGGTGATGTAGAGGTAGGCGTTGGCGTCGAACCGCTCGACGAACGAGTCGCCCTGGTAGTGCAGGAAACTCTCGACCTCGAAGTCGATGCCGAAGTTGTAGCCGAGCGCCTTCTTGCAGCGCAGCTTGCGCCCGAACCGCTCGTGCATCGCCTCGTCGGAACGATAGGTGATGTGCCCGACCATGCGCGCAAGCGAGAGCCCGCTGCGGGGGATTTCGCCTCCGTAGTAGTCGCCGCCGTTGAAGTGGGGGTCGGCCATGATCGCGGCACGACCGACCTGGTTGAAGGCGATCTGCTGCGGGGAATGCTTGGCCGTCGTCGCAATCGGGATTGCCGCCATGATCCGGTCGGGGAAAAGCACCGACCAGACGAGCGCCTGCATGCCGCCCATCGAGCCGCCGAGCACCGCGAGCAGCCGGTCGATGCCCATGTGGTCGATCAGGTGCGCCTGGGCCTTGACCATGTCGTTGACGGTGATGACCGGGAAGGTGAGGCCGTACGGCCTGCCGGTTGCGGGGTTGATCGAGGCCGGCCCCGTGCTGCCCTGGCATCCGCCGATGACGTTTGAGCAGATCACGAAATATTTGTCGGTATCGACCGGGCGGCCGGGTCCGACGAGATAATCCCACCAGCCCGGTTTCGGATCGTCTTCGGCGTAGATGCCTGCGGCGTGCGAATCGCCGGTCAGCGCGTGCAGCATCAGGATGGCGTTGCTCTTGTCGCGGTTGAGGCGCCCGTAAGTCTCGTAGACGAGCGTGATGGGACCCAACCGTCCGCCCCCCTCGAGCGCCAGTTCGTGGGGCGGCTCGCAGAAGGTGTGGAACTGCTTCTTGACCAGCCCGACCGTGCCGGTAATTTTGGAATGGGGCATCGGTCCCCTTAACCTCTCGGAATCAATCGCGATCTTTCTCATTATGCACGACCCGCCCGGCGAGGTCGTGGAGAATCTTGGCCGTGGCGCCCCAGATGATGTGGCGGCCGAAGTCGAGAAAATAGAGTCGGCTGGATTCCCCCATGAAATCGTGCGGGGCGACCCGGTAAAGCTCGAACCGGCTGAAATGCGACAGGGGGACGTCAAACGTCTCGGCCATCTCGAAGGGGGAGAGTCGAAACCGGGTGGCGGACGGGATGAGGGCGACGACGGGACGGATGAAAAACCCGGTCACGGTCGGGACCCCCGTCATCGCGCCCAGCAACTCGACGTCGACGGGGCTTATCCCCATCTCCTCCTCGGCCTCGCGGAGGGCGGTCGCGCACATGTCGGGATCGGACGGATCCCGGCTGCCGCCAGGGAAGCAGATCTGCCCCTTGTGGTGCGGAACCGCTTCGGTCCGGCGCGCGAGAACGACGTGAATTCCGTCGGGGAGGATGCGCAACGGAACCAGGACGGCTGCGGCTCTCAGCCCTTCGGGAACCGGCTCGTCGGTGCGCGCGGGCAGAAGCGAGTTCCTGAGGCGGTGCAGCAGCGCTTCGGACGTCAGCAGGGGCATGGGCCTTTCAGTGACCTCAACGCCACATGGACACCTCGACGATATCGCCCGCCAGCAGGTCGACCGACAGTTTCCGCGGGCCGACGTTGAGCGCCTTGAGTTTCTCGGCCGCCCTGGCGGCGGAGGTGTGCGCCACCAGGAGGTATTCGGCACGATCCCGCGTGGTCCGGTCGGCCTTGATCGAGGAGAGGTACGGGAAGTCGTTGGTGATCGATTCGATGAAGGTATTTTCCTCGATCTGGGTGGCGCGGGCGAACCGGATGCGCAGCGTGGTCTTCCCCACCGTGAAACCGTCGGCCTCGAGCTGCTCGCGGATCGCGGGAAGCGCGATCTTGATCCGCCTGTAAAGTTGCATGTCACGGTCGCGCTCGATCGTCTCCTGGTTGACCACTTCGAGCACGCGCGGCAGGTTGAGCCGGTCGATGAACTGGTCGAGCGCGTCGCGGCGATATTGCGGGGTGCGGAGTTCGAGACCGTAGCGGACGTAGCAGGTCGGCGCCCGCTCCTCGCCGCTGAGCGTCACGCCGATGCGGGCAAGCGCCCGCCGGATCGCTTCACGCCGGAGGTAATCCTCGCCCTGCGAACGCGAACGCGCGACCGAATCGGCGTGCGACTCGTCGAGGTCGAGCGGCTGGTACCACTTGCCGTCGCGGTATTTTCCGCAGACCGGGGACAGGACGTCGAAGTCGAAGAGCGCCTCGGACTCGATTTCCTTGAGCGGCGCGGGCGACGCGGAAATCACCAGCTTCTCGATGGCGCTGACGACCGCCAGCTCGCGGCCGTTCTCGAACCCCTCGATCACCTCGCGGACGATCCCTTCCTTGTCGATGTAGATCAGCGTGGGCATGTGGACGACGCCCAGGTTCCGGAACACGTCGCCCTTCTCGTCGAAGAGGATGGGGAGCGACAGCTTCCCCCCCTCGGCCGCGCCGAACCGGTCGATGAAGGCCCGCACGCGCGGAAGCCCCACGTCGCCGTCCTCGTTGACGGCGACCACCGCCATCTTGCCGGCGCCGTGCTTGTCGAACAGTTTCTGGAGCGCCGACATCTCTTCCGTGCACGATTTGCAGTAGATCGACCAGAAGGTGAGGATCACGGGCACCTTGCCCGTGTAGGCGTCGAGCGTGATCGGCGCGCCGGACGGCTGCTTGCCCGCAACCGGGGGAATCTTCTTCCCGATCAGGTCGCGAGGCGCGGCCAGGGCCGTACCCGCCGCCAGGATGAGCGCCAATACCATCACCACCATGCGTCGCACGTAGAATCCTCCTGCCGGACGGTTGTGGAATGTCATTCTGTCTCGACCCCGATCACCGCGAGCAGCTGCCCCTCCTCGACGCGGTCGTTCATCGTGACCGCGATCTCCTTGAGGATGCCCGCGAAAGGCGCCTTGACGGCGTTCTCGGTCTTCATCACTTCGATGTTCATGATCTCTTCGCCCTTGCGGACGTGGTCGCCGGGCTTGAGCGCGCGGTCCTTGGTGCCGATCCGCCATACGTTGCCGGTGACCTGGGTGCCGACCTCCCCGCGATTGGACGGCGTCGCCTTTCGAACCACCTTTTTGGAGGCGAGCGACTCGGGCAGGTCGACCGGGAAGACGTGCATGATGTTGTCGACCGAGAGGACGACGTGCTTGACGCCCCCGACGCCCTCGCCGATCGAAACCAGCTTGATGATGTGGGGACGCCCGGCAAGCTCGAGCTCGATCGCGTCGCCCGGCGCGCGAAGCCCGTTGAGCCAGACCGGGGTCGGCAGGATGGTCGTGTCGCCGTAGGTGGCGCGGAACCTGAGCAGGTCGATCGCGGCCTTGGGGTGCTGGGTGTAGAGGACGAACTCGTCGTCGGTCGCGGGACGCCCCAGATCGAGTTCCATCGCTTCCCTGGCCCGGCCGAGATCCTCGTCCGCGAGGCGGGAGAGCGGCGACTCGTTCAGCCGCTCGGCGACCACGCGATCTTCCCAGTCTTCGCCGAAGGCGCTCTTGTAGACCCAGTCTTTCGGCCAGCCGAACGGCAGCGGCCCGTACTTGCCCAGAAGCAGGTTCTTGAGGTCGTCGGTGGCGCCGGAGTAGAGCCGGAGCAGGACGTTTTCGTCGGCCTGCGTCAGCGCTTCGAGCCGCTCGCCGCTTTCGAAGTAACGCTCGAGGATGGCAAACAGCTTTCGGATCGCCTGTTCGCCGCCGTCCTTGTTGAGCCGCTGGACGATCGAGGCCCACGTGGTCCAGGTTATCTGCGACCCGGGCGTCACGTCGAAATACTTGATGATCCGGTTGCCGTACGCCATCCCCTTGAGGATGTGCGGCATCAGTTCGAGGAAACCGCCCTTCTCGGCCTGTTCGAACGACGAGGGGAAGGCGCCGCCCGGCATCCGGTGGCGGACGACGTCGCTGGAGAACCCCTTGAACTGCGACTCGAACCGCTCGTAGTGGCGAATGAAGCCGTGAACCACCTCGGACGCCTTCTCGGCCAGCGCGGTGTCGAGACGGACCGGGAAACCCAGGTCTTTCAGGTAGCGGGCAAGCGGCAGCACGGGCGGGTGCCCGTAGAACCTCGAGAACCCGTCGTCGGTGACATCGAACAGCTTGACGCCCGCCTGGGCCGCCGCCGCCATCGCCGGAATCGCCAGCCCGTCGGTCGCGTGCCGGTGGTACTGGATCACGAGGCCCGGATATCGCTGCAGGATCGCGTCGACCAGCCGGGCGATGCGCGACGGCGTCGCGACGCCCGCCATGTCCTTGATGCAGAGGATGATCTGGTCGGTGCCGCCGCAAAGGTCGACGATCTCGTCGGTCACCCTCAGGTAATAGGCGTCGGAGCACTCGGGCGACTCGGTGAACGAAATGGACGGCTCGAATATCTTGCCGCCCGACATGACTTCTTCGGCGATCGAGGCCATGTTGGGGATGTAGTTGAGGAAGTCGAAGCAGCGCCAGACGTCGACCGTCGGGAGAAACGAGCGCACCGCCAGCTTGATGACGTTGTGCGGATACATCCGGTAGCCCCACAGGTTCGTGGATCGGATGAGCGTCTGCGTGAGCGACTTCGGCGCGCCCTCGGACCAGATGCGCGCCTCTTCGAACGGGTCGACCATGTTGTTGATCATATCCTGGTGGAACCGGGCGCCGCCGTGCACCTCGAGCGAGAAATAGCCGGTGCCGTCGTAGAGCGGGATCAGCTTGCGCAGGTCGAAGAGGGTGAAGCGGTTCTTGAAATCGCTCTGGCCCGTGTCGCGCGGCCCCGTCTGGGTGAAACAGATCTCCTTGCCGTCCCGAATGCCCTTGAGGATCTTCTTCGGGTCCTTTTTCCTGACGCTCGCCTTCATGCCATCCCCTCGTCCCATCGAATCAGCCTGCGTAGATGTTGCGGCCGAGTCCGGAGACCTGGGCCACGAACTTGGCAACCTTGAAAATCTGCTCCTCGACCTCTTCGTACTCGGTGAGGCCCGCGATGTTCTCCTCGATGAAGCCGGTGTGGATATCGCCCGCGACGAACTTCGGGTTGTCCATGATCCGCTTGAGGAGCGGGATCGTCGTCTTGACGCCCCAGATCTCGAATTCGCGGAGCGCGCGGCGCATCCGCTCGATCGCGGTGACCCGGTCCTTGCCCACCGAGCAGATCTTGGCGAGCAGCGAGTCGTAGTAGGGCGGGATTTCCCACCCCTGGTAGATGCCGGACTCGGAACGGACGAAGGGGCCGGAAACCTGCCGCAGGAAGCTGATCGTCCCGAACGACGGCGCGAAGTCCTTCTTGGGATCCTCGGCGTTGACGCGGCACTGGATGGCGTGCCCGCGCAGGATGACTTCGTCCTGGGTCATCGCCAGCCGCTCGCCGGCCGCCATGCGGAACATGGTGCGGATGATGTCGAAGCCGCTGATCATCTCGGTGACGGTGTGCTCGACCTGGATGCGGGTGTTGACCTCGAGGACGAAGAACTGGCCGGAGGCGTCGACGAGAAATTCCATCGTGCCCGCCGTTTCGTAGCCGACGTCCTTCATCGCCTTGACGACGATCGCGCCGACCCTCGACCGCTCCTCGGGAGTCAGCAGCGAGGAGGGCGCTTCCTCGACCAGTTTCTGGTGACGACGCTGGATCGAGCATTCGCGCTCGCCCAGGTGGACGACGTTGCCGTACCGGTCGGCGATGAACTGGAACTCGATGTGGCGGCCGCCCTCGATGTATTTCTCGACGAAGACGGTGCTCTTGCCGAACGCCTTCAAGGCGACGGACTGCGCGGTCTCGAGCTTCTCGGCCACCTCGTCGGCTGCGTAGACCTTCTGCATCCCCTTGCCGCCGCCGCCCGCCGAAGCCTTGATGATGATCGGATAGCCGACCTTCTCGCCGAAGGCGATGATCTCTTCGGGCCCGGATACGTCCTCGATCCCCGGCGTGACCGGCACGCCGGAAGCCGCAAGCGCGCGACGCGCGGCGATCTTGTCGCCCAGGATGCGCATGACGCGGGCCGACGGGCCGATGAAGACGAGCCCCTCTTTTTCGACCGCTTCGGCGAAATCGGGGTTTTCGGCGAGGAAGCCGTAGCCCGGGAACACCGCGTCGCAGTCGCTGTCTTTCGCGGCACGCAGGACGGTGTCGATGTCGAGATAGCTGAGCGCCGCCGGGGAGGGGCCGAGGCGCACCGCCTCGTCGGCCAGTTTCACGTGCAGGGAAAGGGCGTCGCAGTCGGAGTAGCCGACGACGGCCTGGATGCCGAGTTCGCGGCACGGGCGGATCGACCGGCAGGCGATTTCGCCGCGGTTTGCGATGAAGATCTTGCGGAACGGGCGGGCGGCTTTTGTCATTTCACGTCGGATCCGCTGAGAATGGTGAGCGCCTCGCGGTACTTGAGCGACGTCTTTTCGATCACGTCGGCGGGGAGCGAGGGGCCCGGCGCGGTCTTGTTCCAGGGCAGGGTGAGCAGGTAGTCCCGGACGAACTGCTTGTCGAAGCTGGGTTGCGGCCCGCCCGCCGCGTAGCCGGCCGCAGGCCAGAAGCGGGAGGAGTCGGGCGTAAGCGCCTCGTCGATCAGGATGAGCTGCCCGTCGACGATGCCG
>JANXQJ010000172.1 GCA_025356865.1 Deltaproteobacteria bacterium | reverse complement strand
TGCAGTTGCGACAGGCCGAACCGGTCGGCGTGCTCGACGATCATCAGCGTGGCTTCGGGGACATCGACGCCCACCTCGATGACCGTGGTGGAAACGAGAATCCGGTCATCCCCCTGCTTGAAACGGCGCATGACGGCATCCTTCTCGTCGCCCTTCATCCGCCCGTGCAGGAGACCTACACCAATGTCCGGGAATGCGGCCCTCA
Organism: Deltaproteobacteria bacterium; assembly: GCA_025356865.1. Classification (GTDB taxonomy): domain Bacteria; phylum Desulfobacterota; class Deferrimicrobia; order Deferrimicrobiales; family Deferrimicrobiaceae; genus JANXPS01. The sequence goes on along the minus strand of JANXQJ010000172.1, from coordinate 6,291 downwards.
CGCTTTCGGCCGTCTTGACCGCGTCGCGCAACGCCAGTTTCTCGGATTCCTCGACCAGCGGCAGCACGACGTAGGCGCGCCCGCCGGCCTCCAGTTCTTTCCGGACCGCTTCCCATGCCACCCCCCGCTCCCGCTCGGCAAGAACCCGTGTCCGGACCGGAGAGCGACCCGGCGGCAGTTCGTCGATCACCGAAACATCGAGATCGCCGTAAAGGGTCATCGCCAGCGTGCGGGGAATCGGGGTCGCCGTCATGACCAGCAGGTGGGGCGCCTGGACACCCTTTCCCCGCAGGGCGGCTCGTTGCAGCACCCCGAAGCGGTGCTGCTCGTCGATGATGCTGAGCGCCAGATTTCGGAATTCGACCCCTTCCTGGATGATCGCGTGCGTCCCGACGACGATATTCGCGTGACCTTCCCGGATCAGCGCCCGAGCGGCCTCGCGCGCCTTCCCCGTGATCGACGCCGTCAGCAGGACGACGTTGACCGGCAGGCCGAAACAGAGGTTGACGAATCGCTGGTAGTGCTGCTCGGCGAGGATTTCGGTCGGCGCCATCAGCGCGGCCTGCGCCCCGTTTCTGGAGGCGACCATCGCGGCGATCCACGCGACGATCGTCTTGCCGCTGCCGACATCGCCCTGCAGCAACCGGTGCATCGGGTGCGGCTGCGCCATATCCTTGAGCGTCTCGTTGACTACCCGCCGCTGGGCATTCGTCAAGGTGAACGGAAGCCGTCGCTTGATCTCCTCGACGATCTCCCGGTCCCACGGAAGCGGGACGGATTTATCGCGCGAGACGCCACTGCGGCGGCGGGCCAGTTCCCACTGGATGAAAAACAGTTCGCCGAAAATCAATCGTTGCTGGGCTGGGGAACTGAAGGATTGAAGTTGGGCGATATCGGAATCGTCTGGCGGAAAATGGAGCGCGGCGACCGATTCCTGGATGACCGGCACCCCCGCCGCCTCGAGAATCCAGCGAGGGAAAATCTCGGTGACCTCCTTGGGATGATGCTGGACGACCTCCCACATGATCTTGCGCAGGAGGCGCGCCGGAACCCCCTCGATATCGGGATAGACCGGGACGATCCGGCCGAAACCGAACGGATCGGATATCTCGTCGTGCCCGAGGATTTCGGGGTGGTGCATCTCGAGCCGCGGGCCGAATGACCGGACCGTGCCGCTGAGGAGGATTTCGGCGCCGATCGGGAAGCGGTCGGCGAGCGCCGGGTTGTAACGGAACCACTTGAGCGACAGTCGCCCGGAACCGTCGGCGATCATGACGTCGAGCACCCGGTTCTGGCCGAAGCCGCCCTTCCCCCCCCGGACGTCTACGACCCGGCCCTTGACGCAGGCCGACATCCCGTGAACGAGAGAAAAAAGCGGGACAACGCGGCGCCGGTCCTCGTACGCTTTCGGGAAAAAGAAAAGCGCCTCGCGAGCGGTCCTTATTCCCCGCCCGGCGAGACGCTCTGCGATCTTGGGACCGACCCCCTTGATGTATTGGATCGAAGGGGCGTCCATTGCTCTGCCTATTTGGCGTGGTACTCCTGGAGACAGCGGACCGACAGATCTTCCTTGAGAAGGTCGGCAATCGCCTGGGAAGCCGCCTTGGCCGCCGCCAGCGTCGTGAAGTAGGGGGTGTTGTAGACAAGCGCCGTCCGGCGGATGTAGAACGAGTCGGCCTTGGACTGCGCTCCGATCGGCGTGTTGATGACCATCGCGATCTCGCCGTTCTTGATGAGGTCGGCCACGTGCGGGCGACCTTCCTGGACCTTGAGCACTGTTCCGGCCGGAATGCCGTTCTGGCCCAGGAAATCGGCCGTGCCGCTGGTTGCGACGACCTTGAATCCGGATTCGTGGAGCGACCGGACCGCCGGAAGCACGCCGTCCTTGTCTTCGTTGCGGACGCTGACGAAGACGGTGCCCGAAGTCGGCAACACCATCCCTGCCGCCATCTGCGCCTTGGCGAACGCCGCGCCGAAGGTGCGGTCGATCCCCATGACCTCGCCGGTCGACTTCATCTCGGGGCCGAGCAGCGTGTCGACGCCCGGGAACTTGATGAACGGGAAGACCGCTTCCTTGACGCTGATGTGGGTCGGCACCACGGTTTCGGTGAAGCCCAGATCCTTGAGCTTCCGGCCCGCCATGACGCGCGCGGCCATCTTGGCGAGCGGCACGCCGGTCGCCTTGCTGACGAAGGGAACGGTTCGCGAGGCGCGCGGATTGACCTCGAGGATGTAGATATCCCCCTTCCGGATGGCGAACTGGACGTTCATCAGGCCGATCACGTTGAGTTCTTTCGCCAGTTCCTTGGTCTGCCGCGCGATCTCGTCGACCAGTTCCTTCGGAATCGAGTGCGGGGGGAGCGAGCAGGCGGAGTCGCCAGAGTGGACGCCGGCTTCCTCGATATGTTCCATGATGCCGCCGATCACCACGTCGTCGCCGTCGGAGATCGCGTCGACGTCGACCTCGATCGCGTCGTCGAGAAACTTGTCGACCAGGACGGGGTGCTTCTCGGACGCCTGGACTGCGTTCGTCATGTAGCGAAGGAGCCCTTCTTCGTCGTGGACGATTTCCATCGCGCGCCCGCCGAGCACGTAGGATGGCCGGAGGAGCACCGGGTACCCGATCCGGTTGGCGATGGTGATCGCATCTTCCGTGGAACGCGCGGTTCCGTTGGGCGGCTGCCTCAATCCCAGTTTTTCGAGCAGTTCCTTGAACCGCTCGCGGTCTTCGGCCCGATCGATGCTGTCGGGGCTCGTACCCAGGATCGGCACCCCTTCCATCTCGAGCGGGACCGCCAGCTTGAGCGGGGTCTGCCCGCCGAACTGGACGATGACGCCCACCGGATTCTCGGCCGCGATGATCGCGAGAACGTCTTCCTTGGTCAACGGCTCGAAATAGAGTCGGTCGGAGGTGTCGTAATCGGTGGAGACGGTTTCGGGATTGCAGTTGACCATGATGGTTTCATAGCCATCCTCGGCGAGCGCGAAGACGCCGTGGACGCAGCAGTAGTCGAACTCGATCCCCTGCCCGATCCGGTTGGGGCCGCCGCCCAGGATAATGATCTTTTTCCGATCGGTCGGGGCGCACTCGTCTTCCTGCTCGTAAGTTGAATACATGTACGGGGTCTGCGCCTCGAACTCGGCGCCGCACGTGTCGACCCGCTTGTATACGGGGCGGATCCCCACCGCCAGGCGCGCCTTGCGGACCGTATCTTCGTCGGAGCCGAAGAGCTTCGCCAACCGGCGGTCGCCGAATCCGTACTCCTTGGCCCGACGCACTTTCGCGGTCATCTCGACGCCCAGTTTGCCGGATGCCGCTTCACTGCAGAAAGCGGGAGCGATCGCCTTGAGCGCCGTCTCCTCGTCGATGATCTGCCGGATATTTTCAAGGAACCAGGGGTCGATCCACGACGCGCGATAGAGATCGCCATCGGTCCACCCTTCCCGCATCGCCTCGGCCACGTAGAGCAACCGTTGGGAATTGGGCTTCCGGATCTTCTCGTTGAGCAGTTTCTTGCGGGCCTCGGGGGGCGATCCCGCGGGCAGGACCTCGTCGAAGCCGTTGATCCCGATCTCGAGCGACCGGAGCGCCTTCTGGAGCGACTCCTTGAAAGTGCGGCCGATCCCCATCACTTCCCCGACCGACTTCATCTGGGTGCCGAGGAGGTCTTCGGTCTGCGGGAACTTCTCGAAGGTGAAGCGCGGGATCTTGGTGATCACGTAGTCGATGGTCGGCTCGAAAGAGGCCGGCGTCTCGCGCGTGATGTCGTTGGGAATCTCGTCGAGGGTGTATCCGACCGCGAGTTTGGCTGCGATCTTGGCGATCGGGAAGCCGGTGGCCTTGGACGCAAGCGCGGACGACCGCGAAACGCGCGGGTTCATCTCGATGATGACCAGGTCGCCGTTTTCGGGATTGATCGCGAACTGGATATTGCTGCCGCCCGTGTCGACGCCGATCTCGCGGATGATCTTGAGCGAGGCGTTCCGGAGGATCTGGTATTCCTTGTCGGTCAGCGTCTGGGCCGGCGCCACGGTGATCGAGTCGCCCGTGTGGACCCCCATCGGGTCGAGGTTCTCGATCGAGCAGATGATGACGACGTTGTCCTTTAGATCGCGCATCACCTCGAGCTCGAACTCTTTCCAGCCGATGACGGATTGCTCGATCAGCACGGTGCGCTTGGGCGACGCGTCGAGCGCCCAGCGGACGCCTTCCTCGTATTCCTCGCGGTTGTAGGCGATGCCGGCGCCGGTGCCCCCGAGCGTGAACGACGGGCGGATGATGGCCGGATAGCCGATCTGGCCGATCGCCGCCAGCGCCTCGTCGAGCGTCGTGATGTAGGAGGAGCGCGGAACCCGGAGCCCCAGTTTTTCCATCGCGATGCGGAAGAGGTTTCGGTCTTCGGCTTTCTGGATCGCCTCGAAGTTGGCGCCGATCAACTCGACGCCGTACTTCTCGAGGACTCCCATCTCGTGGAGCGAAACGGCGATATTGAGGCCGGTCTGCCCTCCGATGGTGGGCAGCAACGCGTCGGGGCGCTCGCGCTCGATGATCTTGGCGACCATCTCGGGCGTGATGGGCTCGACGTAGGTGCGGTCGGCGAAGTCGGTGTCGGTCATGATCGTCGCAGGGTTGCTGTTGACGAGGACGACCGTGTACCCCTCTTCCTTCAGCGACTTGCACGCCTGGGTTCCCGAGTAGTCGAATTCGCACGCCTGCCCGATGATGATGGGGCCGGAGCCGATGAGCATGATCTTTTTGATGTCGGTACGTTTTGGCAACTAGAGCTCCTGTATGAAAACGTTGTTGAGTCCGAGCCGTTCGGCAAAGTCGATGGCCCGTTCGTATTCTTCCTCGGTCAGTTTCCGGTCGAACCCCGGCCTGTCGTGCGATTTCCAGGCCGGGAAATATTGCCCCATCAGGGAGAGCGGCATCTCGGGTCCGAACGCCTCCCGGATGAAGGAGAGGACCCGCTCGGTCTCGTCGACGTGACCCGGGAGCACGAGGTGCCGGATGAGCACGCCGCGCCGCGCGATCCCGTCGTCGTCCGTTTCAAGCATCCCGACCTGCCGGACCATCTCCCGGACGGCAGCCTCGTTATGGCCCGCATAATCCGGCGTGCCCGATGCTTCTTCGGCCAATCCGGCCGACCGGTACTTGACGTCTGGCAGGTAGAGGTCGACCACGCCGTCGAGCAGCGCCAGCCCCTGCCGTGAATCGTAGCCGTTGGTGTTGTAGACCACCGGCAACGTGAACCCGTTTTCCCGGGCGTGCGCCAGGGCGCCGATCAGGTGCGCCACGTGGGGCGTGGGGGTCACGAAGTTGACGTTGTGCGCCCCCTTTTTTTGCAGCCCGAGCAACCCGTCGCCCAACTCGGCCGTCGTCATCTCTCGCCCGACCCCGAGCTTGCTGATCGGGAAGTTCTGGCAGAAGAAGCACTCCATGTTGCAGCCGCTGTAAAAGATCGTTCCCGAGCCCGCGGTTCCCGATATCGGCGGCTCTTCGCCGTGGTGGACCGAAACGGCGGCGACCCGGGCTGAAGCGGTCGCGCTACAGAAGCCGGTCACACCTTCGAGCCGATTTACCCCGCAGCCCCTCGGGCACAGGTTGCAGGCAGCGAGCGATTCGTTCGCCTGGCGGCAACGTTCCCGCAATTCGACGGCGTTCAGCAAGAAACGCGAACCGGCCGACCCGTCAGATCGCCTCTTCACCGAGCAGGAAGCGGCGGAAGCGGTCGAACAGGTAGCGCGAGTCGTGCGGCCCCGGCGACGCCTCGGGGTGATACTGGACCGAGAAACAGCGCATCGACGGGACGGAGATCCCCTCGACCGTCTGGTCGTTCAGGTTGACGTGCGTGACCTTGGCGATCTCGCCCAGCGACGCGGCGTCGACCGCGAAATTGTGGTTCTGGCTGGTGATCTCGACCTTCCCGGTTGCGAGGTCCTTGACCGGCTGGTTGCCGCCGTGGTGGCCGAACTTGAGTTTGTAGGTCTTCGCCCCGAGCGCCAGCCCCATGATCTGGTGGCCGAGGCAGATGCCGAACATCGGCACCTTCCCGAGCAGCTCGCGAACCGTCGCGACCGTGCCCGGAACCCCTTCGGGATCGCCGGGGCCGTTGGAGATGAAAACTCCGTCCGGGTTGTGCGCGAGGATGGACGCCGCGGAGGCCGAGGCGGGAACGACCGTCACGTCGAAGCCGTGCGAGACGAGCATCCGGAGGATGTTCTGCTTGATGCCGCAATCGATCGCCACGATCCTCGGGACTTTCGCGAAACGTGCGTGATAGACGGACG
>JANXQJ010000159.1 GCA_025356865.1 Deltaproteobacteria bacterium | reverse complement strand
CGAGGCGCAAATTCATCCACAATACGCGTCTTGGTCCCATGCCAAAGCGATGATGGTCTTTGGCGGGAAAACAGTCATCGCCGGACTTCCGCCTTTGCTCCTCGTCCAGGCCAGCAGCCTGATGGTTGCATCCTGGCTCGGGCCGGCAGCCCTGGCGGTCTACTCGCGTCCCCTGGGGCTCATGAGGAACGCCCAAACCTTTCTCAACAAGTTTGCCTTTGTCCTGACCCCCACCGCGGGTTCGCTCCAGGAGAGCGGCCGTACCGAGGATCTCCGGAATCTTTTTTTCCAGTCGACACGGATTGCCGTGGCCATCGCGTTGCCGATCGTTCTTGTCCTGTCCTTGCAGGGAGACCTGCTGCTACGCATCTGGATGGGAGCCCGGTACGAGCAGGGAGTCCTCCTCGCCGTGCTCGCATTGGGGCAGTTTTTACCGATGACCCAGCAACCGGTCATGACCATTCTGATCGGGATGGACAAGCACGGCCGGATCGGGCTGATCGGATTGGCCACATCTGCTGTAGGCCTGGTCATCGGACTGAGCGTCGCCTACACCACGGGATGGAGTCTCATGAAGGCTGCCGTCATGGTCTCCGTCTCATTCTCGCTCGGGACTGGCCTGGCCATATTTCTGTTTGCATGCCGACGGCTCGACGTTTCCGTCATCGAGTATCTAAAGCGTTCGTACGCGGTCCCTGCGATCTGCAATATCCCATTGGTGTTGTGCCTGCTCGCCTCCCGATTCCTGTTCCTGAACCAGTCCGTTCCCGCTTTTTTTGTCGGGTGCGGTATCGGCGTGCTGATCTTACTTCCGCTTTACTTCCGGTACGTCCTTCCTCTCCGGTTGAGAAAGGATTTTTCCGAACGCGTTCGGAAAATCCAGGCCAAATATTGTTGAACCTCCGGAAAACTCCCTATCCCTACCGGGCGATGCTCGCGATCTGCAGCGACCTGGATGAAACCCCCGACTCCCGAACCTATTTCGAGATCATGCGCTATCTCAACACGGAGCAGGATACCGTCATTGGGAGTGGGGTCGGACTCGAGACGGGGAATACGATCTACTTCAATATGCCTTCGGATCAGTTTTCATACTGGAATACCGACGACGCCGGGCGCGAGAAAGTGCGAGCACTGATCCGGAGCGGGCATATCGACTGTCTTCATTCGTTCGGCGATCTTGCTACCACGCGCAACCACGCGGGACGCGCACTCGACGAACTTTCCCGTCACGGATGCCGCATGGAAGTATGGGTGGACCATGCCATCGCGCCGACCAATTTCGGAGGCGATATCATGGCCGGAAGCGGCGACCTTCCGGGCACGGAAGCCTACCACGCCGACCTGTCGTGCGATTTCGGCATCCGGTACATCTGGAGAGGGCGGATCACGAGCGTGACCGGCCAGGAAACTAAAAGGAGACTGGCGGGAATATTCCATCCGTCCCGACCGATCTCTTCCGCCCGCACGCTCGCGAAAGAATTTGCAAAAGGGATTCTGGGCCGATCCGAGGGGCAAAAATACGAGATGCATCCGGTCAATCGTATTTCTCATCCGGCAATTCTACGAGATGGTCGACCGATCACCGAATTCCTTCGAATGAATCCATTCCCAGGCGGCGTAAACCTGTCCGCGACGGCCGACGGAATAGCCGAGGTGCTGACCGTCGAGATGCTCGACCGGTTGGTCGAGCGGCAAGGCATATCGGTTCTCTACACCCACCTTGGGAAAATCACCGGCCATGGGCAACCCTTCGGGGAGCACACGCGCGCGGCTTTCTCCCTGCTGGCGAAATACCAGCGGGAGGGGAAGGTGCTCGTCACCACCACGCGCCGCCTGCTCGGGTATTGCGCCCTGACATCCCGTATACGGACTGAAAACGGAGGGGGGAATGGCGATCCATGCGAACTTCGGACCGAATTCTGCCCAACCGGGTCCCCGCAGGAGGATCCGGACGGCCTGACCGTTTACTTGAACGAAGGGAATGAACCACGGCGAATCACCCTGAATGGCGCCGAAGTGCGGGGTCTCGTACGAAATCCGCCCGACCACACGGGGCAAAGCAGCATTTCCATCCCGTGGTCAAGACGATCATTCCCGGACATCTCAAAATGAAAGCCGCAGATCAATCCGTGCCGTCGACCGGATTCTCACTCCGAAGATCCATCTTCCGCGTGGCGATCCACGGCTTCATGAATGCTTATTCCCTCCTGCTTCGCGCTGCAACCCGTTTCGGTCCCGAAAAGCGGGCGAACGCAACAGGCAATGGGCTTGAAATCCTGCTGACGGGAACCTTCTATTCCGACAACTGGATCAACGCGCATATCCGTCCGATCGCGCTATCAGGCCGCGTCGCACGCGTCCGGATGGTGGCAGCCACTCCCGTTCCGGCCTGCGCGAAGGTCGAAGGGGTCTATCCGCCTTCCTGGCTTGTCGTATCGATCGGGTCGACCTCCGCACGCCTCGCGACCTTTTTCTGGGTCGGGCTTCGCTCCCGACCGGATTTCGTGGGGGGCTTCCACCTTCTGCTCAACGGACTTGTCGCTGGACTCCTCGGGAAATTGTGCGGGGCGCGATCGCTTTATTTTTGCGTCGGTGGACCCCGTGAAACCCTCGACGGCGGCGTCCATGGGGAGAATCGCATGTTTTCCCGGCTCGAAACGCCAGACCCTTGGGTGGAGCGAAAATTGATCGGCGCGGTTTCCGCGTTCGACCTGGTGATCACCATGGGGAGCGGGGCGATCGCGTATTTCCGGAGCAAGGGGGCGGATACCTGCTACCGGATCGTCCCGGGAGGCATGGATGAAATCCCCCCTGTCCCCGAGACGAAGGACATCGATCTCGTCCTCGTCGCGAGAATCTCCTCCGTAAAACGGGTCGACCTTTTCCTCGAAGCCGTCCGACTCGTCAAAAATCGTTTCCCCGGCATCGTCGCCGCCGTGATTGGAGACGGCCTGCTTCTGGGGGAATGCCGGTCTCTCGCCGAATGTCTGGACATTTCAGATAATGTCCTCTTCCCGGGGCATCAGGACGATGTGGCCTTTTGGCTTCGCCGCTCCCGGATATTCGTTCTGACGTCCGACTCCGAAGGACTGTCCTTAGCCCTGATGGAAGCAATGACGTTCGGAATTCCCGCGGTCGTGTCGAACGTCGGAGACCTGAAGGACCTGGTCGAAAACGGAGTCAACGGTCACCTGGTCGGCGATCGGACCGCCCGGGGATTTGCAGACCCGATCATTGAACTGATGTCGGACGAGGTAAGCCGAAAGCGGTTTGCCGCCGCTGCAAGCAAATCATCCGAAAGATACCGGACCCGAAATACCGTTGCGCTTTGGGACGACATCTTCGACTCGTGCAGCAGCCAATCGGGACTCAATAACAGGATGGAGACCGGAATATGAAACCTATGGTGGACCTCGTCGCAGGCGCGAGGCCGAACTTCATGAAACTCGCACCTGTTGTCCGGGCGATTTCCATGGCGGGCGATCTTTCGTATCGGATCGTTCACACGGGCCAGCATTACGATCCATCGATGAACGACGTTTTCTTCGATGAACTCGGGATCCCGGTTCCCGACGTTCATCTTGAGGTCGGGTCGGGAACCCACGCGCAGCAGACGGCGAAGATACTCGAGCGGTACGAGGAATTGCTGCTCAAGGAACCACCATCCGCTACCGTCGTATTCGGAGACGTCAACAGCACGGTTGCCTGCGCACTGGCTGCTGTCAAACTCGCCGTTCCGGTGGCTCATGTCGAGGCCGGTCTCCGAAGTTTCGACCGGGGGATGCCGGAAGAGATCAACCGGCTGCTGACAGATGCCATTGCCGAACTTCTTCTGGTTTCAGAGCCGAGCGGGGTCGAAAACCTCCGGCGGGAGGGCATTTCCGACCACAAGATCAAGCTCGTCGGAAACGTGATGATCGACACGCTTCTGACGCAGGCCGAAATCGCCCGTTCGCGGGATACCGCGACCCGTCTGGGCCTTGCTGGGCGGGCATACGGATTCGCCACGATGCATCGGCCATCCAATGTCGACGACCCGGAGACGCTATCGGTCCTGTTGAGATTGCTGGACGAACTGTCCGCCGAATTACCGATCGTATTTCCGGTACACCCCCGAACCCTCACCGCAGCCAAACGTTTCGGACTCGGCGACATCCTCGCACACGGCCGTCCAAACCTGATCTGCCTGGGTCCACTCCCTTACAACGATACACTCTCGCTGGTTTCCGGATCCCGTCTGGTGTTGACCGATTCGGGGGGGCTTCAGGAAGAGACCTCGGTCGTGGGCGTCCCATGCCTGACGCTCAGGGAGAACACGGAGCGCCCGATAACGGTAACCCAGGGAACCAGCCGTCTCGTGGGAAACGACATCCTGAAAATTCGCGAGGCCTTTCGCGACGTGATGGAAGGGCGATGGGGGCAGCCGACCCCGATTCCCCTCTGGGACGGGAAAGCGGGCGACCGCGTGGCCAAGGAACTTTCCGAATGGCTTGCTTCAAGATAGGTCTGAAGCACGCATGAACACCTCACTCGTTGAAAACTGGACCGGGTTCCTTGCGCTCGAAAAGGAATGGAACCCGCTTCTGGAAGATTCCCGGGCCAACTCGATATTCCTGACATGGGAATGGATCCGGGCGTGGGCAAAGATCATGGATACAAGCACGCAACCATTCCTCGTCGTGGCTCGTGACAATGGCGGAAAGTTGGCCGCCATCGCGCCTTTATATCTGACCGATTTTCGTCTGGCGGGGGCGATTTCTTTCCGAACGTTGCGAATCATGGGCGATCGGGCGACCGGTGCCGAATATGGTGACTGGATCCTGCGCGCGGATTGCGAGCAGGAATCAGCCCAATGCCTTCTCGATTGCCTGCTGGAACACGCGTCCGAATGGGATTGTCTCTGGATGCCCAACATGTCGGGGTGGAGCGGGTGCCGGGAGACGATCGTCGCGGCATGCAGTAGAAAAGGTCTTTTTTCCCAGACGCGCAAACGCGACTTCTCCTGCATCTCCCTGCCGGGTGCCATTGAAACATTTGTCGAAATGCTGTCTCCGAAGAGACGAAAGGTTTTGAGATACCAGGCCAGGCAGTTCAGGGAGAACCCGGACGTCACGTGCGTCCGTTGC
>JANXQJ010000135.1 GCA_025356865.1 Deltaproteobacteria bacterium | reverse complement strand
CCTCGCAGCATCCGTCCTATTCGGTGCGGCGCTCCGTGGTGAACCGCGACTGCCTGCCGGCGGACGCCGCGCTGGCGATGGCCAACGACCCCTGCGCCTCGGTGCGGACGCAGTTGGCGCGCACCGAGGTCTTTCGCCAGGCGGCGTCCGAAGCGATGGTGCTGCAGCTCATCGCGTCGGATCCCGAAGTCGCTGAGGCGGTGGCGGGCTACGTCGAGCGGTATGAGAACGTCGACGTCAATGTGTTGTGTGACGCGCTGTTCAAGCACCCGGACCCCGTGGTGCGCAGCGCGCTGGCCAGCAACAGCGGCACGCCGGTGAAGTGGGTGCGGAAGCTGGTAAACGATCCCATTCCGGATGTCGCGGCCGTCGCCGCCCACGAGATCAAGAACCGCAGATGCTAGCATGTGGGCGTGCTATCCGCGGCAGCCGAAGCCGGCTACCGCGGATGCTGACGCGTCGCATCAACCTGCTCTGGCACGAGCATGTGCAGTTGCACGCCGACAAAGCGCGGCAGGCGCTCACGCAGCGCGACATCATCGTCCCACGCCGGTACCCACGCGTGTCGCTCAGTGCCGGCGCGCACCGTGACCTTGCCTTGCAATGCGTACGCGTGGCCACGCAGGCGCTGGGTCACGTCGATGCACGACGCCGTGTCCGCGGTGTCGGGAGCCGAGAGCGCGAGATCGAGCACGCGCCGCCCGCCGCGCTTCTTGTAGTTGAACAGCTGGCCCATGAACCACGCCGGTCCGCTGGTGCGCGCAACCATCGCCAGGCACACCTCGGCGAACGTCTTCTCGAGTTCCGTGGCTCGGCGTTGGTCAATGGAGAGTTCCTGCGACAGGATCACGCGCAGCCGGCTGACGATGTCCTGCACGGCGCCCGCGAGATCATCGCCGGGCTCGAGTCGTGTAATCTCGATCAGCGAACCACTTGTTCGCTCGGGGGCTTCGTCCGGCACGGGTCCTTCTACATCGAAGAGCGTGCCGGCATGCCGAATGAACTTGTTGCGCGACCAGTAGCCGGCAGTCTCGACCTTGCCTGGAAGCAACAACGCGGACCTGGTGGTTCGCGACTGCGCCAGCATCAAGAGGGCAATCAACGCGCCAGGCGAGGCCCACGTGCACGGCCGGGCATCCACCAGGACCTCTGCATCGCGCGGTAGCACCACGAGCTGCTGGAGCACCTGATCGAACGTGATGAGGTCGAGTGACGGCGGAACTGTAATGACGTGGCTCATGAGATCGTTCCGGCCGACGTGCCTTCGTGAATCAGGCCTCGCTTGCACCGCGGGCATCGATGTCCTGCGGCGTCGACGGCGTCCACAATGCGCTTGCTGCGGCACCGGTTGCATCGCTCGCAGTCGACGTCGGGATGGTACGCGTAGTGCCTGGTTCCGTCGGCATCCAGAAAGTAGGGATTGCCATCGTCCCACGCCTCGAAAGTGAAGTCGCACGCGTCGCACTCGAACTCGTAGCCGGCACCCATCGGCGCTCCTTGGAGATTGCAGTTCTCTGGATCCTGGATGGTGGCGCGGCTGACTGACAAACGAAAACGCCCTATTTGTATCCGGCTATTATTGACAATATGTTACATCCGGATAATATTATCGTGGTTCGGACCACCCCTTTATATAGATGCAGGATCGCCATGCCCGACCTGACCCAGACGTACACTGCCTTCCTCGGTGACCGCCGCATCGCCTCCGGCCTGTTGGCCGAGGTCGCCGTCGCTGTGAAGCACAGCCCGGCAGACACGCCGGTGCTGATCTTCAATGACGTCACCGGGCGCCCCCTCGATCTCGACATGCGCGGCTCGGACGATGAGGTGCGGGCACGATACACCCCGCCGCCGGAACCGCCGCGCGGCCGCGGCCGCCCCAAGCTGGGCGTGGTTCCGCGCGAGGTCACGCTGCTGCCGCGTCACTGGGACTGGCTCACCGGGCAGCCGGGCGGCGCGTCCAACGCCATTCGCAAGCTGGTGGACGCCGCGCGCCGCGAAGGCAAGGCCGAAACGACAGCGCGCACGCGCGCGGCCAACGAAGCCGCGTACCACTTCATGCACGCCGTTGCCGGCGATTATCCAGGTTACGAGGAAGCCACGCGCGCGCTCTTCGCCAGCGATCGCGCGCGCCTTGAAACGGAAATTGCGCACTGGCCGCACGACGTCCGCACGCACGCGTTGCGGTTGGCGACCGTCTAACTTCCCCGCACTCGTCATGCCGCGCGATCCCCTCCACGTCCTTCAGCACGTCTTCGGCTACCCGGCCTTCCGCGGGCATCAAGCCGAGGCGATTGCGCACGTCACCGGCGGCGGCGACGCGCTGGTGCTGATGCCCACGGGCAGCGGCAAGTCACTGTGCTACCAGGTGCCGGCGATCGTGCGCGACGGCGTGGGTGTGGTGGTGTCGCCGCTCATCGCGCTGATGCACGACCAGGTGGCCGCACTCGAGGAACTGGGCGTGCGCGCGGCCTTCCTGAACTCGACGCTCAGCGCCGCCGAGGCGGCACGCACCGAGCAAATGGTGCGTCGTGGCGAGTTGGATCTCGTGTATGTGGCGCCTGAGCGCCTGCTCACCGAACGCTGCCTCGCGCTGCTCGAGGCGAGCCCGCTGGCGCTCTTTGCCATCGACGAGGCGCACTGCGTGTCGCAGTGGGGGCACGACTTCCGGCCGGAGTACATCCAGCTTTCGGTGCTGCACGAGCGGTTCCCCACGGTGCCGCGCATTGCGCTCACGGCAACCGCCGATCAGCAGACGCGTGCCGAGATCATCACACGGCTCCAGCTGGAATCGGCGCGCGTGTTTGTTTCGAGCGTGGATCGCCCGAACATCCGCTACCGCGTGGTCGACAAGGACAACGGCCGCAAGCAGGTGCTGGATTTCATCAACGCCGAGCATGCGGGCGACGCGGGCATCGTCTACTGCCTGAGCCGCAAGAAGGTGGAAGAGACGGCGGAGTTTCTCGCGGCGCACGGCGTCACCGCGCTGGCGTATCACGCGGGCATGAGCGGCGAGTCGCGCGCCAGGCACCAGCAGCGCTTTCAGCGCGAGGACGGCGTGGTGATGGTGGCGACCATCGCGTTCGGCATGGGCATCGACAAACCCGACGTGCGCTTCGTGGCGCACCTCGACCTGCCGAAGAGCGTCGAGGGCTACTACCAGGAGACGGGCCGTGCGGGGCGCGACGGCTTGCCGGCTAACGCGTGGATGGCGTACGGCCTGCAGGACGTGGTGCAGCAGCGCCGGATGATTGAAGAATCCGAGGCGGACGACGCGTACAAGAAAGTGCAGATGGGCAAGCTCGACGCGATGCTTGGCTTCTGCGAAACGTCAGACTGCCGGCGCATGCGCCTGCTGGCGTACTTCGGTGAATCAGCCGCGCCGTGCAACAACTGCGACACCTGTCTCAACCCGCCGGTGTCGGTGGACGGCACGGTGGCGGTGCAGCAGCTGCTGTCGTGCATCGTCCGGGTGGGGCAGCGCTTTGGCGCCATGCACGTGATCGACGTGCTGCGCGGCGACGCGACCGACAAGGTGAATCACTGGCAGCATGGCGAGCTGAGCACCTTCGGCATTGGCCGTGAACGCTCGGCGCAGGAGTGGCGCGCTGTCATCCGGCAGGCGATTGCGCTGGGGCTCATCGTCGTGGACCACGGCAGCTACAGCGCGCTCAAGGTGACGGCGGCGAGCCGTGCGGTGCTCAAGGGCGAGCAACCGGTGCCGCTGCGCGAATACCGCGCGCCGGCCAAGGGGAAGAAGGCGAAGAAGGCGGCGGCCATCATGGCCGACCTGCCCGACGATGCGCTGCCGGTGTTCGAACGCCTGCGCGCGTGGCGCCGCGACCTGGCGGCCGAGCACGGTGTGCCGGCGTACGTGATCTTTCACGACGCAACGCTCAAGGAGATCGCGCGCATGCGCCCCGGCACGCTGCACGAGCTGCGTGGCATCGCGGGCGTGGGGGAGCGAAAGCTCGAGGCGTACGGCGGGGAGATTCTGGCGCTGGTGTA
>JANXQJ010000133.1 GCA_025356865.1 Deltaproteobacteria bacterium | reverse complement strand
CGAAAGGGTCGTGATCGAGGACGAAGATGCGGCCACGACGCCGACGTCGCCCGTCGTGACCAGCGTCGAGTCGACGACCTCGGCCGCGATGCGGTTGGCGATCATGTTCTCGGCCACCGCGGCGCCCGCGGCGACGCCGCCCGAAAGGGCGATGCTGCCCGCGAGCGAGAGGATGTTCGCATTCATGTTGACCGTGTGGCCGTCCATCGATTCGGTCAGCTTGCCCATGACGGTTCCGGACACCCGGAGGGCGGAGACGGAGGCCGGGGCGGCGTCGGATGCATCCAGGATCACGCTGCCGCCGGTGGTCAGGGTGGCGCCGGTGACGAGCGCCTCGACCGTGTTGCCGATGTCGTTGAGCGTCACGGAGCCTTGCACGGCGCCGGAAAACAGGGCGGCGGCGAGGCCTGCCGCGACCGACCGGATGACGGCCGGGGCATGCGAGGACAGTTCGACGTTGCCGTCGGCCGCGACGTCCGAGCGGGTGATCGCCGTCCGGACGGTGTCGCTCACGAAGTTCTTGGACAGCGCGCCGCCGACGGCGCCCCCGAATGCGGCCGAGGCGCCGACCGTGATCGAATCGATCGTCGACGAGTCGGTGGCGGCAAGCGCGACGTCTCCGCCTGCGTCGACCGAGGAACGGACCGAACCGGCGTTGACGACCGACGCCTCGACGGTGTTCCCGATGTCGTTGATCGCGACCGTGAGGTTGCCCGCGGCCATGCCCGCCGCGGCGACGCCGCCGGCGAAGCCGAAGATGTCGGCGTGTTCGAGGGCGACCAGGTCGAGGTCGGTTCCCGCGACGACGGTCGAACCGGCGACCTGCGACCGGACGACGTTGGCGACCGTGTTGTCGCCGATGATCCCCGAGATCGCGACGCCGACGGAAATCCCGACGCTGAGCCCGGCCGAAAAGATCTTGGAGCGGTCGGCCGACTCGAGGGAAACCAGTCCGCCGGAACGAACGGTCGAGCCGCCGGTGACGGTGGACTCGACGTGGTTCGCGATGACGTTGCCGAAAGCGACGAGGTTCGCGGAGAGGCCGCCGGAGATGCCGACGCCCGCATTGATCGCGACGATCCCCGCGCTCGACGTCGCGTCCATCAGGACGTCGCCGCCGGAAATGACCGTGGCGGCGTCGATCGAATTGGATACGTGGTTCGCGACCACGTTGCCGACCATCGAGACGCCGATGGCGGTTCCGCCGCCCGAGATGACGACCGTCAGCGACAGGATGTTCGCGGTCGGGTCGAAGGCGGGCGCGTCGGAGAGGTAGGAGTTGACCTTACCCTGCTTCTCGGACTGCCTGGCGGCATCCCGCCCGAGGATCCAGGCGGGGACCAGCGTGGGCGCGATGTCGTAAGCCGTCATGTTGACGTCTCCGCCCGCGTGGACGATCGACCCGCCGGTAATGGTCGAGGAGCTGTCGTTCGTGACCGTGTTGCCGATCGCCGTGACGTTGACCGCGAACCCGCCGATCGCGACGCCCAGCGAGAGCGACCGGATGATAGCGGAAGACTCGGAGGCAAGGTCGACGTCGCCGGCCGCATCGACGTCGGAACCGTCGACCGAAGCGGAAATGGTGTTGTCGACGATGTTGGCCGAAAGTGCCACGCCGACGCCGACGGCACCCGCGGCGACGCCGAACGAAAGGGCGTCGATCGTGGAGCTGTCGCCGGCGTCCAGCGATACCTTGCCGCCCGCGTCGACGTTGGAGCGCCGGGTTCCTTCGTTGTCGATCCCCGCGTACGTCTCGTTCGCGATGACGTTGGCGGTCATCGACACCTGGACCCCGACGCCCCCGAAGGCGACGCCGCCGGCGAAGGCGAAGATGTCGGCATCCGAGATCGCCGTGATGTCGAGATCGGTCCCGGCCACGACGGTCGACCCCTGGACGACCGCCTCGACCTTGTTGGTGATGACGTTGGCGCCGAGCACGGTGGAAACGCCCGCGATCCCGGAACCGGCGATGCTCACGCCGATCGACCGGATCTGCGAGTCGTCGGTGGCTTCGACCTTGCTCTTGCGGCCCGACTTGACCGTGGCGTTGCCCTTGACCTTCGCGTAGACCTGGTTCGTGACGACGTTGCCGTAGCCCAGAACGTCGACGGAGGTGATGCCCGAGCCCGCGACGCCGACCGACACCGCGAGGATGCCGGCGCCGGAGAGCGACGTCACGAAGACGTCGGCGTTGGGGTTGACGACCGTTCCCGCGGCATTGACGCCCGCGCGGACCGTGGAGGCGTCGATGTAGGACTCGACCTTGTTGGTGACGACATTGCCGACGAGGTTCGCGTTGACCGCGACGATGCCGGTGCCGGAGATGCCGATCATCACCGAGAGGATGTTGCCGTCGAGGGAGACCGGGGAATCGCCAAGCTTCGAGTCGATCTCGCCCTGCTTGGCGTCCTGCGTCGCCTTGTCCTTGCCCAGGATCCACTTGGGAATGAGGCTCGGGGGAACGTCCTTGGCCGACACGTCGACGTTCCCGCCGGCGGTCACGACCGAACCGCCCGAAATCCTGGAGGTGGTGGTGTTCGCAACGACGTTCCCGATGGCGCCCACGTTGACCGCGACGACGCCCGAACCGGAGACGCCGAACGACAGCGCGCGGATCACCGAGGACGACTCGGACGACAGGTCGACATAGC
Organism: Deltaproteobacteria bacterium; assembly: GCA_025356865.1. Classification (GTDB taxonomy): domain Bacteria; phylum Desulfobacterota; class Deferrimicrobia; order Deferrimicrobiales; family Deferrimicrobiaceae; genus JANXPS01. Next base: position 29,289 of record JANXQJ010000133.1, on the reverse strand, counting down.
CGCCGGCGTCGATCGTCGAGGCGTCGACGTAGGTCTCGACGGTGTTCTCGATGTGGTTGTACGAGATCGCCACGCCGGCGCCGACGACCCCTGCCGCCGCCACGCCGAACCCCAGCGAATCGACCGTGGAACGGTCGGCCGCGTCGACGGTCACGTTGCCGCCGACGTCGATGTCGGAGCCGTTGCCGATCCCGGCGCGCGTCGTGTTCGCGATCACGTCGGCGGTGAGCGACACGCAGGCCGACACGACGCCGGAGCCGGCGACGCCGCCCGTGAAGCCGAAGATGTCGGACTTGGATTCTGCGGAAAGCGCGAGGTCGGTCCGGGCCGTCATCGTGGATCCGTCGACGATCGCCTCGACCTTGTTCGTGACGACGTTCGCGCCGACGATCGCGGAGACGGCGACGGTGCCGGAGCCGGAGATGCTGATGCCGACCGAGGTGATCCGGGATTCGTCCGCGGCGGTGATGGAGGCCTTGCGGCCGGACTTGACGGTGGCGCCGCCCTTGACCTTGGAGTCGGTCGTTTTGGTGATGACGTTGCCGTAGCCGAGCGCGTCGACGGAAACGGCGCCGGATGCGCCGACGCCGACCGAGAGGGCGAGGATTCCCGCGCCCGAGATCGACGACAGGACGACGTCGCTGTTGGCGTTGACGACGGTGCCGGCGGCGTTGACGCCGGCGCGGACGGTCGAGCCGTCGATCGTGGACTCGACGGTGTTGGTAACGACGTTGCCGACCAGGTTTCCGGCGACCGCGACCGAACCGCTGGCGGAGACGCTGACCACGACCGAGAGGATGTTGCCGTCGAGGGCGACCGGGGAATCGCCGAGGAACGAGTCGATCTGCGCCTGCTTCGCGTCCTGCGTGGCCTTGTCCTTGCCCAGCGCCCAGTCGGGGATGAAGCCGGCGGGGATATCTTGCGCGGAGACGCCGACGTTGCCGCCGGCGGTGACGATGGCGCCGTCGCCGATCGTGGCGGTCGTCTTGTTGACAATCACGTTCCCGAGCGCGGAGACGGCGACGGAGACCGAGCCGGAAGCCGCGACGTTGAGCGAGAGCGCGCGGATGACCTCGGACTCTTCCGCGGACAGGTCGAGGGCGCCGGTCGCGTCGACGTCGGAGCGATCGATGTACGCGGCGGTCGTGTTGGTGACCACGTTGGCCGAAGCGGCGATTCCGACCGCGGCCGAACCGCTCGCGGCGACGGCGAAGGAGAGCGAATCGATGACGGACTTGTCGGCCGCCTCGATGGTGATATTGCCGCCGGCGTCGACGTTCGACCGGCGGGTGCCTTCGTTGACGATGCCCGCGTCGGTCGTGTTCGTGATCACGTTGGCGGCCAGCAGCAGGACGCCGGCGGTCGATCCGGAGGCGGCGACGCCGCCCGTGAATCCGAAAATGTCGGAGTCGGAAACGGCGGAGATCTTGAGGTCGGTGCTGCAGGTGACGACCGAGCCCGCCACCTGGGCGACCAGCTTGTTGGTGACGACGTTGGCGCCGACGATCGCCGAGATGGCGGTGCTCCCCGATGCCGCGATGCTTAAGCCCACGGAGCGGATCTGGGAATCGTCCTCGGCGGTCACGGACGCCTTGCGGGCGGAGGCGACCGTCGCGTTGCCCTGGACCAGCGACTCGGTCTTGTTGGTGATGACGTTGCCGAAGCCGGTGGCGTTGACGGCGAGATTGCCCGAGGCGGCGACGCCCACGGTGACCGAGAGGATGCCCGCGTCGGAAAGCGACGTCACGAAGACGTCGCCGTTCGGGTTGACGACGGTGTTCGCCGCGTTGACGCCGGAACGTAGGGTCGACCCGTCGACGACGGCCTCGACGTCGTTGGTGATCACGTTGCCGACGAGCGTCACGCCGACCGCGTTCTCGCCGGAACCCGCCACGGCGACCGTGACGGCGAGGATGTTGCCGTCGAGGGCAATGGGGGAATCGGCGAGGCCGGCATTGAGCGCCGCCTGCTTGTCGGCCGGCAGGATCCACGCGGGAAGAAGGCCGGGGGCGACGTCGGACGCGTCGACATTCACGTCGCCGCGGGCGGTGACGACGGCGCCGGAGCCGACTTTCGCGGTCACCTGGTCGGCGACCGCGTTGCCCAGGACGCTGAACGCCACGGCATTGGAGCCGGAGCCCGATACGCCGATCGCCAGTGACCGGATGATCGACCCGGTGGCCGCATCGACGGTGACGTCGGAATCGGAATGGATGTTGGAAGCGGTAACCGTCGCCGAGACGACATCCGTGACGACGTTGGCCGAAAGCGCGCCGCCGCCCGCGTTCGAGCCGGACCCCGCCCCGCCGAAAGCGAGCGCGTCGATCGTCGCTGCGTCGGTCGCGGAAACGTTTACGTTCCCGAGCGCATCGATGTCCGAAGCGCCGGAAACGGCCGCGGAAATCGTGTTGTGCACGATGTTGGCCGAGGCGCCGATGCCGGCGGCCGTCGCATCGGCGGAAGCCGCGCCGCCGAACGTCATGTTCACGATTTGTGAGGACTGGATGTCGGGCATGGTGACCAGGCTCGTGCCGATGCCGAGGTCGAAGAGGCCGGGGCCGCCCGTGGCGGGAGCGACGCCCGCCGCCACGTTGACGGAACCCGCGGAAGAGGTCACGGAGGAGTCGTCGACCGTCGCGGAGATCGTGTTGCCGACGTAGACCGCCGACAGGGCAAGCCCGACCGCGCTCTTCGTCGATGCGGCGAAGCCGCCGGCGACGACGACCACGGCGGTGCCGTCGTCGGCTTTCACGTCGATCTTGCCGGAGGCGTCGAGGTCGGAGCCGTCGATCACCTGGGCGGTGACCTTGTTGGCGACGACGTCGGCGGAAATCGACCCGCCGAGCGAGAACTTCTCGCCGCCCGCGGCGCCGAGCGAGACGCCGACCAGCAGCTCTTCGGACTCGGCGTCGATGGCGACGGTCGAGGCGCTCGAGTGCAGGGTCGACGTGTCGGAGGTGGCGCTGACCGTGTCGAAGATCAGGTTGACGCCGATGGCGGCGCCGACCGCGGAGTCGGAGGTCGAGACGGCGATGCCGCCGGCCAGCGCGGCCGCGATCTCGTCGTCCTTCGCGGCGACGCCGATCGCGCCCGCCGCGAGGATGGTGCTGTCGCTGACGTGGGCGTCGATGACGTTGGTGAACAGGTTGAGCGCGACCGCGCCGGCGATCGACAGCTTCTCGGCGCCCGCGCCGCCTGCCGACAGCGTGACGACCGTGCCCGATTCGTCGGCGTTGACGTGGAACGCGCCGGTCGTGTGGAGCGTGGCGCTTTCGACCGCGGCGGTCACGTCGTTGTCGACGGTGTTGACCGCGATGGCGGCGCCGAGCCCCTTGTTCTTGCCGACCGCGATCGCCCCCGCGAAGGAGTAGATGCCGGTGTTGTCGGCAGCCGTGACGTCGATGTCGCCCGTCGAGTCGAGGGTGGTCGTCGTCCCGACGATCTTCGCCTCGATGGCGTTCTTGACGTCGTTGATCGAGACGGTGCCTGCCCCCGCGAAACCGCTTCCGCCGGAGCCGCCCGAGGCGATGCCGACCGAACCGGTGACGGAGACGATCATGGCGTCGCTGGTCGCGCGGACGTCGAGGTCGCCCGTGTGGTGGAAATCGGTCACGCCGGACATTTCGGAGGTGATCGTGTTGCCGGTCCACGTGTAGCCGATCCCGACGCCGACGCCGGCCTTGCCGCCGTAGGCGACGGAGCCGCCGACGGCGATCATCCGGGTCGTGTCGGATGCGTCGATCGAGAGATCGCCGCCGACCGAACCGGTCGTGTTGCGCAGCGCCGCGTCGACGTCGTAGACCGAAATGTTGACGCCGACGGAACCGGCGACCGCCGTTGCGGAACCCTCGCCCGTCGCCGTCGCGCCGGCCAGGCCCGCCACGAGGGAGACATCCCAGCCCGAACGGGCCGCGTCGATCTCGAGCCCGCCGAGGTCGAGGCCGGTCGCGCCGTCGACAACCGCCGTGGTCGTCCCGGTCAGCACGTTGATCCCGAAGGCGCCGCCGACGCCGGTGGCCGAGCCGCCGCCGCTCCCCTTCGCGATGGCGACCGCGCCCGCGAGCGAGCCGATGTGCGTCGAATTCTTCGCATCGACGGTGAGCTTGCCGTCCGCCTGGAAGTCGCCGGTGTTCCGGACTTCGGCGATCGCCTTGTCGACGACGACGTTGACGGAGACGGAGCCCGAGAGGGAGAGCCCCGACTTCTGCTGGGAGGTCTGGTCGACCTGGTCGGTCGTATCGGTCGCGATCTTGCCGGCGATCTTGCCCTTTTCGGTCGCTTCCTTGAGGACGTCGCCCCACTTGCCCTGCCACTTGGAAAGCGCCGCCGTGCTGGCGAGGCTGCCGTCGCTGCCCTGCGTCCCGCCGGTCACGTTGCCCAGGCCGCCGTTGCCGGTCGACGCGGGGGGCGGTTCGGGCGGGGAGGCGGGCAAGGCGCCCGCGACCGAGAAGGTGCCGATGAAGCCGGCGTTCTCGGCGCCGACGAGCACGTCGCCGCCGGCGGAGAAGGATCCGAGGGTGGCGGGCGCGACATCGGTGGTCCGGTCTCCGATCACCGCCTCGGTGTCGCGGATGACCACGTCGACGCCGACCGACGCGCCGATTCCCGTGGCTTGCGAGGAGACCACGCCGCCGACCACGCTCACCAGGTAGCTCGTGTCCGTGGCGTCGACCACGACGGATCCCGTCTTGGTGTCGTCGACCGGGTCGGTCGCCGTGCCGGAGCCGATGTCGATGATCGCGCCGCTGCCGATCTGGGCGATGGAGGAATCGATGAGCTGGTTGTAGACGACCGCGCCGTTGACGCCCACGTTCTCGGCCTTGCCGCCGCTCGCGCCGATGGTGACGTCGAGCTCGTTGATCTGGGCGTCGACCAGCAGGCTGTCGCCGGTCACCGTCGCGCCGTTCTCGATTTTCGCCAGCGCGTCGTTGAAGGAGAAGATGGTGACGATGGTCGCGCCCGCCGAGTTCTTCCCTTCGGTCCCGCCGCCGCCGGTGACGCCGCTGAAGTCGAGGTTGAAATTCTTGTAGTCGGAGCCGACGCTCGGCAGCGAGATGTTGCCCGAGATGTGGAGCGCCTCGTCGTCGGTTTCGGCGGTGACGGCGATGTCGCCGCCGGTGACAACGGCGCCGTTCTTGATGACGCCGGTCGAGGCGCTTTCGATGACGAGCACTTCGATCGCGCCGGCCAGCGCGAGATTGTCGCCTTCGGCGGTCGCCTGGGCGCCCGTGTTGAAGATGTAGAAGCCGACGCCGAAGTCGCCGGTGAGGTAGCTGGTGAGCGTCGTGGCGAAGGCGTCCTTCCCCTTGGCCGCCGGGTTGACTTCCTTCCAGTCGGTCTCGTTGGTGAAATCCTCGGTCGCGAAGTCGACGTCGTATTTGGGAATGTCGCCCTGGTACTCGTACCAGCTGCCCGCGTCGCCGTAGGCGGTCTTGGTGCCCTGGCTGATTTCGACCGTCTGGCCGGAAGTCACGGTCTGGGGGCCGCTGTCGTCGGCCGTCGTGTAGTCGGGGTTCCAGACGTCGACGAACAGGTTCTTGAGGAAGGCCCACTCGTAGGTGACGGGGACCGAGCCGCCGACCGTCACGCCTTCGCCGGCATCGACCCTCGCATACGAATTGATGACCGCGTTGGCGTCGTTGATGTAGACGCCGATCGCCGCGGCCGCGGAACCGGAGAACTTGGAGGCCGACGGGGGCGGCTCGGGCTCGCCTTTCTTCACGTCTTCCTTGTTGCTCTTCGCCGCGGAGCTGGCGCCCACGTAGGGGGTGCTCGCCGCCGAAGCGGTGACGGTGACGGCATGGTCGGAATGCACGTCGCCGTTCTTGTTGTCGCCGTCGGCATTCCCGTCGCCGATCCGGGCGTTCGCCTGGTTCGAGTCGTAGGCGAAGGCGACACCCGCCGCGAGGTCGAACTTGACGCCCTCGTCGGCCGGAGGGGCGGGCGCGTTGGACGCCGGGGCGGCACCGGTCAGCTTGTCCCAGCCCTGCTTCAGCAGCCCCTTGGCCCAGCCGGTCACCGGGTCGGTCAGCGTCTTCTGGGCGTCGTCGAGGACGTCGCCCTTCGAGTTGCTGCCCACGCCGCCCTGGGCGTAGGTGCCGCCGGAGACCGCGGGCAGGCCGAACAGCTTCTTGATCGGGACGGAATCGGCCGCGGAATTCGCGGAGACGGTCACGTTGCCGACAACGTCGGCCTTGCCGTCGAGGAACGCGTTGGTCTCGCCGTCCTCGACCGAGACTGCGAGCGCCACGCCGACGGTGCCGTCCTTGCCGGCGGAGGAACGTGCCATGACCCGGTTGCGGTCGATCGTGTCGGCCGTGACGACGAGCTTGCCGCCGACGGTGAGGACGGCGTCGTCGGTGATGACGGTGTTGGTGTCGGAAACGATGACGCTGACCGCGAGCGACGCGGCCACGCCCTTGACCGCCGACGGGTCGGAGACGACGTTGAGCGTGTGGTCGGCCAGCGTCTGGATGACGGCGTCGCCGGTTGCGGTCACGGTGCCCGCGATGTTGACGGTGGTGTCGGTGATCGCCACGCCGACGGAGGGGCTGAAGAGCCACGACATCGACGGCTTGGCCTGGATGTCGACGAAGCTGCTCGACTGCGCGGTGAAGTCGCGGGAGGAGATCGTGGAGCCGGCCTGCAGGTCGATCTTGGCGCTGCTCACGGAGACGGAGACGGCGAAGCCGACCGAGGAGAAGTCGGCGAGTTTCGACGCGACGGCCAGGAGCGCCTTCTCGGGAAGCGAGGCATCCTCGGACACATACTTGCGGCTGTCGGCCGAGGCCTCGATCGTGACGTCGCGCCCCATGACCTGGGCTCCCGCGGCGATGGTGACGTCGACGTCGGAGATGTCGATGTCGACCACCGGCGTGATCAGCGCGGTGTCGTCGATCGCCTCGATCGTGATGTCGCCGGATGAATCGACGGTGCTTCCCTGGGCCAAAAGCTTCGCGCCGGCGGCCAGCGAGATCTGGTGGCCGGAAAGGGTGATGTCGCCCGCGGTGGTGCCGTTGCCCGTGTCGATCTTGACGCCCGCGTTGACCGTGATGTTTTCGGCGGTGATCGAGAGCGCATGGCCGTGCAGCGACAGGTCGCCCTCGACGACGACGGAATCGGCCCCGTCGACGTTCTTGTTGAGGCTGCCGCCGTCGATGGTGAGGTCGGCCGCGAAATCGCCCAGCGAGGCGATGTGGACGTATTCGGAGGTGCCCGGCGCGTTGTAGCCGGTGTTGATCGTGAGCGAGTCGAGCGGCTGGTTGATCTCGTAGGTGTGGCTGGCGAGGTCGGTCGTGTCGACGATCTTGATCTTGGCGCCGTCGCGCGACACTTCGACCCGGTTGGCGATGGCGGGCGCGGCGTCGAAGACGAAGTCGGCCACCGTGGCGTCGCCGCCGACCGTCTCGAACGAGCTGCCGTAGGAGAGCCGGCTGAAGCTTCCCGTGCCGAGATTGAGCGTGTCGCTGCCGTCGCCGCCGTCGAATGCGAGGCCCGGCGTGAACGTCGCGACGGAGACGTCGACCGTGTCGTCGCCGGCGCCCGCGTCGATGGTCAGCGAATCGGCTGTTCCGTCGAAGGTGACGTCGGAGAAGGTCGCGTTGTTGCTATGCACCCCGAAGCGCCCACTGCCGGCGGACTGGAGGTCGATCTGGTCGGCCCCGTCCGTCGCGCGGACTTCGATGTTCTTCGCCGACTCGACGTTTGCGTAGCTGTAGACCGTGCTGCCGTTGTCGGACACGGTTCCGGCGCCGAAAGTCACGCTGTGCCCGGTCGAACCCGCCTGGATCTCGTAGACGATCTTGTCTGCGGTGCCGCCCTCGCCGTCGATCGACAGCGCGGGGAAGGAGGAACGGTCGAGGTCGCTTCCGAGTGTGACGGTGTCGTTTCCGCCGCCGGCCTTGATGTCCAGCGAGGCGGTCGGCGCGGCGATGCTCATGGCCGCGAACGTGTCGGTCCCGGAGTCGATCGTGAGGTGCCCGGACACGGCGTCGGTCCCGAGGCGGATCTCGTCGGTGCCGGAGGTGCCGTTGAAGACGCGCGCGGCGGCGGTCGACGTGTCGACGATCGACTCGATCCCGGCGTAGAGGATGACGGACGCGTCTCGCGACACGCTGCCGGTGTGGTCGTTGGTCGCGGAATCCTTGGTCGTCGAATAGGTGACGGTGCCGTACGCGCCATTGAGGATCCAGAGGGAGTCGATGCCCGCGTCGTTGCCGAACTCGTTGCCGGCGATCGCGCCGGAAAGCGACCCGCCCGAATAAAGGACGAACGCGTCGTCGAAGCCGGTCGCCCCGAACAGGTTTTCGAAGCCCGCGAAGCCGAACGCGGCGTTGAGCGTCCCCGCGTTCACGCCGGTGATATCCCATTCGTTGTCGCGAAGCGCCCCGACGAGGACGTCGCCGGCGGCCGAACTGCCGACCACGCTCCTGACGTGGTTGATCCCCTTGGTGCCGGTCGCCTTCCCGACGTCGAGTGTGCCGTCGGACACGGGCTTGTCCATGTTGCTCAGGTCGACCGCGACCGCCGACGTGTAAAGCGAATAGTCGAGGACGGCCGTGCCGGCGCCGCCGTCGATGTAGCCGTTGAACCAGCCCTTGTCCTCGAATTTGAAGGTGTTGACGCCGCTGCCGCCGATGATGTTCTCGATGCCGCTGGCGGAGGTGAGGATGTTGGTTCCCGATACGGCGGAGACGGTGCCATCGGCGTGGATCGTGAAGGTGACGTTCGCGGTGACGGCCGAGAAGTCGAGCGTGTCCTCGTCGACGAGTCCGGCTGCGACCGCGTCGGTGCCGAATCCGTCCGCGAAGACGAACGTCTCGGTCACGCCGCTGCCGGTGAGGAGGTCGTTGCCCGCCCCGCCCTTGACCGTGCGGAAGTTCGAGATGCCGGCCGTTCCGGTGGCGGTCCCGGCCGCCAGGTCGACCGATACGCCGGTCGTCCACGCCGAGTAGTCGAGGGTGTTCGTCCCGCCCGTGCCGCCGTCGAGCGTCCCGTTGAAGGCGGCGCCGTTATCGAACCTGAACAGGTTGTCGCCCTTCCCGCCGACGATCTTCGTCAGGCCGCCGATCCCGGAAAGCGTCTGGCTGCCGTCGGTGATGGACGCGGTGCCGTCCGCGTGGAGCGTGACGGTGAGATCGTTCGTGACGGCCGAGAAATCGAGCACGTCGATATCCGTAAGGTCGGCCGTGCTCCAGGTTTCGGTTGCGGTGAACGCGTGCGTCCCGCTCAGCAGGTGCGCGTATCCGTCGAATGACGCCTGGAACAGCGGCGCGGTCTCGATGGCGCCCGTCGAATACTCGAGCGCCCAGTTTCCGCCGAGCGCGGAGCTGCCCGTGTCGTCCGTGGATGCGGCGATATCGAGCCCGGTGACGTCGCCCAGCTTCCCGACGAAGCCGATCCCGGCTTCGCCTTCGGCGATGTCGCAGCCGTAGAGGAGGATGTCGGCGCCGGGGCGAAGATTTTCTTTCCAGGTGCCGAGCTGCGAGGTGCGCTTGTCGAGTTCGGCCTGGTCGATCTCGTGGCCGCCCAGTTTCAGGATCCCGTCGGCCCCGTGGGAGAGGATGTGGACCCCGCCGATATCCTGCCGGGCCGCCAGCGTGTCGGTGATCTGGTCGATGCCGTCCTTCGCCGGATCGAGGAGGACGATCTCGACCGGGCCGCGGGTGCCGGCCCCTGCCGTCCCGCTCCCGTCGGACGGTAGGATCTTTTCAAGGATCGATTCGTAGTCCTTGACCGTCGGGTCGACGAAGACGATTTCGCGCGCGGCGCCGATCTCCTGCGCCGGGGGGGCGGAGACCGTCGACACGGGAGAACCCATCGGCCGGGCGTAGATCGCGCCCACCGCGGGCGCAACGACGGGAGGCGGCGGGGCGTACGCGTGCAGCGGATCGAGCGTCGTGACCGGCGGGAGGGCCGGGGAGACCGAGAGGAGCAGCCGGTTTTCCAGCGTCTCGAAGTGGACGGGGCGCCGCTCGGGGAATGTCGCGCCCGCTTTCGGCGTTTCCTGATCCCGGTATCTGGCGACCGACTTCTTGATCTTCCGAAATACGCCCATGCCCTGCCCCCCGACTGTTCCGTGCGGATTCGTCTCTTTCTTTCGGTGCGCCTACTCGAGCAAGGAATTGACCACCCGCAGGTGTTCTTCCCCCAGGGTTCCGACCGAGTGGTTCAGGCGGACGAAGTTGAGGAGGTAGTTGTTGCGGGCCTGGGAATATTCTTTCCGGTACTTGTACAGATCCTGCACCGCGTCGAGGACGGCGAGGCTGATGTAGAGGCCGGACTTGAACCCTTCCTCTTTCGCCTCGACCACCATCTTCTGGGCTTCGACCGATTTCGTCATCGCGGAGGTCCGGCTGACGGCGGTCTGGATCTCGTTGAAGGCGTTGTTCGTCTTCCGCTCGGCCGAGCGGGTCTGGCGCTCCAGCGCCTTGAGCGTGCTCTGGTGGAGACTCGACGTTTCCCGCACCTTCGAACTCGTCGTCCCGCCGCCGTAGAGGGGCAGGTTGAACTTGAGCAGGATGTCGTAGGTCGCCGTGTTGCTGCCGCCGCCGAAGAGGGTGCCCTGCGTGTCCTTGACGATGTAGTCGCCCTGGAGGTCGAGCGTCGGGTAATGCCCCGCCTTCTGCCGGTCGACCTCTTTCCCGGAGATCTCCGCCCGGTGCTTCAGGATCAGGATCTCGGGATTCCGGTTCCGCGCTGTTGCGACCCACGCCGCGCTGTTGTCGGGAGAAGGCGAGAGCAGCGGGATGTTTTCCTTCAGTTTCCGGACCGAGACGTCCTCCGTCCCGACGATCTCGCGGAGCCCCTGGCTGGTATCCTTGAGAAAGTTCTCGGCCTCGACGAGCTCGGCCTTCACCGCGGCCAGACGGGCCTCGGTGTCGTACAGGTCGGTGATGGGCGCCGCCCCCCGCTCGGAGCGCGCCTTCGCGACCGTGTGGTGGAGCTCGACCGCGGCGACCTGGGCCTGGGCGACCGTGACCTTGTCCTGTGCCAGGAGGATGTCGAGATAGCTTTCGGTGACCCTGAGGATCAGGTCCTGCCGGGCCTTCTCAAGTTCCACGTCCGAGCGGTTGATCGTGGCCTTGGCCTGGTCGATGCTCAGGTATGACTGGTAGTTGAAGAGCGGCTGGTTCACGGTCAGGGAATACTGGTATGACCCGTAATTCGTGGTCCCGGTCCCGTAGACCCGGTTGTCGGAACTGCGGATATCCTGCCTCGTATACCCGTAGTCGAACTCGAAGTTGACGCGCGGACTCACTCCCCCGTACGCCTGCTTGAGCGTCTCCCGGGAGGCCTGGTTCTCGAACTGCGCGCCGCCGAGTTGCGGGTCGTTTTTCAGGGCGAGCGAATAGAAGCTCATCAGGTCGCCGCCGAACGCGGGAGCGATCAGCAGGCCGGCAAGCAAGACTGCGGCCCCCGACCGGACAAACACCTGCTGGAAACGTCTTGAGACCTTGGGAACGGACATTAAGGGGAACCCCCGGGCGGGATTGATTGGATCCTGGCTGATCACGATTAAACGAGAATGCATACCCTTGACGAGCGTTGGGCCCAATCTTCGGCAGTATCCCTCATATCCGACAGGGACTCAATGGAATTCCGACACCCCCGCACCGAACCGCGGCGGTATCACAATCTCGCGAGGATCTCCCCCGCCCGATCGAGCGTCTCATCCTTCTTGGCGAAGCAGAAGCGGAGCAGGTGCGGGTCGGTTCCGTCTCCGTAAAAGGGCGAAAGCGGTATGGAAGCCACCTTGTGGATCCGTGTCAGCCATTCGGCCATTCCGGTGTCGGGGCGATCCGACAGATTCCGGTAGGAAACGAGCTGGAAATAGGTGCCGGCGCACGGATACGGGTCGAACGGGGATCCCGCGATCAGCGACCGGAAGCGGTCGCGCTTTTGCTGGTAGAACGCCGCCAGCCCGAGATAGTTCGCCGGGTCCTCCATGTACTCCGCAAGCGCCATCTGCACCGGCGTATTGACGCTGTAGGTGACGAACTGGTGCGTCTTCCGGATTTCCCGGGTGAGCGGCTCCGGGGCGACGACGTAGCCGACCTTCCAGCCGGTGGCGTGGAACGTCTTCCCGAACGAGAAGACGACCGCGCTGCGGAAAGCCAGGCCGGGCCGGGCCAGGACGCTTTGATGAGCGACCCCGTCGAAGAGGATCCGCTCGTACACCTCGTCGCTCAGGACGACGAGGTCGAATTCTTCCGCGACCGCCGCCAGCGCCGCGAGGTCGGCGTCGCCCAAAACGGTCCCGGTGGGGTTGTGCGGATTGTTGACGACGATCAGCTTCGTGCGGGGCGTAATCCGGCTTCGGACCTCGTCCCAGTCGATCGAGAAGGCGGGGAGTTTCAAGGAGAGATGGACCGGCACGCCGCCATTCAGCCGGATGGCGGGATCGTACGAATCGTAGGCGGGATCGAAGAGGATCGCCTCGTCGCCCGGCCCGATGACCGCCGCGATGGTCGAGAAGATCGCCTCCGTCGCCCCGGCCGTCACGGTGATTTCGTTCTCGGGGTCGATTGCCCGCCCGTACGTCGCGGAAACGGTCTGCGCAATCACCTTCCGCAACGGCCCGCAGCCCGGCATCGGCGCGTACTGGTTGTGCCCCGCCCGCATCGCCTTCGCCACGAGATCGACCAGCTCGGGGCGGACGTCGAAATCCGGAAAACCCTGCGACAGGTTGATGGCGCCCTGCTCCTGCGCAAGACGCGACATGACGGCGAAGATCGAGGTGCCGACTTCGGGCAGGCGGGAGGAGCGGTTCGCCGGTTTCATCGTCCGATGATACCGCGCGGATCGGGAGAAATCCGGAGCGATTCGATCAAGGGCCCGAATTCCCGTGCGGGAATCCGGAGCGGGGGCATCAGCGCCCCGGGACGGAGCGTCCGGGGATTGGCCACCCACCGGCCCAGCGCCTCGGGCGTCCACCGGATCCCCGCCGCGGGACGACCCGGATAAAACGGCGTGAAGAGCGCCGACAGGTTCGGCCCCACGGCGCCTCCGCCCATCCCGGACCCGGTTCCGGAGAGCGCCCGGTGGCAGGGGCCGCAATATTTCGGGAATGGGGGCGCGTCCGGGCCGGCAGGCCGGGCTGCGAAATGGACCTTGGCCGGGATCTCCGGCCCCGGCCCCCCGGCGCGCGGGTGTTCCCGGCCGTTGGCGTAGATCGCGTTGACCAGCTCCCGGACCGATGCCTCGTCGAACCGGAAATCGGGCATGTAGACGGCGGGGGACCGGATCGCGTCGTGAAGTCGAACCGGGCGCGCCTCGAAAGCCGCATCGAGGTCGGCTGCCAGCCGGGACCCCTCGCCGCCCGAGAGGTGGCACCGACGGCAACCCGAGCGATCCAGCAGTTCCCGACCCCGCCTGACTTCCGGGGCGCCTGCCCGGGTGAAACGGGCATAGGCGGCGGGAAGGAATCCGGCGTGCGCGAGCGCCTTCCGTTCGGTCGCCGGGTTCCCCCTGTGGCAAGAAACGCAGTCGCCTTCCGTGGGGGCGTGGAGACGATGGCAGGCGAGGCAGCGCGCCTTTCCGGCGAACGGAGGGGGAGGAGACGCAGCGGCCGTCGAGACGAGGCAGGCGAGGACCAGCATCGCCCTCAGGATCAGAACGGGGAAACCCATTCCCAGTTCCTCCCCCGGCAGAAGGCGGCCACCAGCGTCAAGACGACCACGAGAGCCAGGAATGCGACGGCGATCGCCCCCCCGGTCCGGGGCGCCCGCTCGGCGTCCGGCGTCCCGTCACCCGGTTCCAGGCGCGTCCCGGCGCCCGGCAGCCAGGGAAGCGCGACCAGGACGAGGGCCATCAGGAGCGCGGGATAGAGCCAGGCCGTGCCGTGGCTGACCAGTTCCTGGACCCAGAGCAGGAACCAGGCGGATCGGGCGGGATTGGGCGGGTTTCCCGGGTCGGCCGCTTCCTGGAGGGGTGCCGGGATCGCGTAGGCGGCGACCGCCAGGGCGGCGGCGCATCCGCGCATCGTGCGACGGACCATGCGGAGAAAATGGGGATCGACCGGAATTCTCACAGCCAGGGAAGGACCCCCCGGCTTTTCCGGATCCGGTAGAAATGGAGGCCGGAAAGGATCAGGATCGCGGCGGGAATCAGGAGCGTGTGCAGCAGGTGGAACCGCGCGAGCGACCGCGCCTGCCCCACGCCGTCGGGCACGAGGAACGAGACGATCGATTCCGGCAACGGGAGCGACCGGAGCAGCTCGGTGCCGGTCTGCGTCGCCCAGAGCGCCAGCTGGTCCATGGGGAGCAACGTGCCGGTCCACGCCCCGGACAACGCGAGGCCCATCAGCCCGCACCCCAGGAGCCACGTCATCTCGCGAGGGGGCCGGTAGGCGCCACGGACGGCCACGCGAAGGGCATGAAGGATCAGAAGGCCGAGGAACACGTGCGACGAGAGCCGGTGCAGGCTCCGGAGATAACGGCCTCCGGGGATATCCGACTCGATCGAGAGGATCGATCCGTAGGCCATGCCGGGGGAAGGGACATAGTGAAACGCCAGCAGAACCCCGGTCAAGGCGATAACCAGGAACGTCGTGAACGCCAGCCCGCCCAGGCAAAACGTGACCGTCAGCCGGAGGTCCTCCCTCCGGACGGTTCGTGGAAACAGGTGGGTGAGGAATTCATTGAACATGACCGGCTCCCGATAAATTATCCCAGCACGACGAGGGTGTCGCCCCGATCTTCAACCCGATGCCGCGGAAGCGGCTTCCCGGCCGGTCCCTTGACCACCCGCCCGGAACGGTCGAACACGCTTCCGTGGCAGGGACAGAGAAGCGCGTCCGGGGCGACCGTCACCGTACACCCCAGGTGGGTGCACACGAGACCGAGCGCGTAGAGGGAACCGCCGTCCCGGATGATCGCGATGCGCGACTGTCGATAGACGAGCGCACCGCCTTCGGGTATTTCGGCCTTCGGAACCGTCAGCAGGATCGACCTTTCCGCCGGTTTGTTCCGCGGCGAGAGCCAACGGCCCAACAGGAGCAGCGAGGCGGCCGCCCCGGCTACCGTCGCAAGGAGCCGTCGACGCGATCGATCAACCGTTTCCATTTTTTCACCAGTGCGACTTTGTAACCTTTGCCCCGGGCCGCGAGACTCGCGACGCGGGCATCATCCAGGAAGGCGCCGTTGGCAACACGCTGCCCTTCCCGGTCCCGAAACGACGCCAGCGTCATCCCGTCGTCCCTGAGTCGCCGGATCCGGTCGCGAACCGGTTCCCGCATCCACCGTGCCGGCGCGTCGTGGCACCCTTCGCACGTCACGCTCCCGCGCCGCACCGTGTGCGGGAAGATCGCCTTCCATTCGGCGGCAAGAAGCCGGTTCTCGACACGTCCCGATACGCCGGGCCGGATATCGGAAGTGTACAGGATGAAGCGGGGAACGATCGGACTGACCTTTCCCTGGGCGTTCAACCCGAGCGGAGGGGCGTCCTGGCGCCTCAGGTAGACGCTCTTCAGGTAGCCGCCCTTGATGTGCCGGAGATCGAATGCCGAGATCGCGGCGTCGCTGCCGCCGGTCCGCAGGAAGAAGGTGCCGTATGCCTGGGCGACCCACGCGGAATGGCAGGCGGCGCAGGTCATCCCGGCCATGTGCGGGGCGATCGCGTGTTCGACGACGCCCGGGGAAGGCGCGTGGCAGTCGGTGCAGGCCTTCGAGGATTTCCGACCCGCCGCGAGACTCTTCATCGCGTGGCAGGCGCCGCACGGCATGCCGGCTTCGGCGTGGACATCGGGGAGCATTTTCAGGTAGTGGTCATCCCGCTTGGCGATGCCCCGGCCGTAGCGGGCGTTTTCCTCACGGGGAGCGAGCCCGAGGTATTCGGCGCCCGTGAATTCGTCCGAGTGGCAGCGAAGGCATTCCGCCGTCCCCGGCTTCGACGTTGCGTGCGCCCCGCCGACGTGGCAATCGCGGCACGAGGCGACGTGGCACCCGCCGCAGGCGTTGCCGAAGAACGCGGGGTCGCCAACCCCCGCCGTCCGGGCGGCGAACGCCTTCTCGGACGCCCGGGTCGCCATCGACTGCGACAGGACCCCGGCGTAATCCGCGTGGCAACCGGCCGACGCGCAGGAGGCAGGCGCATCGATGCCTCCCGCGACCGCCCGCCGCCCGCCGCCCCCGTCCGGGCCGTGGCATGCCGGACAGGAGAGCGCCGCGTGCGCGCCGGTTCGCCGGACCGACGCGTGGCAAGCGCCGCACGGTCCTGCACTGCCTGTTGCGGCCACCGCCGGGCTAGCGATCAGCCAGCAGAGGACGATGAACCGCGTCGCCAAGCGCACGGTAATCGAGTCTCCTTCGATAGATTTTATCCGCCGCCTGGCCGTGGCAGACGAGGCACAGGTTGACGGCGAGCGCCCGCTTGACCTCGGCCCCCGAGAGCGGCCGGGCGTTTTCGCGCGTCACGGCGGCATCGGCCCGAACGCGCCCCCCCGCCATCGAGAGGAACGCGTCGAGCGCCTTGTCGTCGCGCTTTTCGCATCGGAGCGTCCCCTCGAACGTCGCGCCGGAGAGCACTCCGTTGCCGAAGCCAAGGAAGGCCGGTTCGGCGTGGCACCCGACGCAGGTAACCGCGGTCTCCCCGGTATTGTGGGAGAAGAACGGGGCGAACCGGAGTTGCGCCTTCCCCTTGTAGCGTGCAACGTATTCCAGTTTCGTCTCCCGCCCGCCTTTATCGACGTCCGTGATGAACGTCTGGCACCCCGGCGTGACCGGCGCGACCCGCCCCCGCTCGTCGAGCGCCAGGGGAAACGGATATAACGTCCGATAGTCCTCGGTCTCGGAAAAGGCGCCTTCCGTTTCACGCCTCTTGATGAAATCGAACGACGTCCGCGTCCGGTCGTACGTCGTGTGGCATCCGTAGCACTGGACGACCGTGCGGGAGTGACAGGCGTGGCACGCCATCCGTTCGTGCCCGACGACCGTGTGCGCCGGCGTTCCGGTGATGACGCGGCTCTCGTGCAGCTTCCCGTTCCGTTTCCCCTGCACGACGATCTTCCGGCCGGAGACGAACACGTTGGAATAACTGCGCCCCTTCCCCGTCACGATCATCCGCATCCCGGGCCGTGCCGGAACCCGGTAGTTGCGCGACTCCCGGACCGGCTCCTCGTTTTCCCGAACGACGTCGCGGTAACGGGGCCATTCGGCGCCGCCGCCGTGGCAATCCTCGCACCGCGCCTCGGTCTGCCGATAGAGGTTCCTGTACGCGTAGCCGTCCCCCATCACGTCGCGCGACGTGTGGCAGTCGATGCAATCCATCCCGCGGGCGAAGTGGATATCCGGCATGATCGCGGTAAGCGTGCGTCCGCCCCCCATCGTCCGCGGCCCGGGACCACCCTCCCGGGTCGGCACCTGCGCCGAGTTTCCGTCGTAAAGTCCCTGGTAGGAGAGCGCGATTCGCCCGCTCCGGTTGTGGCACCGCAGGCAGGCGCGATTTTCCGGCAGGGCCGAGAGGGCGTGGTTGTCTGAATAGCCGACCTTCCCGTGGACCGTCCGGTCCCCCCCAAGGTAGGTCGCCTGGTCGTTGAAGGGGAAATGGCAGGCGGCGCAACCGGCCCCGTGGGAAGCGCCCGTGACGCGCGTCGGCTCGGCTCCCACATGGCACAACGCGCAAAACTTCCGATAGAGCTCGCCCGAAAGGTTGTCGAGTCCCGCAACGGAACGGACGTCGACCGGCGAACCCGACTCGTCGAAGAGCGCGGCGCCGGATGCCGCGTAGACGTTCTCCGCGCCCCCTTCCCACGTCGCCCGGATGTTCCGGATCATCCCGATGTTGGTGGTCATGAGACTGCTCTTCAGGCGGGCGAGCTGGTACGGGTGGCAGCGTCCGCAACTGCTGTCCCAAGATTGCGGCGCGGAAGGATTGCGGGGGCCGAACATCCCCTTGTGCGAGAGCTCCTTCGTTTCAGCGAGTCCGTCGCCGGCGTGGCAATCGACGCAGGACCGGTGGGACGCCGATGCGGGTTCCAGCCCGGCGTGGCACCTTTCGCAGGATGAAACGGGGCGCCCCCCCGAAAGGCGGCACCCCGGCACGAAGATCAACGACAGGATCAGGAGAATCGCGATGCGCACCGCGCCGCTACTTGCCTTCTCCGAAGAAGAGGCTTTTCGAAACGTCCCGCCAGAGGAACGGATCGGCCTCCTTCGTTCCGAACGGAAGGTACCAGAGCTTGACGGCGACCAGGATCTCCCTGCGCGCGCCCGCCGCCCCATCCTCGCCTCCGGGAATGATCACGTCGAACCGTTCCGTCACGGTGCGGCCCACGGGAAGCCCCGTATCCTCGACCATCCCGCTTTTCTCGTAGGGCCCGCGCCCCATCGTCGTGCCGTTTCCGAGTTTCTGGGGGACAGGCATGTACGTCTTCGATTGCGAATAGAATTCCTTGCCTTCTTTTGTGCTCGCGGTCACTTCCAGGACCACCCGATTTGGGGTGGGTCAACCATCGGGGATCGAGTGACCCGCCCGGTTGGTCATCGAGACCTTGACCACCGCCTTGGGTACGTACCTCGATCCGTCGCGCAGCCGGATGCCCGAGATGTCGGTCTCGAAGTCGACCGCCGCCTTGGCCATTCCCGGGTCGCGATAACTCTGCATGTTGTGCCCGAGCCCGCTCTTGCGCATGTGGCAATCCTGGCACTGCTCCTTGCCCCCCTCGGCCCGGTAGGACCAGAGGTAGCTGCCGTAGGCGGTCGCGCACTGGGTGGGCTCGTCCAGCTCCATGTTCGGGCCAAGCCCGTGGCACTGCCCGCAGAAAACGGCTTCGCCCAGGACCGCGCTTTTCTTCATCACCGGGTATTCCTTCGAATCGTGGGCGCCGTCCTTCGTGCCGTATACTTCGCCGGCCTTCGGATAGCCGTAGGCCCACTTGTGGGTGACGGCGTTCCGGTTGTGGCAGACGAGGCAGTTGATGTTGAGCGACTTGAGAAGCACCTCTTCCCTGGCCGCGACTTCCGGTTGTTCGTCCTCGATCGCGTCCTGCCACAGGAAGAGCGCGTTGGTGATCTCCCGCGCGACGGAATCCTCGGCATCGGCCAGTTGCGGGAGGTGGCACTTGGCGCAGACCATCAGGTGCTCGACCCGGACGTCGCAAGGTTCCGTGACGCCGGATGCGGGCCACTGGATCAGCCCGTTGTTCACGGTGTTCACCAGCGTGGCGGCCGTTCGTCCGGTGCCGAAGATGGACCTCGAGTGGATCGATTTCGCCCACGCCTCGTGAACCTCGCCGTGACATTCGATGCACGAACTCGAGTCGTACATCGCGACCAGTTCGGCAACCGACTTCGCCTTCCCCTTGCGTGCCGCGATCCCCTGGTCGCGCCCGACTCCCACGCTCCCCGCCCCGGCCGGTGCCGCAGAAAAGAGCAGCACCGCCGGGAGGGAGAGGAACAGGAACCCGCGAATGATGCGAGGGAGGATCAGCACCCCTGCGTCGCCTCGGCGGCCTTGGCCTTCGAATCGACCGTAACCGATTCGCCCGCCTTGAGGGAGGACGCCTTCCCCTTGATCACCTGGAACGTCACCTTGTCGCCGGCGACCGAGGTGACCTTGCCGGTGACCGATCCGCCCGCGCCCTTGATCTCGCCTGAAGCACCGACCGCCAGCCCCGCGCCCTTGGCTTCGACGACCACCTTTTCGCCGTCGACCGACAAGACCTTGCCGCCCGCGGCAAGCGCCACGCCGGCCGCACAGGCGACCGCGAGCAATGAAACCAGGACTATCCGGAAACGCTTTTTCATCTTTGCTACCTGCCTTTCTGGTATCGGGAACCCGCTCCCCGGCTAATCCTCGACCGTGGCTACGCCATCTTTGGAAACGACGATCGCCCTGACATAACCCAGTTTCGTGTACCCCTTCGACTTCAGTTGGTGATAACCCATCTCGGCCTGGACGCCCGAATTGCAGTACATGACGACCTGCTTGTCCTTGGGCAGTTCGCCAAGGCGGTTGACCAGGTCGTCCAGCGGGATGTTGACGGCCCCCTTGAACATCCCGTTCCCCGCTTCCGAGCCGTTGCGCACGTCGAGGACGACCGTGTCCGAGGGAATATTCTCGACCAGTTTCCGGAACGCGCCGGTGGAGATTTCGCCCGGCTTGAGCTTGGGCACGTAGACGATCTTCGTGGCCATTTCGCCGGCGGCGGGAACGTTGCCGGCGGCCTTCCAGCCATCAAGCCCTCCGACCAGCACCATCGCGCGGTTGTAGCCGGCCGCGACCAGCGCCTTGGCGACGGCCCTGGCGTTGCCCTTCCCGTCTTCGTCGTACACGAGGATCGGCGCCTTGAGCCTCTTGTCGGGCAACGTCGCGAGCCCCGCTTCGTCGGCCGCGGGAAACGGGACGGCGCCCGGGATGAAGCCTTTCTTCGAGACGTCGGCCGCGCGCGCGTCGAGGACGACGATCGGATTCGCCTTGTCGAACCAGGCTTCCTTGAGGAATTTCGAGGTCAGCGCCATCGGATTGCGCTTGGTCCATTCGGGCAGGCCTTCGTGGTAAACCTTGACGTTCGTGTAACCGAGCTTCTCCGCCTCACGGGCGGCTGCAGGGCTCATCGCTCAAGTGACGCCGCTGCAGTAGAAGACGACGAGGGCGCCCTTGTCGGCCGGCAGCTTATCCTTCTCTTTCTCGAACGCGGGGAACGGCAACGACATGGCGGTCGGGATGAACCCCTCCTGGAACGGGGGGCCGGGACGTGCATCGAACAGGAAGTAGCCCGTGCCCTTCTCGACGAGTTTCTCGAGCGCTTCGGTCTTGACCAGCTTCTCCTCGGCCACCTTGAGCTTCGGCTTGACCGTCAGTTTCGTACCCACGCGCTTGCCGTCCTTTTCGACGAATGCCAGCGAGATCTCGGCGCCCTTCCGGATGCCGCGCAACTGCTTCTCGAGGCTGTCGCCCTCGGGCGGGTTGACGAGTTCGAAAGCGTCCTTGTCGAATGCGATCACCTCGGACACCGCGTCGACCTTCACCTGGGTCGTGGCGAACTTCCAGGAGAGATCCTCCCAGTACCCGCGGACCAGGTTCTCCTGGACGGTCTTGTGGCAGGTCATGCAGACCTTGGCCGACATGCCCGGCGCCGCTTCGGCCCCGGAAGCGGACATTACCAGAATGCCTGCCGCGAAGGCAGCGACGGTACTGCTTGTGCAATTTTTCATCCGTTTGCTCCTTTCATGTTTTTTTCTTTTCAGAAGGAATCGTTTTCTTCTCCGGCATGCAGCGCCCTCGCCGCCCTGGCGGCCGGTGCGCGCGCCGCCCTTCCCGTGGCCGTTCCGGACCCGCCGCCCACGATCACTTCCTCGAGATCCTGGACGGCCTGCTCGATGGACACGGCCTGCCCGCTCAAGTCGGAAGCCGCCGCGGCGACCTCTTCGGCGCCCGCTGCGGACTGCTGCGTGACCTTGTCGAGTTGGGAAATCGACTTGCCGACCTCGGTGATGCCCCGGGACTGCTCGCTCGAAGCCGCCGAGATCTCGCCTACCAGGTCGGTGACCTTGCGAACCGTCGTGGCGACGTCCTGGAAGTCGCCGTTGGTCTTCTCGACCAGCCCGGTCCCTTCGTTGATCTTGCGCACTGTCGCCTCGATCAGTTCGGAGGTGCTCTTCGCCGAACCGGCGGCCCGCTGGGCCAGGTTTCGCACCTCGTCGGCGACCACCGCGAACCCCGCCCCCGCCTCGCCCGCGCGCGCCGCCTCGACCGCCGCGTTGAGCGCCAGAAGGTTGGTCTGGAACGCGATCTCGTCGATCGTCTTGATGATCTTGCCCGTTTCCTGCCCCATCTTCGAGATATCGTTCATCGCCACGACGAGCGACCCCATCGACGCGTTCGCCTTCTCGACATTGTGACCCACCGCATCGACCATCTGCTTGGCCAGCGAGGCATTGTCCGCATTCTGCCGGGTCATCGCGGACATCTGCTCCATCGCAGCCGATGTTTCCTCCAGCGACGCCGCCGCCGAGGATGCGCCGTCGGCCAGCGCGCCGGACGACGCCCCCAGTTCGGAAGCCGAGAGCGACAACTGGGTCGCCCCGTCGGCCAGCGAGTCGGCAACCCGCGCAAGCATCCGAGTGAGAGAAGCGGACAGGTAGATGCCGAAACCCAGGGCGAGCGCAGCCCCGAGCGCCACCGCTCCGAGCGCGATGTTCCGGGTGCGGGCGTACTGGGCGTCGAAACCCTTGCGCGTCTCTTCTGCCTCGCGGATCTCGTGCTGGATCAGCTTGTCGAGGATGACCCGCGCGTTGTGGAACGCCTTCCGGGAGTCGTTTGTCGCGGTCTCGTAGCCGGTTGCCCGGTCGAGGGAACCGGCGGCCATCCCGGCTGTCAGCGTCTCGTTGATCCGGCCCCAGATTTCCCAGGCGGCCTTGAACTCTTTCCAGAGCGCGGCGGATTCGGCGTCGATCGGCAGCGCCTCGAACGCCTTGATCCCCTCCTCGGCCTGCGCCCTGGACGTGCCCAGGTTCTTCCGCATTCCGCCCAACTCGGCCTCGGAGAGCTGCGGCATGAACATCACCAGTTCCACGCGGCGCGCAACGTCCTGGGCGTCCTTGACCATCCAGAGCGCGTTGATGCCCGGAAGCTGGACGGCGGCCGTCTGCTCCTGCGCGCCCCGTGCAAAGCGCATCCCGCGATACCCGATCACCCCGACGACGATCGTGATTACTGCGACCACGACGAAAGCGCCGATCAGCTTCGTTCGCAGCGAGAAAGATGCTTGCATCCCGACCTCCGTTGACTTGAAGCAAGCCCGTCGGATCCGCGCAGGTCCGATCCGTGACGGGCGAAACGTCTTGCGGCGCCCGCCTTCACACCGGGGGCCGCGTGAAGCCGAGCCGCAACCAGCCCGCATCGTCGACTTGCACGAGCCCCCCGTCCCTCAGTTGCTTCAGGTCGCGCTGCTTGGTCTTGTCGGCCATCCGCCGGTAAAGGCCCTCGTACCAGGGCGACCGGCGAAAACGGTCGAGCGCGACGGCTTCTCCGAACTCCATCAGGTGCATCAACACCGCGAACTGGCGCAGGTTGATCCCGCCTTCGTCGCGCCGGCGACGGATCTCCCCCTCGAACAGCAGGGCAGCCACGATCGAGTTGACCCGGTCGTGCAACCGGTTGATGCCCGAGAGCATTGCCTGCAGGTGGAAATCGACGAAAGGCGCGTTGGGGTGCGCCCCGCCGGCCGCAGCCGCCTTCCGGCATTCGTTGAAAAGGGCGAAGTAGCGGTCGGCGCGCTCGGCGTAAAAGCGCCAGAGCGAAAAGGGGGAGTAACGGAAGCCGCCCGCGTGCAGGATCGACGCTTCGAGAATTCGACCCACGAGACCGTTTCCGGCCCAGAACGGGTGGATAAGTTCGAAATACAGGTGAACCAGCGGGGCACGGACCAGCGGGGGGACATCATAACCGGCGATCTCGTTGTGCCACGCCACGAGGGATTCGAGCAGGAGATCGATATCGGGTCCGAACCGGGGCGGCAGGTAAAGCCCCCCGTGGGCCTCGTCACCCACCCGGACCACCCAATGTTCGACCGAATCGTCGCGCAGCACCCCCGGCCTGTTCCGGTCGTGCCGAACCCCTTCGGATACGATCGAGTGGACCTTTCGGATGAAATCGGTCGACAGTTGCCATCCGGATCCCACAACGGTCTCCCGGACGTACCGACATGCCGACCCGACGTTGATCACGCGCCTGTCCGCATCGGCCGGCGCGTGGGGAAAGGGATGGGCGAGCGCCCTTTCCGTCTCGGCCTCGGTCAGAACCCCGCCTTCAATCCGGCTGGTGTAAAGCACGGCGCAGAGTTCCACTTCCCGGGCCAGCGGTGCGGCAACCTGCCCCATCGGAGAGCGGTTGACCCGCACCTGGGCGTCGTCGATCCGTTGCAGCAACACGGCCAGGTCACCCGGGTCGACCCCGACCTGAAAGGTGAAGGAACCGGATTGAATCGTTTCTATCCGCTTGGGATGGCCGAGCAAGGTCATGGGAGATTATGTCCCCGACAATGTCGCGATGTCAACAGGGATAATAACCCAATCAATAAGGATATTTCATAACTTAACGCACAATTAAATAAATTATATGTCCGGCATTATGCCTGTACGGTCATGAAAAACCGGATCCGGCCTACGCCTCGTTCATTGCGCCTGAACGGAACCCTTCGAGGTCGATCGACACATAGACGAAGCCGGCGTCCTTGATGATCCGGATGACTTCGGTCCGGAGCGGTCCCACCGCTTGGGGGAATTCCCCGGGGCCGAGTTCGACGCGCGCCACGTTGCCATGGTAACGGACCCGCAATGTCCGGAAGCCGATCGTCCTGAGCCCCTCCTCGGCCTGCCCAACCTGCCGCACCCGGTCGCGCGTGATCTCGGTTCCGTATGGAAAGCGACTCGAAAGACAGGCGTACGCGGGCTTGTCCCAGGTCGAAAGACCCAGGTCCCGCGAGAGTTCCCGGATGTCGGCCTTCGTGAAGCCTGTCTCCTCGAGCGGGCTGCGTACGCCCAGTTCGGCCGCCGCGCGGCGACCCGGCCGGTGGTCGCTTTGATCGTCGACATTGTTCCCGTCGAGCACGTACCTGAGGCCCTCGGCGTCGGCGATCCCGCGAAGCTTGCCGAACAGTTCCTTCTTGCAGAAATAGCATCGGTCGCGCGGGTTTTCCCGGAAGCCGGGGATGTCGAGTTCTTCGGAGACGACTTCCATGAACCGACCGCCCAGTTTCGCGGCGATTTCGCGCGCCGCCGCCAGTTCGCTCGCCGGGTAGGTCTCCGAGAGCGCCGTGACCGCGAGCACCCGGTCGCCCAGCACCGAGGCGGCGACCGCAAAGAGAAGGGTCGAATCGACGCCGCCGGAATAGGCGATTACGCAGGAGCCCAGTTCGCGCAGGATCTCCTGCAACGCGTCGTATTTGCGGCGGAGCGTCTCCCCCGTCATTCGAACAACGCCGTGGACAGGTATCGTTCGGCAAGATCCGGCAGGATGACCACGATCGTTTTCCCGGCGAACTCGTCGAGGTTCGCAAGCCGCACGGCCGCCGCTACGGCCGCCCCGCTCGAGATGCCCACCAGGAGCCCTTCTTCCTTCGCCATCCGTTTAGCCATCTCGATCGACTCGTCGCCGGTCACCTGCTCGACGCGGTCTACGAGAGACAGGTCGAGCGTGTCGGGAATGAAGCCGGCGCCGATCCCCTGGATCTTGTGCGGGCCGGGCCGGAGCGGCTCGCCCGCGAGCGTCTGCGAGATGACCGGGCTCTCCGCCGGCTCCACCGCGACGGAGATGATCGACTTGCCCCGGGTCTTCTTGATGTAGCGCGAGATGCCGGTGATCGTGCCGCCCGTGCCGACGCCGGAGACGATGACGTCGACGGCCCCGTCGGTGTCGTTCCATATTTCCGGCCCCGTGGTCTTCTCGTGGATCTCGGGATTCGCCGGATTCTTGAACTGCTGCGGCAGGAACCATCTCCCCGGGTCGGATGCGGCGATCTCCTCGGCCCTGCCGATCGCCCCTTTCATCCCGTCGGCGCCCGGCGTCAGCACCAGGTTTGCGCCCAGTGCCGCAAGCACCCTCCGGCGTTCGATGCTCATCGTCTCGGGCATCGTGAGGGTGATCCTGTAGCCGCGCGCCGCCGCGACGTACGCCAGCGCGATGCCGGTGTTGCCGCTGGTCGGCTCGACGATCTCGACGCCCGGCTTCAGGATTCCCCGCTTCTCGGCGTCCCAGATCATGTTCGCCCCGATGCGGCACTTGATGGAGTAGGCGGGATTGCGCCCCTCGACCTTCACGAGGACTGTCGCCTTCGCCCCTTCCGTGAGGTGGTTGATCCTCACCAGGGGCGTGTTTCCGATCGACTGCGAATTGTCGCTGAATATCCTGCTCATGGCGCCATCCTTGCGGCGTCCAGCGCCTGGTCGAAATCGGCCTTGAGGTCTTCGATGTCCTCGAGCCCGATCGAGAGCCGGATGAAATCGGCCGTCACCCCGGTCGCCTGCTGCTCTTCGGGCGTCAGCTGCTGGTGGGTCGTCGAGGCCGGGTGGATGACGAGCGACTTCGCGTCGCCGATGTTGGCCAGGTGCGAAAGCAGTTTCACCGAATTGATGAACCGCTTTCCCGCCTCGAGACCGCCCTTGATGCCGAATCCCAAGAGCGCGCCGTAATGGCCGTCCTTCAGGTATTTCCTGGCGACCGCGTGGTTGACGTTCTCCTCGAGCCCCGGGTAGTTGACCCAGGCGACCTGCGGATGGTCCTTGAGGAACCGGGCCACAGCGAGGGCATTTTCGGAATGCCTGACCATGCGGAGCGGGAGCGTCTCGAGTCCCTGCAGCAGCTGAAACGAGTTGAATGGCGAGATGCAGGCGCCGAAGTCGCGCAACCATTGAAGGCGTGCCTTGAAAGCGAACGCGACGTTTCCGAAGCCGGGAAAGTTGCCGAATACGTCCCAATACTTCAGGCCGTGATAGCTGGGATCCGGCTCGGTGAATTCGGGGAATTTCCCGTTGCCCCAGTTGAACTTCCCGCCGTCGACGATGACCCCGCCGAGCGAGGTTCCGTGGCCCCCGATGAACTTGGTCGCCGAGAGCGTCAGGAGATCGGCGCCGTAATCGAGCGGCTTGACCAGCCCGATCCCCACGGTGTTGTCGACCAGGAACGGCACGCCGGCCTCATTGGCGATCTTCGCGATCGCCTCGAAATCGGGGACGCTGAGGCCGGGGTTGCCGATCGTCTCCGCGTAGATCGCCCGCGTTCTCGGGGTGATCGCCCGCCGGAATGCCTCGGGCTTCGTCGAATCGACGAAGATCGCCTTGCGCCCGACCTTCGGAAACGAGTAGTGGAGCTGGGAATAGGTGCCGCCATAAAGGTTGTTCGCCGAAACGATCTCGTCGCCGACCTGCGTGATGTTGAGGAGCGCGAATGCGGCGGCGGCCTGCCCGCTGGAAAAAGCGAGTGCGGCGCTTCCGCCTTCGATCGCCGCGATGCGCTGCTCGAACACGTCCGTGGTCGGGTTCATGAGCCGCGTGTAGATGTTTCCCAGCTCCTTGAGCCCGAACAGGTTTGCCGCGTGGTCGGAACTCTTGAAGACGTAGGAACTGGTCTGGTAGATCGGGACCGCCCGGGATCCGGTCGCCGGATCGGGGAGCTGCCCGGCGTGAAGCGAAAGCGTGGAAAGGCCCGGCTTGCGTGGCTGGTTCGTTTCGTTCGACATCTGGCACCCCCGTTGGTCTATCTAATCTATAGACTAGTGCCATTCCTGTTTTACGTCAACCATTTTTCTTTCCGCCACTTTTTTCCCTTGGGCGGTGAAGTTATCCTTTTCGTTTGCCGATAAGGTAAAAAGGCTATAGTCCAAAAAACAAACACGGTTTCCCCGGAGAAGAAAAGTATGTTTTCCAATATGCGGTTGTCGACGCGGATCGCGGCGCAGGGCGTCGTCATCATTCTCTGTTTCATCTCGGTGCTGGCGTGGCTCTATCCGTCGATGCGGAGAAACATGTACGACGCCAAATACCAGAAAACGAAACAGCTGGTCGAAGTCGCCCACGAAGTCGTCGACGCCTATGTCCGTCAGGCCGAAAAAGGGACGCTCTCCCTCGAACAGGCCAAATTGCAGGCGCGCGAGGCCGTCCGCACCCTCCGATACGGAAACGGGGACTATTTCTGGATCAACGACCTCGAACCGCGGATGATCATGCATCCGAACATGGTCGACCTTGAGGGAAAGGGCCTTGCGGACTTCAAGGACCCGCACGGGAAAAAACTGTTCGTGGCCTTCGTCGAAGCGGTCAAGGCCGACGGCGCAGGGTTCGTCGATTACATGTGGCCCAAGCCGGGCGAGAAGGAACCGGTCCCCAAGATTTCCTACGTCAAGCTGACCCCCGAATGGGGATGGATCATCGGATCGGGCATCTACGTCGAGGATGTCCGCGCCGAGATGAAGCGCATCCTTTATATCTCCATGTACGGTTCCCTCGCCATCCTGCTCGGCTGCCTGTGGATTTCCTACTGGATGGGCGCCCCCATAACCAAGGCGTTCAGGCACGTCGTCGAAGCCACCAAGGTGGTCGCCGAGGGCGACCTGCGCCGCCGGGTCCAGATCGAGGGGCCACCCGAACTTCGTGAACTGGCCCACGGCGTCAACACGATGGCCGACACCCTCTGCGGCATTCTCGGCCGAATCCAGGAGGCAAGCGATCGGCTCACCCACCTTTCCGCAAGGGTGATGGACGCCACCCGGAACGATTCCGCCGACGCCGACCTGCAGGCCGCCTCGATCGCCCAGATCACCGACAGCGTCGAGGAACTGAGCGCAACCTCCCGCGGGATCGCCGGAAACGCCGAAGCGGTCAAGAGCACGGCCCTCCAGACGGTCCGGATGGCCCAAAGCGGCACCGTCCTCGTCGGCGACAGCGTCGATGCCATCAAGAAGCTGCGCGAACGCGTCTCCGAGATCGCCACCCAGGGCAATTTCCTGGGCGAGAAATCGCACGAGGTCGGGAAGGTGATGGACATCATCCAGGAGATCGCGGCCCAGACGCACCTGCTCGCCCTCAACGCGGCCATCGAATCCGCCGCGGCCGGGGATCAAGGGCTCCGTTTCGCCGTCGTGGCCTCCGAGGTGCGACGCCTGGCCGAAAAAACGAAGGAGTCCACCGAGGAGATCCAGGCGATCGTCTCGGAAATCCGCTCGGCGATCCACAGTTCGATCCGCACAACCGAGCAGGGGTCACGCGACGCCGAACATTCCGCCGAATCGATCAACCGGTCGGCGGGCGCCTTCGAGAACATCATCCGGAACATCGAGATGACCACCGAGGCCAGCAGCCGGATCTCCGAGGCGACGATGCAGCAGACGGTTTCCAGCGACCAGGTCGCCCGGACCATCCGCGAGGTATCCGCATCGATCGGGACGCTTGCCGGACACATGCAGATATCGATGAACGCGGTGGCCGAAATGTCGGACGTGATCGGGAAACTCAACGAAGTCACGAAAACGTTCCGGACCTGAACCCGAGGCAAAATTGGAAATCAACGAAGTCCGCAAACGGATCGACCTGCTCGACGACGTGCTCCTTCGCATCTTCAGCGAACGGGCCCGGCTGGCGCTCGAGATCGGCCACCTGAAGAAGGGGATGGGGCTGCCCGTTTTCGACCCATCGCGGGAGAAACGGATCTTCGTCCGCATGAAGGCGGAGAACCCCGGCCCGCTCGACGACGGGGCCATCGTCCGACTCTTCGAACGGGTCGTCGACGAATCGCGCCGCCTCGAGCGGATCATGTCGCAGGAGGAAGGACACGACGAATGCTGATCATCACCCG
>JANXQJ010000117.1 GCA_025356865.1 Deltaproteobacteria bacterium | reverse complement strand
AGCACGAGCGGATCGCCGCCGCTGATCAGCACGTCGCGCACTTCAGGAGCGCGCTCGATGTAGGTGATGGCGTCGTCGATCTGCTTCTGGGGGACGATGGTCTCGCTGCCGCCCACCAGGCGCCGGCGGGTGCAGTGGCGGCAGTACATCGAGCAGAAGTTCGTCACGACCATCAGGCAACGGTCCGGATAGCGGTGCGTAAGCCCCGGCACCGGCATGTCCTTCTCTTCGTCGAGCGGGTCGTCGAGCCCGACGTCGGTGAACTCCTCGATGGCGGGGATCGCCTGCAGCGCGATCGGATCGGCGGGGTCGTCGAACCGGATGAGCGACAGGTAATAGGGGGTGATGCCCGCCCGGTAGAGGCCGGTCACGCGCCGCAGCAGGTCGCGGTTGGCCGGGTCGAACCCGGGGAGCGCCGCGAGTTGCGAAACCTCGGTCACCCGGTTGGCGATCTGCCACCGGTAGTCGTTCCACTCGCGCTCGGTGACGCGCGGCCACGGCGGATCGTAGGCGTCGGAACTCTCTGCGGCGCCTGCCGCCAGCGTCAGTGAGTCTTCACCGGATTTCGTTTCCATGACCCTCCTGGCCCGCATTTCTCGTCACCCGACTGCTGCGGCGGCGGATACGGGCATGTCTACTTCGTTGCGCCTCTCCGCGCTCCTCGACGTAGTGTCGGCTACGCCTGCGTCGCCCGAAGTTCGCGACGCCTTGTATCCACGTCCGTCTCCACCGCCTCGCGACGTCGCGGGGCGGGAAATGCGGGCACTCAACCCGCGTTGGCCTTGACCCACAGGAACTCGACGGGCGTCTTCCCCTTGTTGAAGAAGGTGAAGCCGCTCTCGCCGCCGAAATAGAAACTGTCCCCCTTGCGGGCGGAATAGACCGCCTTGCCGATCTGCAACCCGAGCCGGCCGTTGACCACGAATACGTAGTTCTCGCCTTCCTGCGCTTGCTCGGGTATCGGCTCGCGGCCGGGGCGGATGACGGCGTTGTACGCGGTGACGGAGCGGCGGCGGCTCTTGGGCAGCAGCGTGCCGAACCGCTCGTAGCCGGAGAGGTCGGAAGGGAGCGCCTCGGATCTTCGGAAGAGGACCTTTTCCTCGTCGTCGTCGGCGAAGAAGGAGGAGGGCGTTTCGTTGAGGGCGGCGATGATTTCGAACAGTGTGGCGACGGAAGGGGAGGAGATGTTCCGCTCGATCTGGGAGATTGCGCCCTTGGTGAGACCGGCACGTTCGGCAATGTCGGACTGGGCCAGACCGTTGATCTGCCGGAGGTGCCTGATCTTTGCGCCGATGTCGAGCACGGTGCTGTCGGGTAAACCCTCCGTTTAGTACTGCTATCCTGATTGTAAAATCATCGCGGCTCCTGTCAACAGAAATAACACGCCTTGCGGGCGGTCAGGGGGCCCCGCCTTGATTTCGCCTGTCGAGCACGTCGCGCACCTTCCGGACCAGGCTGTCCGGCGTGAACGGTTTCTGCAGGAACGCGATGCCGTCCTGTGCCACCCCGTCCCGGATCGCCGCCTCGGTCGTGTATCCGGACATGTAGAGGACAAGCGTCTCGGGCAACAGCCCGGACACGGCGCCGGCAAGGGCGCGTCCCCCCATCCGGGGCATCACCACGTCGGTGAGCAGGAGGTGGATCGGTCCCGCGTGCTTCCCCGCGAGGGCCATCGCCTTCTCGCCGTCTTCGGCCTGGAGCACCGTATAGCCCGCTTCCTGCAGGATCTCGGCGACGAGCCGCCGGACGACCTCCTCGTCCTCGACGAGGAGGAGCGTCTCCCGCCCGCCGGGGCTGGCGTTCCGGGTTTCTTCCCTCCCGGTTTCGGGTCTTTCCCCCCGGAGGGCCGGCAGCACGATGCGGAAGGTCGTTCCGGTGCCGGGCCGGCTCTTGACGGTTATGTCGCCACCGGACTGCTTCACGATCCCGTAGACGGTCGAAAGTCCGAGGCCCGTGCCCTTGCCCGGTTCCTTGGTCGTGAAGAACGGTTCAAAGGTTCGAGCCAGCGTCTCGTCGTCCATGCCGTGTCCGTTGTCCGTGACCTGGATCACGACGTCGCCCGTAGGGAGGTCGTCCGTTTCGACGAGGAGCATCCCGCCGTTTTCGGGCATCGCGTCGCGCGCGTTGACGACCAGGTTCATGATGACCTGCTCGAACTGGCCCCGGTCTACCCGCACCTGCGAGAGACCGGGCTTGAGGATGGAGACCAGGTCGATGTTCTCGCCGATGAGGCGCCGGAGCATCGGCTCCATTCCTGCGACGATCGCGTTCATATCCGTGACGACCATCTGCAGAACCTGTTTCCGGCTGAAGGCCAGCAACTGTTGCGTCAGGCTGGCCGCGCGGTCGCTTGCCTTGATGATCTCCTCGATCTCACGCTGGCTCTCCGGGTGCTTCTCGCTTCGCAGCATGAGGAGGTAGGCGTATCCGCGGATGGCGGTCAACATGTTGTTGAAGTCGTGGGCGATGCCGCTTGCGAGCTGCCCGACGGCGTCCATCTTCTGCGCATGGAGCAGGTCGCCTTCCAGTTGCCTGTGACCGGTCAGGTCGGTGTGGGATCCGGCGATCCGGTACGGTTCGCCGCCGGGGTCCTCGAGGCAGACGCTCCGTGCGAGGATCCACCGGTAACCGCCGTCCTTGTGCTTCAACCGGTATTCCACTTCGAACGTCGGGGTCTTCTTCGCAAGGTGGTCATGGAGCGTGGCGATCACGTGGTCGAAGTCGTCCGGGTGGATGCGGGATGTCCATTCGTCGATCTGGTTCGCAATCTCGTCTGCCCCGTAGCCGAGCATCTCCTTCATCCGGGGGGAGAAATAGACTTCGCCCGTGTGGACGTTCCAGTCCCAGATCCCGTCGTTCGAACCGCGCAAGGCGAGGGCGTACCGTTCCTCGCTTTCCCGGAGCGCGCGCCCGGTGCGCGCCGTTTCGCTTTCGGCCTGTTTCCGGTCGGTGATGTCGAGCAGCAGGCCGTCCATCCCGGACGGCTTTCCCGCTGCGTCGTAAGAGAGCTGGTGCCGGTCGGCGACCCACCGGATGCCATCGTCCCGATGCCGGACCCGGTATTCTATCCGGAAGCTTCGAAGGTGAAGCCGGACGGCGTCGGAGAGTTCCTGCGTCACCCGCGCCTGGTCTTCGGAGAGCACGAGGTCCGCCCAACGGATATCGCCATCGAGGAACTCTTGCGCGGGTCGTCCGGAGATTCCGAGGATGGTGTCTCCGACCAGCGAAAAGCGCCCGTCCTGGTCGGCGTGGTAGACGGTGCCCGGCATGTTGTTGAGCAGGGCGACCAGCTTTCCCGAAAGTTCCTCGTGGTCCCGGAAAAAATTCGCGTGTCGAATCGCGATTGCGATCTGGCGGGCGACGGATTCCGCGGCCGAGACTTCCCAATTCTGCCACCGGTGCGGTTCGGGTCGATCGATGAAAAGGACGCCCAGGAAATCTTCCCGGGCGATCATGGGGACTCCGAGGAAGGCGCCCATCCGGACGGATTCGAGCGCCTCGGGGCGTCCCCGGTAAGGAATGCACTCCCGGACGTTCCAGACCAGCATCGGCTGGCCGTCGGCATAAAGTTTTTTCCCGGTGCGGGGGCATGCGATCGAAGGGAGCAGGTCGCCGACGGAAGGGAAACCGAGGATCCGGTGTTCGAAGATATTTTCGACCGTGCCGAATAGCCGGACGGTCGCCCGCGGCGTTCCGAGCAGGGTGCAGACTCCTTCGAGCGCTTGGTCCATCACCTCTTCGATCGGCGATTCCTGCAGGACCGCGTTGCTGATCCGGTTGAGCAGCGCCAGCTTTCGGGTGGTGAAACCGTCATCCGGTGCGGTGCCCGGGTCGGCCGATTCCTGCGCGCCCTGGCAATGTCCGCCTTGGTGGTTTTCGTTTTCATCGACCATGGGGCGCCTCGCTCCGGAGTTCGTGGTTTGTAATGGTTATCGGCAGATCCCCCGGAAATATTTAGAACGATGTTTCGGCATATTTCCCTTTGACACGGGTTGTGCGGTCGTGGAAAATGTACCGTTCATAAGGTGGGGGAGTAGCTCAGCTGGGAGAGCACCACGTTCGCAACGTGGGGGTCGAGAGTTCAATCCTCTTCTCCTCCACCACTTTGATGATTCCCGCGCCCCGCTCATCCCGAGCGGGGCGTTTTTCTTTGCTCCGCTTGTTCGCACCCCGCCTCGCGGTACAATGCCACCCACGATGAGATCCCTTTTCCCGAGTGACGAAAAATACGTCGAGGTGGCGGTGCCGCTACCGCTCGACAAGCCGTTCACCTATCGCGTCCCGGCGGGGCAGGAGGTGCGGGCGCGCGTCGGCGTCCGGGTGCTGGTGCCGTTCGGCCGGCAGAAGCTGACCGGGCTGGTGACGGCGGTCGTCGACGAGTCGGCGCTCGACGGCCACGCGGCGAAGGACGTGATCGCGTTCCTGGATGAAGAGCCGTACATCACCGGGCGGCACCTCGCGTTCCTGGGGCGGGCGGCGCGCGCCTGTCTCGCGCCGCTGGGCGAGATGCTGCGCACGGCGCTGCCGCGCGGACTCGCCCGCCACGATGCCCCGTCGACCCCGCGCACCGAGACGTTTTACTCGGTTGCCCCGGATGCGGTCGACGCGACGATGACGCCCAAGCAGAAACTCGTGGCGGCGGCGCTCCGCGAGGCGGGCGCGTTGTCGTCCGCCGCCCTGTCGGCGAAGGTTCCGGGCGGCGCCGACGTGGCGAAGCGGATGGTCCTGCGCGGACTGGCGGCTGCCGAGGTGCGCGACAAGGTGGTCGGCCTCTCCGACACCCACCTCCCGGATCTCGCGGGGACGCTGGATCCGACGCCCGCGCAGCACGCCGCGCTCGATGCGATCGGCGCCACGATCCGCGACCACGCCGCGGCAACGTTCGTCCTGCACGGGATCACCGGTTCCGGCAAGACCGAGGTGTACCTGCGGGCGATCGAGATGGTGCGGTCGCAGGGGCGCCAGTCGATCTTCCTCGTTCCCGAGATCGTCCTGACGCCCCAGCTGCTGGGCCGCGTCCGGTCGCGTTTCGGCGACGGCGTCGCGGTGCTGCACAGCCAGCTGACGCCGGCCGAACGGACCGCCCAGTGGCGCCGGGTGCGGGCGGGCGAGGTCTTTCTCTGCGTCGGCGCCCGGTCGGCCATATTCTCCCCGTTCCCGGATCTCGGGCTGATCGTGGTCGACGAGGAGCACGACGCCGCCTACAAGCAGGAGGACGGGATCCGCTACCAGGCGCGGGATCTCGCGCTGCTTCGGTCGGCGATCGAGGGGGCGACGGTGCTGCTGGGCTCGGCGACGCCGTCGGCGGAGGCCGTCCGGATGACGCAGACGGGGGCTGCGACGCTGCTGGAGCTGCCCGAGCGGATCGGCGACAGCACGCTTCCCGAGATCCGGATCGTCGACCTGAAAAACCAGGTCGGCCGCCGCGGCGCCGACCGTTATTTCTCGCCCGAGCTCGAAGCCGCGGTCGAGGAGACGCTGGCGCGCGGCGAGAAGGCGATGCTGTTCCTCAACCGTCGCGGATATGCTCCCGTGCTGTCGTGCCTCGATTGCGCATCGACGATCCAGTGCTCCAACTGCCAGGTCTCGCTCGCCTTCCACAAGGAGTATGACGCCCTCTTGTGCCACTATTGCCACGGCCGGCAGAAAGCGCCCGATGCGTGCCCGACGTGCGGAGGGCACAAGCTGGCCCAGATGGGGCTTGGCACCGAGCGGCTGGCGGCGTGGGCGGAGAAACGGTGGGAGGGAGCGCGGGTGGCGCGGCTCGATTCCGATGTCGGACGCACGAAAGGCGCTGCCAGCGACGTGCTCGCCCGGATGCACCGGGGCGAGGTGGACATCCTCGTCGGCACCCAGATGATCGCGAAGGGGCACGACTTCCCCGAGGTGACGTTCGTGGGCGTCCTCTATGCCGACGCCTCGCTCAACTTCATCGACTTCCGCGCATCCGAGCGCACCTTCCAGATCCTCACCCAGGTGGCCGGACGGGCCGGCCGCGGCGACCGGCCGGGCACGGTCCTGATCCAGACGCTCTCGCCCGACAACAGCTGCCTGCACCGGATCGCCGAACACGATTTCTTCGGATTCATGAAAGAGGAACTGGCGACGCGGGAGGCGCTCGCATACCCGCCGTTCGGCCGGATGATGCTGCTGCGCCTGTGGGGCGTGAAGGAAGAGCGGGTGCGCGACGCATCGGCGCTCGTGGCGGTCGCGCTTTCGGAGGCGCTCGCGGCACATGATGTCAGGTTGCTCGGTCCCGCGCCGTCACCCATCGCCCGCGTTAAAAAGTTGTACCGGTTCCAGATCCTGCTCAAGATGCCGGTCGATTTCCCCGTGGCCGACGTCTTCCCGGAACTGTTGCGCCCACTGCGCGACGCGGTTCGTCGGCACGGCGTGCGGCTCGAAGCCGACGTAGACCCCTACCAAATGCTCGTCTGACCCCGACCCGCGAATTATGCTGCAGCCCCGGACCGGGCAAGCCGCCCGCGCCTGTTCCCCCGGAATTGGGTTCGCCGCGCGGGCAGCCTTGCCGGTCCTTGCGATTTACCCCGCCGCAACTTTCGCGCCCCTGCCCTCTTTCGCGGGTTCGGCGGGCAGCGCCTCGATACGCTGGTACTCGTCCTTGATGTAATCCTTGAATTTCCGAACCATGATCTTGGCCGCCGGGTCGTTGGGCCCCGTGCCCTCTTCGGACGCGCGGAGCAGTTCGAAGTAGCGGATGCCGCCCGCGGTCGCGTAGGAGCGCGACGGGACGAGCACTGTCGGCGCCTCGCCCTTCTTGGACCGCCAGACCGAGCAGCCGACCAGTTTGAGTCCGGCCAAAAGACCTTCTTCAAAATGGACCTCGACCTCGGCCAGCTTGCTTTCGGGGGTTCCCCCGTGGTTCAGAACGTAATGCAGCCGCATGGTGCGACCTCCTTCGGGTTGAGTTGCGCGAAGAGAAGTCAACAACCGTGCCAGCCGATCAAGAAGGTGGGTTCACGCGGGACGCCTTTGCGTGGATAATGGCGGACGTTTTTGCAGTATTCAGGAGGAGATCATGACGCGTAGCAATATTTCGGGGCGGGAGCGCGGACAACGGCGTGGCGCCGCCCGCCCCGGTCGTCCTGCCGCCGGATCCCCCGGGGAGCGTGACCGCCACGGCCGGCACCCTCCGGGTGACCGTCGCATGGTCCGCAATCCCCCCGGGCGCATCCGCCTGCAACCTGTATTGGGATGACCTATCACTACGTCCTGACGTCGGTCGACAACACCGGTCTCGAAGGGCCGGAATCCGCACCCGCTTCGGCGACCGCCCTGCGGGTCGCGCCCGACGTCGGGCAATATTTCGACCGCGGCATCCGGCCGCCCGGCCCGGCCAATCTCGCCGACAACTCGAGCCACCCGTTGCGCGGGCTGACGACGGGCGACACCGCGCTCCGCTTCCCGGGCAGTACCGAAAACTGCCTCGCCTGCCACTACCCGTCCGGGATCGCCCGCACCAGCGACGAGTGCGTCATGTGCCACTTCGAGGACCAGCTCAACGCCCCGGCCGGACCTTCATCAGCCTCGCGCTGGTCGCGTCAAGCCGCCACCGCGCCAACGGCGTCGGCTGCATCCACTGCCACGCCCCGCACGGCAGCGGAAACGCGCTTCTCGTCCGGACCGACCCCGTCAACCGGATGGCGGCGGGCAACGCGGTCATCCGGTTCAACGTGTTTCCGGACGACAACACGGGCGGCTACGGCACGCCCGTGAACCCGCTCGTCCGGTACCGGGCGCGCGTGGACAACGTGGCGCCGAACGTCTACGCAGACGCGGACGACGCAAACAGCTACTGCAACAAGGCGTGCCACCTCGCGGCGACCGATTCCCGCTACCCCACCCTCGCGGATGCGAATCCGGCGGCTTTCGACAACCCCGCATCGCCGCTCCCGTTCTTCCCCGACTTCGCCGACGGGTCGCGCGACTTCACCAACGGATATCTGGGACAGGGACCGATCAGATACAGATTTACCTGCAGCACTTGCCACGACCCGCACGGGTCGCCGTACACTTCGTCAAACGGGTCCGGCGGGGACGCCTGGCCGGATTTGCGGATGAAGAGACAGAACCCGCCCGACCTGTGCACGGCCTGCCACAAGTGAGATCAGGAAAGGATAATCAAGCGGAGAGGGGAGCGACCCGGGACTGTGAACAAGGGGGCGGATTTCCGGACGTCGTCAACACGATCCGCAGCCGCAGGGGCGGGGCTAGGCCAGTTGCGCTTCCCGCGAGTCGATGACGATCCGGTAGGCGTCCTGGGGGGTCGAGGCATAAAGTTTCCGGGCCAGCCGGACCAGTCCCATCAGGTTGTCGTGGCGTCCCTTGCTTCGCCGTTCGGTGACCCATCCGACCGGAATCCGGGTCTTTCGCACGTAATCGACCTGGTACACGGTGACCTGTTTCATGTGAACACCGCCATTCGAACGGGGCTGCCTGCCCTACTCGATCAGTTTAAATGAAAAAAACCGGAGGAAGATACGAAATAAGAATCGCGTTACAATGAATTTTTACAATCAAGACAAACGGAGTCCTCCCATGTCCGATACTGCGGAAAAGGTGGCGCAGGCCACGAGGCAGCGCGCTGCGGTCTACGCGCACCTGTTCAAGGTACTCAAGAACCGGCTGGGCGAACCGCAGGCGATCGACTTGATGAGCGAGGCGATCTTCAACTATGGCCGGGAGAAATCGACGAGGAATTATTCCGCCGGAGCGCGCGGCGGCGATCTCCGGCAGGCGGCGGCCGAGTTCGCGGCGCCCGACCCGGTCAAGCAGTACCAGTTCGCGCCGAGGATCGTCTCCGAGTGCGACGACGAGGTGGTGATCGCGATGTCGGGGTGCCCGCTCGTCGACGAGTGGCGCGACATGGGGCTTCCGCCCGAAGAAATCGAGACGTTGTGCCGGGTGGCGAGGGCGGTCGACCACGGCACGTGGGAAGGCGCGATGGGGTGCGACCTCGGTTTCGAGGGGACGCGCGGCGAGGGGCGGGGCGAGTGCGTCCTGCGGGTCAAGAAGAAAGCGGGGGCGTGACAAGGATGATCAAGAAGCGGGATCTCGCATTCATCATTCCGGCGGTCGCGATCGTCGGGTTCCTGGCGTACCTGTCGACGAAGGGGCAGGAGCGGTTCATCCCGCGGATTCCGGCGCACATGGCGGCGATCGGGATCGAGGATCGCGCGAAGGCCGACGAATACTGCCTCTCCTGCCACGATCGGGCGGCTCCGAAGGACGGGGCGCCGCCGATGCCGCCGATGGTCAAGGAGACCGACAAGGGGCTCGCCCCCGAGATGGGGAAGGAAGGGCCAGGCGGGAAGAAGCACCCGCTCCGCACCAAGAACTGCCGGTTGTGCCACCGCCTGGAACGGAAAAAGTGACTCCGGTCCCGGGCCGCAAGCCGGCGATGGGCGCCCACGTCTCGATCGCGGGCGGCGTCGCCACCGCGCCGGAGCGCGGGGTGAAGGTCGGCGCCGACGTGGTCCAGATCTTCTCGAAGCAGGGCCAGCGCTGGGAAGGGAAGGCGATCGAGCCCGACGACGCATACACCTTCCGGGCCGAGACGGCCCGCACCGGCATCCGCACCGTGGCCGTTCACTGCGCCTACCTGATCAACCTCGCCTCCGCAAAGGAGGATGTCCGCACCCGCTCGCTCTACGCCCTCG
The DNA here is from genome assembly GCA_025356865.1 of Deltaproteobacteria bacterium. Taxonomy (GTDB): domain Bacteria; phylum Desulfobacterota; class Deferrimicrobia; order Deferrimicrobiales; family Deferrimicrobiaceae; genus JANXPS01. The sequence goes on along the minus strand of JANXQJ010000117.1, from coordinate 13,810 downwards.
AGGACGAGGCGTCGCGCGCCGCCCTGCTCGGCATCCCGTATCTCGTGATGCACCCGGGTTCCCCCGGCGACGATCCGGAAGAGGTCGGGATCGCCCGGATCACTTCCGGCCTGAAGGCGTTCGGGAAGTTTCCCGCGGGCGTCTCGCTCCTGCTCGAGAACACGGCGGGGCAGGGCGCGTCGCTCGGCAAGACGATGGAACAGCTCCGGCGGATGCTCGACGGGGCGGGCAACCCGGCCGATGTCGCGGTCTGCCTCGACAGCGCCCACCTGTTCGAGGCCGGGCACGACCTCTCCGACGCCGGCCGGTGGGCCGATTTCAAGGGCGAGCTCGAAACGTTCGGCATCCTGCCGCTCGTCCGGATGTGGCACATCAACGACTCGAAGTCCGGTCTTTCAAGCCGCGTGGACCGGCACGAGCATATCGGCCGCGGCTGCCTGGGGATCGAGGCTTTCCGCCACATCGTCAACGATCCCGTTTTCCGCGAACTGCCGCTCATCCTCGAAACCCCCAAGGACGGTGTCGACGAGTACGAGATGGACCTCGTCAACCTGGCTGCGCTGCGGGCGCTGGTGGAGACGCCGGCCGGCTGATTTTCCCGTTTTTCCCCCTCCCTTCGAACCGTGCATCTCCATGCCGCCGTAACGTCGTTTTCCGCACGGCGCATTGACTTGGACTGCCCCATACGATAGATTTTTCACATCGTTCCAATTGGTAATATCCTTTGCACCGTTCTGCCCCGCGTACGCATCGCACAGGAAACGGAAAAGGATGGGCGATTTGGTAAAACAGGGTTTCCATGCGGATTTCCCCTTGCGACTCGCTGCCTTCGAAACGCGGTTGTGCGGCCTGCTCGACGAGATGTCGCAATTCCGTTCGGAGGCCGAAGCGTGGCAGGCCGAATGCGAGTTGCAACACGAGTCCCCGGCGTCCGTGCCCGATTCGCCGCCGCCCGTTATCCCGCCCGACTCCCGGCCCCTTCAAAACCCCGGCGATCCGGCCATCCGGGCAATCCTCGAAACGCTGATCGACCGATGGCGCGTCGAGCCGGAACCCGCCCCGGTGCCCCCGGTGGTATTCGCCGCCCCTGCGCCGCCGCCCGTTGCGCCGCCGGTTGTGCACGCGCCGCCACGGGTCGATCTCGAGGCGACGATGATCCTGTCGGGCGGGATGCACGGGCAACCGGTGCGACCGCCTCCCCCGGCATCCGCTCCTCCCCCGGAGCGGGCATTCTTCGATGCCGACAAGACGATGGTCTTTTCGCCGCCGCCCCCGAAGGCGCCTCCCGCCCCGGCACCCGCCGATGCCGGAGAGATCACGCTAGAGACGGTCATCCTGACGGCGCCGCCGCCCCGGGCCGCCGCCCCGCCGCCGCCCGCTCAACAGGCGCCGCCCCCTGTCGCTCCGCCCGTCCCGACAGCCGAAAGCGAACCCGCGCCATACGACATGGCGGCCACGGTCATCCTCCCTCCGCGCAAGCCGGGCGATCCGGGAAGGCGGTGACGCCGATGACCAACGAGGCGCTCCGCGAACAGCTTCGCACCCTCCAGGCCGAGGACCCGGCGGGCGCGCCCGCCCGGATCGAGGCCTATCTCGACGAGTGGTTCGCCGGTTTTTCGCCCGACGGGCGGGTCGAGGCGCTCCGTTTTCTGGCGGGCTCCTTCGATTCCGGCTGCGGTGCCGGGCCGGCGCCGGCCGTTCCGTTCCCGTCCGACGCGGGCGTCCCGGCATCGCCCGAGGTCGCGCGCCTCTTTTCCCTCGTGCTCGGCACGAAGGTTTCGGCGGCCGACCTCGCGAGCGGCGAGCAGGTCGAAAAACTGGCGCGGTCGCTCAACACGGTGTTCGACAAGCTCAACCAGGTCGTCGAGGTGATCAATACGACGCTGCTGGGGCAGAATACCGAGCTCGAGACGATCCGCGTCCTGCTCGGGTCGTCGCTTGCCGGCGACCGGGGGGGCGAGTCGCTCGAACAGTATCTCGACCGGATCCGCGAGGCGTTCTCCGTGGCCCACCAGGCGTTTGTCGCGGCGTCGCACGCCAAGGTCGAGAAGATCCTCTCCGAACTCTCTCCGGAGGCGATCGCCGAGGGCACCGGCGGCGGTTTGCGTTTCGGCGCGCTCAAGAAGGCCGACCAGTTCGACATCTATGCCGACCGATTCAAGGCGGTTCGCGAGTGGGTCGACCAGGGGCGCTTCCGGGAAGAGCTGCTGCGCGAGTTCGAAAAGGAATGCCAGAAACGCTATTCGCCGGGAACCGGCAGGAGGACTTCATCATGACGAATCGGTCTGCGATCCCGCTGCTGATACTGATCGGAACCATCATCGCCTCATCCGGCTGCGGAACGACCAAGGGTGCCGTCGCGACGCCTTCTTCCGGCAACGGCGGCGTGCCGGGCGTCTCGGCGCCCCAGCAACCCGCGCCGCCCGACCTCAACGCCCTCGCGGCGCCGCCGCCCGACTGGCGCTACGAGAAGGGGGCGATCTCGCTCCACATGAAGGCCGACCCGAAGCTCAACGTGTTCAAGGGCGACCCGCACACGCTGCTCGTCTGCGTCTACCACCTGCGCGACCCCAATGCCTTCAACCAGCAATCCGACGAGCGCGACGGCATCTCCACGCTGCTCGAATGCGGCAAGTTCGACGGCAGCGTCTCGGCGGTCAAGCGGTTCGTCGTCCAGCCGGGCCAGGAAATCAGCGAGACGCTCGACCGGGCCGAGGGCGCGAAATACGTCGGGCTCGTCGCCGGGTATTACAGCGTCAAGAAAGAGAACGTGCTGCGCCTCTATCCGGTGCCGGTGGTCGTCGAGACGGTCGGCGGCATCATGAGCCGTTCCAAGGTGTCGCGGCCGGCGCCGCTCGCGATCGACCTCAACCTGGGCCCCGACGGACTCAAATAGCGAAAGGGCGGATAAAGCATGGACGTCCACAAGCCGCTTTACTGGCACCAGGGGCTCTTCCTCCAGCCGCAGCACTTCCAGCTGCAGGACCTGGCGTGCCAGTCGCTCCTCGCCCCCCTTCTCGACTACGGCTCGCCCCACTTCTGGGGCGCCGGCGCGGTCGAGGTCAACCAGGCGGCGCTCGGCACCCACTCGTTCCAGCTGCGCAGCGGCACCTTCCTCTTTCCCGACGGCACATTCGCGCAGTTTCCCGGCAACGCGCTGCTCGAGCCGCGCTCCTTCGAGGACGCCTGGATCTCCGGCGGAAAGCCTTTCCCCGTCCACGTCGGGGTGCGCAAGCTCAACCCGGCGGGCGAGAACGTCACGGTGCTCGAAAAACTCTCCGGATTCTCCGGCGTCACGACCCGCTTCGCGGCGGCGTCCGACCCCGAGACCGTGCGCGACCTCCATTCCGGCGGTCCCGACGGAAACGCCCGCCGTCTTTCGCTCGTGCTTCGCTTCTTCTGGGAATCCGAGAAGGAGCAGCTCGGCGACTACACCCTGCTGCCCGTCGCGCAGGTCGAGCGGTCCGGCGCCGAGATCGTCCTCTCCGACCGGTTCGCCCCGCCCTGCCTGTCGTTCTCGGCCTCCGCCGCCCTCTCGAAAGCCGTGCGCGAGATCCGCGACCAGCTCTTCGCCCGTGCCCGCCAGCTCGAGGAATACAAGCGGCAGCGCGGCGTCCAGAACGCCGAGTTCGGCTCGCGCGACATGGTCTACCTGCTTGCGCTCCGGTCGCTCAACCGGTACGTGCCGGCGCTGTTCCACATGACCGAGGCGAAGCAGGTGCACCCGTGGGCGGTCTACGGGCTGTTGCGGCAGCTCGTCGGCGAACTCTCCACCTTTTCCGAGCGGGTCAGCGTGATGGGCGAATCGGCCGACAAGTCGCGGTCGCTCCCCGAATACGACCACCGGAACCTCTACGACTGTTTCTCGGCCGCACAGGGACTGGTCACGCAACTGCTCGACGAGATCACCGCCGGCCCCGAATACGTCATCCGCCTCCTCTCCGACGGCACCTATTACACGAGCGACCTGCGTCCGCAGATCTTCGAGGGGCGCAACCGGTTCTTCCTCGTGCTCAAGACGGCCGAGGATCCGAAAGAAGTGCTCGCCTCCATCGACACGGTGGCCAAGGTCGCGGCGCGCGAGATGCTGCCGCGGATGATCGCCCGGGCGCTGCCGGGGATCGGCCTGACGCACCTGCCGCTTCCGCCGCAGGAACTGCCGCGCCGCGCCAACACGCTTTACTTTTCCGTCGACCACCACAGCGACCACTGGGCGCAGGTGGCCAAGGGGAACAACATCGCGCTTTACTGGGACAACGCTCCGGAAGATCTCGAAGCGGAACTCATGGTGGTAGGGGGGGCGTAAGGGTGCATCTCACCGACGGGTTCATGGAACTGATGGCGTACGTCGTCTATTTTCAGCGGACGGTCTCGAAGAACCAGCCGCCTTTCGAGCAGGTGAAGGCCGACGTCGCGCGGCTCCTTTCAAAAAGCGAGGAGGTCGTCCGCAAGGGGGCCGCCACCCGCGAGGATTACGACGAGGCGCGCTTCGCGGTCTGCGCCTGGGTCGACGAGGCGATCCTCTCTTCGGGCTGGACGCACCGCGGCTCCTGGCAGCGGGAGCAGCTCCAGCGGGTCCATTTCAACACGACCGACGCGGGCGAGGAGCTGTTCGAGCGGCTCAACCGGATCGGGCTGCAGCAGCGCGAGGTGCGCGAGGTCTACTATCTCGTCCTGGCGCTCGGCTTCATGGGGCGGTACAGCGGCAAGGGCGACGAATACCTGCTCGAGCAGCTCAAAAGCTCCAACCTCAAGATCCTCCTCGGCGGAAACGTGGGGGCGGCGGCGCTCGAGCGCTCCGAGCTTTTCCCGGAAGGATACCCGGCCGAGACCGTGGCCGCGGGGCCGGTGAAGGCGTCGCGCTTCTCGCTGACCACGCTGGTGGGCGCGGGTGCCCCGGTGCTCCTGTTCCTCGTCCTCTGGATCATCTACCGCTTCACCCTCTCCGGCGTCGGCGAGAACTTCCTGAAGGCGGTGCCGTAATGGGGGATGGGCTCAAGAAGGTGCTGAAAGTCGTCCTCGTCTGCGCCGGGATCGCGCTCGTCGCGCTCCTGGTCGTCGGGCTCGTCCTCGTCCTCAACTGGCCCTGGTGGGTGGCGATGTTCCTGCTGGTCCTCCTGGCAGCGGGGGTTGTCGGCTGGTTCATCGTGCGAAAGCTGATGGCGCGCAGGCGGGAGCAGGCGTTCGTCTCCGAGGTCATCTCGCAGGACGAGGCGTACCTCAAGTCGCTCTCCGGCAAGGAAAAGGAAGAGCAGTCCGAACTCCAGCAGCGCTGGAAAGAAGCGGTCGAGACGCTCAAGAAGTCTCATCTGCGCGAGAAGGGGAACCCCCTCTACGTCCTTCCCTGGTACATGGTGATCGGCGAGAGCGGTTCCGGCAAGACGACGGCCATCGGCAGCGCGCGGCTCTCGTCCTCGTTCGCCGAGACCACGCGCGTCTCGGGCATCTCGGGGACGCGCAACTGCGACTGGTGGTTCTTCGAGCAGGCGATCCTGCTCGACACGGCGGGCCGCTACGCCGTCCACGTCGACGAGGCGCGGGACAAGGACGAATGGCAGAAGTTCCTCTCGCTCCTCGTCAAATACCGGAAGCAGGAGCCGATCCACGGCCTGCTCGTGACGGTTGCCGCAGACAAGCTGCTGCAGGCGACTCCCGAGACGATGGAAGAGGACGGCAAGACGCTCCGCCGGCGGATCGACGAGCTGATGCGGACGCTGGGCGCCACCTTCCCGGTCTACGTCCTCGTGACCAAGTGCGACCTCGTGCAGGGGATGACCAAGTTCTGCGACCGGCTTCCCGACAAGTTGCTCGACCAGCCGATGGGCGTCGTGAACCAGGCCGGCGGCAAGGATGCCGAGGCGTTTACGGGGGGCGTGCTCGACACCGTCGTCGAGCGGTTGCGCAACCTGCGGATGCTGCTGCTCAACCAGCCGGACAAGGGGGGCGCCGACCCCGGCGTGCTCCTCTTCCCCGAGGAGTTCGCCAACCTGCGCCCGGGCCTTCTCTCGTTCATGAAGGGCGCTTTTCAGGCCAACCCGTACCAGGAGACGCCGCTGCTGCGCGGCCTCTACTTCAGCAGCGGAAGGCAGGAGGGGACGCCCTACTCCCACTTCCTCTCCGCGCTCGGGATGATCGGCGAGAAAGAGGTCCAGCCCGGCACGAATCGCGGCCTCTTCCTCCACGACGTATTCGCCAAGGTGCTGCCGCGCGACCGGAACCTCTTCGCCCCGACGCGCCGCGCGCTCGAGTGGAGCGCGCTGACCCGCAACCTGGGGCTCGTGGCGTGGGCGCTCTTCATCGTGGCCATGTGCGGGATCATGAGTTTCTCCTTCGTCAAGAACCTGCGTGCCATCCGGGGTGCGTCGCGCGAATTCTCGAAGCCGGTTGTGCTGCAGGGCGATGCGGCCGGCGACCTGGCATCGCTCGAGCGTTTCGCGCAGGCGATCCAGGCGATGGAACAGCGGAACCGGAAATGGTGGATTCCCCGCTTCGGGCTCAACGAGAGCAACCAGGTCGAATCGGCGCTCAAGGCGAAATATTGCGCCCAGTTCCAGAACGGGATGCTGACGCCGTTCGACAAGACGATGGGCTCCGCGGTCGCGTCCGTATCGGCGGCCACGCCGGAAGACGTCGTGGGGCAATACGTCGGCCATCTGGCCCGGCGGATCAACCTATTGAAAGCCCGCGCCGCCGGCGAGGATATCGACGCCCTGGGCAAGCGCCCGCAGCCGCTCTACGTCTCCGGCTCGGCCGGGCTGGGCGAGGCGTCGCGCCGGAAGTTCGGCAATCTCTACCTGTGCTACCTGACCTGGCGCGCCGACGCGGGCGAAGCCGGCAAGGAAGTCGCGCAGCTCCAGGGGTGGCTCCGCCAGCTGCTCGCCTCGCGCGGTTCCGGCTTGCGCTGGATCGCGGCGTGGGTCGACCGGCACGGCGAGGTCCCTTCCGTGACGCTGCAGTCCTTCTGGGGCGGCACGCTCGAAAGGAGCGGCGAGCCGTCCGTCCCGGCGTCGTTCACCCGCAAGGGGAAGGAACTGGTCGACACGTTCGCGAAAGAGGTCGAAGGGGCCGCCGACCAGGCGGGCCGCTTCGCCGACCAGCGGGCCGACCTCGACAAGTGGTATCGCGGCGCCTGCTTCGACGCGTGGCACGCATTCGGCGTCGCCTTCCCGCAGGGGGTGGCCCGGCTCAAGAACAAGGCCGAGTGGCAACAGGTGGCGCTCAAGATGGCGACCGAGCAGGGGCCGTACCTCGCCCTGATCGAGAGAATGGCCGCCGAACTCGAGCCGCTGGTTGCGGCCGAGGGGGCGCCGGCCTGGGCCGGGCAGCTCTACCGGCTGCAGGGCGCGCGCGGCAAGGGGACGGCCGGCGTGGTCGCGAAGGCGACGGGAGAAGGGAAGAAGCTGCTCGCCCGCATCGAGGAAAAGATCGGGAGCGACGGCGGCAAGGCCGGCGACCCCGGCGCGGCTCCCAAGGCGTTCCAGGAATACCAGGGGGCGCTCACGGCGCTTGCGCCGGTGGCGGGTTCTTCCAACCAGGCGTTCCAGGTGGCGACGCAACTGCTCAGCGAGGACCCGGCGACCGGCAAGTCGCCCTTCTTCGCGGCCCAGGGCGCCGTCGTCCGGTTGCGCGGGTCGGTCGCCCCGGACGACCTGTTCGCGAAGCTGCTCTCCGGCCCGATCGAGTTTTTCTGGGCTTACACCCGCGCCGAGGCGGCGTGCGCGCTCCAGGCGCAGTGGGAGCAGAACGTGATGAAAGAGGCGCAGGGCGGCGGGCCGGCGGCGATCCAGCAGCTGATGGCGCCGGACGGCCCCGTCCAGAAATTCGTCAAGGGCGCGGCGGCGCCGCTGATCGGCTGGTCGGTCCAGCGCGGCTACTTCGCCCGCGAGGCGATGGGCGGATCGGTGCCGATCGAGCCCTCGTTCTTCGCCTTCCTGAAGCAGAGCACCGAGAACCGGGGGAGCACCGGCAAGACCAGCTTCGCGGTGCAGATCAAGGGGCTGCCGACCGACGCCAATCCCGAGGCCAAGGTCAAGCCGCAGAGCACGCGGCTCGAGCTTTCGTGCAACTCGGGGACGCAGAGCATCGTCAACTACAACTTCCCCGCGAGCAAGACGTTCCAGTACAGCCCCGACCAGTGCGGCGACGTGCTGTTCCAGATCGAAGTGGGCACGACCGTGCTGACGAAGCAGTATCCGGGCAACCAGGGCTTCGCCGAATTCCTGCAGGAGTTCAAGGGTGGCAAGCGCACCTTCTTCCCCAACGACTTCCCGGCCGAGTCGGCGAATCTCGCGAAGATGGGCGTCAAGTACATCCGCGTGAACTACACCTTCGGCGGCGACGCGGCGGCCGTGGGGCAGATGAAGGCGCTGCCGGGGCAGTTGCCGAAGACGATCGCGAAGTGCTGGCAGTAAGGGCCCTTAATTGACCTGGCGTTTCGCCGCCGTCGGGAAGCACCCCGCGGCGCGCGACTACTTCCGGGTGGGCGACGATTTCCCGCTTGCGGGCGCGCTGGCCGAATGGACCGGGAAAGGGTATCCGGCGGTCGCGGTGAAGGAAGCCGGCGCGGCGGCGATGCGGTCCTACCGGTTCTGGGCCAGGGCAGGGCAGCGCGATGCCATCGCCTGCGGAATCCTCCGGGACAGCGGAGACGCCGTCGGTCGGCCCTATCCGTTGCTCGTCGCCGGTTGCGGGTCGCTTCCGGGCTGGGAGTCCCGCTGGGAGCTGCTGCCGCTGGCCCTCGAGGGCGCCTGGGCCGCGATGGAGCGGTTGGCCGCCCGGTCGTTCGACGGCGTGGCCGCTTTCGAAGAGGCGTTGCGGGGTCTGAAAATCCCGTCGGCCGACTGGGATGGATGCAAGGGGGCGTTCGACGAGGCGCTCCGCACGTTGCCCGAATTGTCCGCGTTCGCCCCGAGGCCTGAAGACGGGAGAGCGCTTCCGATCGACGACGGGCCCGGCGACGACGTGGCCGTGCAGGCGGCGAGGTGGTCCGCGGCCGCAAAGAAAAGAAACCTCGACCCTCCCGGCGTCGTCTTCATGGGAGGCGGACTGGAGAGAACGGAACTGTTCTTCTTCCGCCGGGCGATCGAGCCCGGCGATTTCTCCCGGCTATGGGCCGGGCAGGCATCGAGCGACGGAGTGACCCGACCATGGAACTGACGATGCTGGGCATGGAACCGATCTCGCCGGATTCGCCGGCCGGCGTAGACGCGCGCTACGACCCCGCGTTCGAGGCGCTGCAGGCCGAGGTCGAGAAGATGTCTTCGCCCACGGCGTCGGGCGGCGTCGACTGGGCGCGGGTCCGGCAACTCTCGATCGACGTGCTCTCCGGAATATCCAAGGACATCCTGGTGGCCGGCTACCTCGCCGTCTCCCTGATCCACACCGAGAAGGTCGAAGGGCTCGAAAAAGGGCTGGGGATCTACGGCGACCTGGTCGAAACCCACTGGGAGTCGCTCTTTCCCGCGAAGGCGCGGATGCGGGGCCGGATCGCGGCGATCGAATGGTGGGTCGACAAGTCCGAGGTCGCCCTCGCGCCGCTGCGCGAGACGTCGATGCCCGAGGAGCGGCTGTCCGCCATCCGCGACGCCATCGACCGGATCGACCGCTTCCTCTCCGCAAACCTCGAGGAACCGCCGTCGCTCCGGCCCTTCTGGTCGTTCGCCGACACCCTGGTCGGAATCTCGCCCCCGAAGGCGCCCGAACCGCCCCCGCCGGTTGCCCGACCGGAGGCGTCGACGGCTTCCGGTGCGCCACCCGCATCCGGGTCCGAGCCGTCGACACGGCCCGTCTCCGCAGGCCGCGAGATGCAAGCGCTTCCCGACGTCGGCACGCCGGAAGCGGCCGAGGCCGCTCTCGATCCGCTTCTGGCGCGGTTGGGCGAAATGGCCGACACGCTGCGCGACGCGGCGTTGTCCGCGCCGCTCCCTTACCGCCTGGTGCGGATCGCCGCCTGGACGGCCATCGACGGTCTCCCCCCGGCCCGCAACGGCCGCACCGACTTCCCGCCGCCGCCGTCTTCGGTGGCGTTCACGCTGAAGGGGTTCGAGGACCGGGGCGAGGACGAGGCGTTCGTCGGGACGGCCGAGGCGGCGATCCTCCATTGCCCCTTCTGGCTCGACCTGCAGTTCAAGACGCACGCCGCGCTCGGCCGGATGGGCGATGATTTCGCCGCGGCCGCGATCGCCGTTCGCGCCGAGACGGCGGGGTTCGCGGCCCGCATGCCGGGCCTTCCCGAATTGTCGTTTTCCGACGGCAGCCCGATGGCGGGCGACGAGGCCAGAGCGTGGCTGGCGCAGATCGCATCGGGCGGGAGCGCCTCCGCTTCCGGCGCCGCGGCCGAAGACCCCACGGTGAAGGCGGTCCGCGACGCGAAGCTGCTGGCGGCCGAGGGGCGGCTGGCCGAAGGGGTTCGCCGCCTCCAGCGCAACCTCTCCACGGGATCCGGCCGGGACCGGTTCGCCTGGCGCCTCGCGCTCTGCGCCGTCCTGCTCGACACCGACCCGTCCGGCGCCGTGATCCCGTTGCTCGACGAGGTCGTCGAGGCGATCGAGCGGCACGGGCTCGACGAGTTCGACCCGGCGCTGGCGGTCAAGGGGTTGCGGATGGCCTACACGGGCTACCGCGCCTTCCCCGACCGCGTGCCCGAAGAAAAAGTCGCCGCCGCGCGGGGCCGGCTCTCGCGGCTCGACCTCGCCGCCACGCTCGAGATCGAAAACGGATAAACGCGCCGGGAAAGATTCCTGCGCTCCGTTCGACGCACCATTAACGCCAGTCAGAAGGAGGGAATCATGGCCAAGGAAGGATCCGTCGCTCCGAAAGAACGGGTGAACATCGTCTATCGCCCCGCCACCGGCGATGCGAAGGAAGAGGTCGAACTTCCGCTCAAGCTGCTCGTGATGGGCGATTTCACGGGCGCCCCCGACGACCGGCCGCTCGAGAAGCGCGACCCGATCAACATCGACAAGGACAACTTCGACGACGTGCTCAAGTCGCACAAGCTCGGCCTGAGCGTCAACGTGGCGAACCGCCTCTCCGGCAAGGAAGGCGAGGAGATGCCGGTCAACATCAAGATCGGCGGCATGAAGGATTTCGGCCCCGAGGCGGTGGCCGGCCAGGTACCCGAGCTCAAGAAGCTGCTCGAGCTGCGCGATTCGCTCAAGTCGCTCAAGAGCCCCCTGTCCAACGTTCCCGAGTTCCGCAAGAAGATCCAGGAACTGGTCAAGGACGAGGACGCACGGAAGAAGCTGCTCGCAGAACTCGGGATCGAAGGATAAGGGGGGGCGACCAACCATGTCAACCGAACAGGAAAAGAGCGGATCCAAAACCCAGACGCTCGAGCAGACGTCGCTGCTCGACGAGATCGTCCAGGCCACGCAGCTGAAGCCCTCCGACGAGACGTACGGACTCGCCCGCAAGGGCGTCGAGGCGTTCATCGCGCAGCTGCTCGAACCGGGCCGCGAGAGCGCCAAGATCTCGAACGCGGTTCTCGACGAGATGGTGGCCGAGATCGACAAGAAACTCAGCCTCCAGCTCGATGCGATCATCCACCACCCCGACTTCCAGAAACTCGAATCGTCGTGGCGCTCGCTCAAGTATCTCGTCGACAAGACCGACTTCCGCGAGAACATCAAGATCGAGCTGCTCAACGTGACCAAGGACGCGCTCCTCGAGGATTTCGAGGACGCCCCCGAGATCACCAAGTCGGGGTTGTACAAGACCGCCTACACGGCCGAGTACGGGCAGTTCGGCGGCAAGCCGTACGGCGCGATGGTCGCCAACTTCGAGTTCGGCCCCGGCCCGCAGGACATCAAATTGCTCCAGTACGTGGCGTCCGTCGCCGCCATGTCGCACGCGCCCTTCATCGCCTCGGCGGGCCCGACCTTCTTCGGCGTCACCGACATCAACACGCTGCCCAACCTGAAGGACCTCGCATCGGTGTTCGAGGGGCCGCAGTACACCAAGTGGCGCTCCTTCCGCGAATCCGAGGATTCGCGCTACGTATCGCTCGCGCTGCCGCGCTTCCTGCTGCGGCTGCCGTACGGCCCCGAAACGCTGCCGGTCAAGACCTTCAACTACAAGGAAGACGTCTCGGCCAGCCACGAGCAGTACACCTGGGGCAACGCGGCGTTCGCCTTCGCGTCCCGCCTGACCGACAGCTTCGCGCAATACCGCTGGTGCGCCAACATCATCGGGCCGATGGGCGGGGGCGCGGTCGAGGACCTGCCGCTGCACCAGTACGAGTCGATGGGCGCGGTCCAGACCAAGATCCCGACCGAGGTGCTCATCTCCGAACGGCGCGAGTTCGAGCTGGCGGAAGAGGGCTTCATCGCGCTGACGATGCGCAAGGGGAGCGACAACGCCGCCTTCTTCTCGGCGAACTCGGTCCAGAAGCCCAAGAACTTCGGCAACAGCAAGGAAGGGAAGGCGGCCGAGCTCAACTACAAGCTGGGGCTGCAGCTGCCGTACATGTTCGTCATCAACCGGCTGGCGCACTACCTCAAGGTGATCCAGCGGGAGAACATCGGCACGTGGAAGGACCGGGGCGAGCTCGAGAGCGAGCTCAACCAGTGGATCGGGCAGTACGTCTCCGACCAGGAGAACCCGTCCGCCGCCGTGCGCAGCCGCCGTCCGCTCCGCGAGGCGCAGATCATCGTCTCCGACGTCGATGGCGAGCCGGGCTGGTACCGGGTCTCCATGTCGGTCCGGCCGCACTTCAAGTACATGGGTTCGTTCTTCACGCTCTCGCTGGTCGGCAAGCTCGACAAGGAATAAGACGGGCCGTCCCATAAACGCATAAGAAAGGAGAAAACGAAAATGCCGATTCCGGCGTACATCAAGATCACGGGCGAAAAACAGGGGCTCATCACCGCCAAGTGCGGCATCCAGAGGGGGCACGAGGACGAAGTGCTCGTCCAGGCGTTCTCCCACGAGGTGCTGACTCCCGTCGACGTGCAGAGCGGCCAGCCGACCGGGCAACGGATGCACAAGCCGGTGGTCATCACGAAGGTCTTCGACAAGTCCTCCCCGCTGCTCTACAACGCCCTCTGCACGGGCGAACGGATGAAGGAGGTCGAGATCACCTGGTGGCAGGTGACCGGGGCGAAGCAGGAACACTACTTCACCCACAAGCTCGAGGACGCGATCATCGTCCACATCAAGGCATCCATGCCCAACTGCCAGGATCCCGCGATGGCGCACTTCACCCACCTGGAGGAGGTTTACTTCACCTACCGGAAGATCAGCTGGGAGCACGTCGTGGGCAAGACGTCGGCGCTGGACGACTGGAACGCACGGACCTAAAGCGGGATCATGGCCGAGGAACGGTTGCTCGAGCGTTTCCGGGCCTGCGAAAAAGAGCCGGGACGCCGTGGGAAAGAGGATCCGAGAAGGACCTTCGACTCCGTGATGCGCCACCTGCAGCGGATACTCAACACGCGGCAGGGGAACGCGCTCATCGCGGAGGACTACGGCGTCCCCGACTTCACCGACATGGCGCAGTCCGGGCCAGAGTCGGTGCGGGAACTCGAGCGGCTCCTCCGGCAGACGATCCAGAAATACGAACCGCGGCTCAAGATGGTCAAGGTGACGTTCCAGGCGGCCGAGGACGACGCCTCGTCGCTCCGCTTCCAGATCGTGGCGCGTCTTTCCACCGATGCGAAGACCGGCGTGATGTTCGAGACGTCGGTCTCGCCCGACGGACGGGTCGAACTGCGGGGGTAGAGCTGACCCGCATTTCTCGCCACGCTGCGTGAGGAGGCGGTGGAGATGGGCGTAGATACAAGGCGCACGAGAGCAACGCAGTAGATATGCC
>JANXQJ010000132.1 GCA_025356865.1 Deltaproteobacteria bacterium | reverse complement strand
GGAGAAGCATGAAGAACAGGGCAAGGTACTTGCGCATTGGTGAAACTCCTTTCACGAGAATTTATCCGTCAAACGGATAATCGTTGTGGGTTCTTATTCGCCGAAATATATCACAAGATATTTTCGATGCAATCTTTTTTTTATTTCAACGCCCTCCGAAAAGCATCCCGCAGAGCCGCTCGAATTCCCCTTCGGAGTAGTACGCGACTTCGAAGTGCCCCTTCCCTGGGTCGCCAACGATGCGGACTTTCGTCCCCCCGAGACGCGAGAGCCGCACCTCGAGATCGCGCACGTGCACGTCGGTTGACACCACCTTCTTGCGGGCTTTTGGACGCTTCGGTTTTTCCTGGCAAAGACGCTCGACCTCGCGGACGGAGAGTCCCTTGCCCACGGTTTGCAGGAAGAGGGTGGAGATCTGCTCGGGCGGCGCGCCCAGAAGCGCCCGTCCATGGCCAGCCGACAGGATGCCGTCGACCACCGCCTGCCTGACCTCGGCCGGGAGCTTGAGCAGCCGCATCGTGTTTGCGACAGTCGCGCGCTCCTTGCCGACCCGCTTCGCCACCTCTTCCTGGGACATCGAGAACTCGTGCATCAACCGCTGGTAGGCCTCGGCCAGTTCGATGGCGTTCAGGTCGTCGCGCTGGAGATTCTCGATCACCGCCGCTTCGAGCGACTCGCGGTCGGTCATCTTCCGGATAACGGCCGGAATGACATCGAGCCCGGCAGCCTGGGCCGCGCGCAGGCGGCGCTCTCCGGCGACCAGTTCGAACCCTTGTGCGGCGGGTCGAACCAGAATCGGCTGCAAAACCCCTTTTTCCCGGATCGACTCGACGAGGCCGTGAAGTTCCTCGCCGGAAAAGGTCTTTCGCGGCTGGAACGGGTTCGGGCGTATCCGGTCGACCGGGATCCTCTGGAAACCGGCGTCGCCGGGGGGCGTCGCGGACGTGGGGGGCAGAAGGGCGGAAAGCCCCCTGCCCAGCGCCTTCTTCTTTGCGGGTTCGTGCTTCATGGACATGTCAGTCCCCGGATCCCTGGTTCCATCGGGTCTCCATCTCTCTCGCCAGTTCGAGGTAGCTCTGGGCGCCACGGGAACTGACGGCGTAGAGCAGCGCCGGCTTCCCGTGGGAAGGCGCTTCGGACAGGCGGACGTTTCTCGGTATAACTGTTTGAAAAACTTGAAGTTTCAGGTTGTCACGCGCCTCGGCGACGACCTCGTTGGCCAGGTTGTTGCGGCCGTCGAACATCGTCAGCACGACGCCCTCGATCGCGAGTGACGGATTGAGCGCCTCGCGGACCTTGCCGATGGTGCCGTAAAGCTTTGTCAGTCCCTCGAGCGCATAATATTCGCACTGCAGCGGCACCACGACGGAACCGGCGGCACACAGCGCGTTGACGGTCAGGAGCCCGAGCGACGGGGGGCAGTCGATCACGATCACCTCGTATCGGTCTGCGACCGAGGCCAGCGCCTCGCGAAGACGGAATTCCCGCCTTTCCATCGTTACCAGTTCGATCTCGGCGCCGATCAGGTCGGAACCGGCCGGCGAAACGTGGAGCGTCGGCAGTTCGGTGCCACGGATCGCCTCGGTCATCGGGATGTCTCCAACCAGGACGCGATAGATGTTCGCGTCCCCGTCGTGCTCCTGGGATCCGCCGACACCAGACGTCCCGTTGGCCTGCGGGTCCATGTCGACCAACAGCACCGTTTTCTCCATCACGGCCAGCGAGGCCGCGAGATTGACCGCGGTGGTCGTTTTTCCGACGCCGCCTTTCTGGTTCGCGATGGCGATGATGCGCGTCACGTCGCTCCTTTTCCCTTCTTGATCCCGTTGAAATCGCAAGGGTCCACTATTACCACGTCACGGCGCCGGAAGGAAACCGTAATTTCCAGAGAGGCGCCACGTTCCACGTGGAACATCGTCTGGAACGGCTACCCGGCCAGCAGTTCCCGGATTGTCCTTGCGCCCATACTATATGGAAGCTGGAACCTCATCGTCCGCCCTTCGGACATCGTCGGAGGAAGAAGGAATGACGGGCCCGGGTCGGCGGGGCTGTCCGGAGAGACGCCGCCGGACGGCGGCCCGGTCATCAGGAGGAGGCGCCCGCACGGGACGACGTGCGGGGCGAGGATCAGGACGGCCTCTTCGGGCGGGAAAGTGGCTCGCGACACGACCGTTTCGAATGGTTTCGGGGTCAACCCGCCCTTCCGCTCGATACGTCCGTGGATGACCTCGACGTTTTTCAGCCCAAGCAGTGCCACCGACCGGGAAAGGAACGCACATTTCTTCCCGACCGCCTCGACCAGCGTCACACTGCAATCCGGCAGGCAGACGGCCATCGGAATGCCGGGATATCCCGCCCCGCTCCCAACATCGAGGATTCGCCCCTGGAACGGCCCGAATCGGAGGAGCAGGAGTGAATCGATCACGTGCTTGACCGCCACTTCCCGCGGGTCGGTAATAGCCGTCAGCCGGATTGATCCGTTCCACCGCAACATCTCCCCCGCGTGGCGCGCCAGTGCGACCACGGCATCCGGCGGGTGGTCGATATTTCCTTCTGCCAGTGCCTTTTCCAGCACGGAAGGTGGAAATAGGGATAGGGCGGAATCGGTCACCTGGCGCACTTCGTCACCCCGCCGTATTCCACGTGGAACATCTCCATTTCAGGCATCCCCGGCCCCTTCCTCACGAATCACGACCGCCATCGTTTCGCCCCTTCTTCCGTTAACTGTATCGCCGCCAAGCCAGCGGCCGAGCCACGAATCTCCCCGGGTGGGATTAGCCCGCATTTCCCACCACCCTCCTGCTACGGCGGCGGATCCGGGCGTGTCTACTGCGTTCCGCTCGATCGGGCTCCTCGACGTAGTGTCAACCCCGCCTGCGTCGCCCTCAGGTCGCGCGCCTTGTATCCACGCCCGCCTGCGCCGCCTCGCGACGAAGCGTGGCGAGAAATGCGGGCTAGTGCTGAAAGGTTTTGGAAAACAGATTCATCACGAGGATGCCTGCGATGATCAGACCCATCCCGGCCAATGCAGGCATATCAAGGGCCTGTTGGAAATATAGGTAGCCGATCAGGGAGACCAGGACGATTCCCACACCGGACCAGATCGCGTAGGCAACCCCGACCGGAATGCTTTTCAGCACGAGGCTCAGGAAAAAGAACGCGAATCCGTACCCGATGACGACCATTGCGCACGGGACGGGTCTCGTGAAACCGTCCGACACCTTCAGCGCCGTCGTCCCGATCACTTCGGATAAGATCGCCAGAAACAGAAGGAGGTAGGGCATATATCCTCCCGTTCTCACGATGTTCCACGTGGAACATCCAGGTTGAGACCGGTTCCGTCGCCATCCCGCCGCTTCAGCGCGACGAGAAGGAGCGCGATGGCCGCAGGCGTCACGCCCGGAATCCGCTGCGCCTGTCCGATCGATACGGGCCGGACGGTCTCGAACTTGTCGCGAACCTCGGTCGAGAGCCCGCGGACGGCGGCGTAGGCAAATGCTTCCGGGATCCGAAGCGCCTCGTATTTCGCCAGTTTGTCGACCTCGGTCTGCTGCCGCGAGAGGTATCCCTCGTACTTGATCGAGATTTCAGCCTGCTCGGCCGCCGCCGGCGAAAAGGGGGCAATATCGGCATCGTGCGCCCGGAGCAACGCCACGGAGACCTCGGGGCGACGGAGAAGTTCGGCGAAGGAAATCCCTGCCCGGACCGGCGATCCGCCGGCGTCCTCGACCGCCTTGGCGACCGGATCGTCCCCCGCGACCCGCTTGCGCGCCAGCAACGCGGAAAACGACCCGATCTCGTCCCTTTTCCGGCAAAAAGCCCGGTAACGCCCCTCGGAAAGCAGTCCGGCCCGGTACCCGATGTCGGATAGCCGCAGGTCGGCATTGTCCTCCCTCAGGAGCAGGCGGTATTCGGCGCGCGAGGTGAACATCCGGTAGGGCTCGGTGGCGCCCTTCGTCACCAGGTCGTCGATCAGGACGCCGATGTAGCCGTCGGCCCGCCCGAGGACGACCGGTTCAAGGTCCCGAACGCGCCGGGATGCGTTGATCCCCGCCAGGAGACCCTGCGCCGCCGCCTCCTCGTAGCCGCTCGTGCCGTTGATCTGCCCCGCATGATAGAGGTTCCGGACGATCTTGGTCTCGAGCGACGGGTACAACTGGACCGGGTCGGCGAAATCGTACTCGATCGCGTAGCCCGGGCGGATGATCTCGACCTGCTCGAGTCCGACGATCGTGCGGAGCATCTTGAGCTGGATATCGTAGGGAAGACTGGTCGAGACGCCGTTGGGATAATACTCGCAGGTCCCCTCCCCTTCCGGTTCGAGGAAGACCTGGTGGCGCTCCTTGTCGGCGAAGCGGACGACCTTGTCCTCGATCGACGGGCAGTAGCGCGGCCCCACCCCCGTGATGACGCCGGAATAGAGCGGGGACCGGTCGAGCCCGGAGCGGATCGCCTCGTGCGTCCCGGCGTTGGTGTACGTCAGGTAGCAGGGAAGCTGCGGCCGGCTGATCCGCTCGTTTTCGAAGGAAAACGGGACCGGCGGGTCGTCGCCGCCCTGCGGGGCGGTCTTCGAGAAGTCGATCGTCTTGCCGTCGAGCCGTGGCGTCGTGCCGGTCTTGAGTCGCCCTACGGTGAAACCAAGCCCGCGCAGCGAGTCGGAAAGCTTCATCGACGGGAAATCGCCTGCCCGCCCCGCCGGGTAGTTGACCAGCCCGATGTGGACCAGCCCCTTCATGAAGGTCCCCGGGCACAGGACGACCGTCTTCCCCCGGAAGCGGATGTCGATGTTCGTATCCACGCCGACCGCCGCTCCGCCGAGAGTGGCCACCGAGTCCGCGATCGCCTGCTTCAGGTCGAGCCCCGGAGTCGCCTCCAGGATCTCTTTCATCCGGAGCCGGTACATCTGCTTGTCGGCCTGGGCGCGAGAGGACCTGACCGCCGGTCCCTTGCTCGTGTTGAGCTGACGGAACTGGATTCCCGTCGCGTCGATGTTTTTCGCCATCTCCCCGCCCAGCGCGTCGATCTCGCGGACAAG
>JANXQJ010000042.1 GCA_025356865.1 Deltaproteobacteria bacterium | reverse complement strand
GGTCGTGGAAGATCTGGCCGAACGGTACGGCATCGCCCTGAAGTACGAACAGGGAAGCGGGCGTCTTCTCCCGGTGGAACGGGCACAGCCCCCGGTATCCGGAACCGCTTCGGGACAGCGGGACGGTCTCCGATACGACCTCGACGATGTCTGCCCTGTCCCGTATTTCCCGGATCGAACTTTCGGATATCCGGCCTCCCAATCGCCCCCCGGTGCCCTGCTCCCGACCGCCAGCCCGCAGTGCTCGCCATGCCGCGTGACCCCATCAGGGATTTCGGGCCGGCGACAAAAAATCTCCGGGGCGGTCGCCACCGGAGACGCGACGCTCGACGACCCCCGCGTTACCCGGCGAGAATGCGGCGAACGATTTCGTTGACCATCTTGCCGTCGGCGCGGCCGGCGATCTTCGGCATCAGCGCCTTCATCACGCGCCCCATGTCGGCCGCGCTTTTCGCATCCTCGGACGCGACGGTTTCCCGCACGATCGCCTCGACCTCGGCTTCGGGCAGTCCCTGGGGCAGGTAGACCTCGAGCACCTTGATCTCGGCGCCCTCCTGCGCGGCCAGGTCGAGCCGGTTGCCCTTCGTGAACATTTCGATCGATTCACGCCGGCGCTTGACCATGGATCCGAGCAGCTTGACCAGGACCTCGTCGGAAAGCGGGCCGTGCGCCTCGATCTCCTTGTACTTGATCTCGGAGAGCGCCATCCGCAAAGCAGAAAGGGCCAAGGAGTCGCGCTCCTTGGCCGCCTTCTGCATGTCCTGCCGTAAACGTTCGTATAGCGGCATCAGTATTACCGACTCATCTTTTTCATTTTCTTCAAAGCGCGCTTCCTGGCCGCCAACGCTTTCTTCTTGCGCTTGACGCTGGGCTTTTCGTAGTGCTCGCGCTTGCGGATCTCAGACAGGATCCCGGCCTTCTCGCACTGTTTCTTGAAACGCTTGAGAACGCTTTCGAAGGGCTCCTCTTCCTTTACTCGGACGCCCGGCATATAAAAATCACCCCTTCCTGCACCGACTGACAACCGTAAAACGTCTTATTCTACGCCGACCGGAGAAAAAGTCAATTGACGTATCGAACAAAGTAACGACCGTTCAGCGATACCGGCAGAGGTAGGCGACGGGGACGGATGCCCGCACCTCGAACGTGACGCCCGCGGGAACGGTGAACGCCTGTCCGGCGGATGCGACCGCCCAGTCGGATCCCGGCAACCGGTAGTCGAGCGCTCCGGAAACCACCGACATCAGTTCTTCGCAAGACGTTCCGAAAGAATAACCGCCCGGATCGATCACGCCCACGCTGGCCTTGCCCGCGGCGTCCTCGAATCCGAGACTCTGGACGCCCCCTTCGAAGTAGACGTTGTGCTTCATCGCTTTTCGCGCCTCAGCCCATCTTCGCTTCGAGCTGGCGGCCGCCGATCAGGTGCAGATGGAGATGCGGCACGGTCTGCCCGCCCTGGTCGCCGTTGTTGATGACGATTCGGTAGCCCGACTCGCCCACGCCGAGGTCGTCGGCGAGTTTCGCCGCAAGCCGAAGCGCCTTGCCGAGAAGCGGGTCGTCGCCCTTCCCCATGTCGTTCAGGTTGTCCATGTGCTCCTTCGGTACGATCAGCACGTGAACCGGCGCGACGGGGTTGAGATCGTGAAAAGCCACGATGTCGTGGTCCTCGTGCACCGTCTTCGACGGAACTTCCTTGCGGGCTATCTTGCAGAAAAGGCAGTCGGCGCTCATGGTCATCCTCCGGCGCGCTTGAACGCGCTGCGATAGAAACAGGTCCGTTCGCCGGTGTGGCAGGCGGCACCCTGCTGGCGAACCCGGTAGAGAAGCGTATCGACGTCGCAATCGTAGAGCACTTCGTCGATGTCCTGGAAATGGCCCGAGGTGAGCCCCTTCTCCCATAGTTCATTGCGGGAGCGGCTCCAATAGGTCGCGTGTTGCGTCTTGAACGTGTTTTCGATCGCCTCGGCGTTGGCCCACGCAACCATCAGAACCGCGTTGTCGGATACGTCCTGCGTCACCACGGGGACCAGCCCCCGGCTGTCGAACTTCACCAGGGCAATCAATTCTTCCGCCTTCATCTTCCCTTCTCCTGTCTTCTTTATGCTACCGGGCCGTCGTCTTGGGACGGACCGGAATGCCGCGGTCCCGCAGGAAATCACGCGCCTGCGCCACCGTGTATTCGCCGTAATGGAATATGGATGCCGCCAGGACGGCGTCGGCGCCGCCTGCGGTCAGGCCGTCGGCCAGGTGCTCGAGATTCCCGACGCCGCCCGATGCGATCACCGGGATGCCGACCCGGTCGGATATCGCCCGCGTCAGCGGGATGTCGTAGCCGTCGCGCGTGCCGTCGCGGTCCATGCTCGTCAGCAGGATCTCTCCGGCGCCGGACGCTTCCATGCGGGCCGCCCACTCGACCGCGTCGATGCCGGTGGCCTTGCGCCCCCCGTGGGTGTAGACCTCCCACCTGCCGGGCGTCCCGGGGACCGCGCGCGCGTCGATCGCGACGACGGTGCACTGGCTGCCGAACCGCTCGGCCGCCTCGCGGACGAACTCGGGGCGGAATACCGCAGCCGTGTTGATCGACACCTTGTCGGCGCCGGCCTTGAGGAGCGCGCGGATATCGTCGACCGTCCGGACGCCGCCGCCGACCGTGAGCGGCATGAACACCTGCTCGGCCGTCCGCGACACGACGTCGATGATGGTGCCGCGGTGCTCGTGCGACGCCGTGATGTCGAGGAACACCAGTTCGTCGGCTTCCTCGAGATCATACCGGCGCGCGACCTCGACCGGGTCTCCGGCATCCTTGAGGTCGAGGAACTTGACCCCCTTGACGACGCGTCCGCCGGCCACGTCGAGGCACGGGATGATGCGGCGGGCCAGCATCAGTGCGCGGTCCTGATCGTCATGTCAGTGCCGTTCCAGATTGAGCGCGGCGGCGAGATCGACCGAGCCGTCGTAGATCGCGCGCCCGATGATGACGGCGCACACGCCCTCGCCGGACATGGCCGCCAGCTTCTCGACGTCGGAAATCGTGGTCACGCCTCCCGAGGCGATGACCGGCGTGGCGAGCCCCTTGGCGAAGGCCCGGATGCTCTCGAAGTTGGGCCCCGCCATCATGCCGTCGCGCGAGATGTCGGTGTAGATGAACGCCGAGACGCCGCCCTTTTCCATGTCGCGCGCCAGGTCGACCGCCTGGACGCCGGTCACCTCGACCCACCCCCGGATGGCGACCGCGCCGTTCTTCGCGTCGATCCCCGCCGCAACCCGGCCCGGATAGGCCTTCGTGATGCGCGACACCTCTTCGGGATCGCGGATGATCGAGGTGCCGAGCACGATGCGGGAGACGCCGCCGCCGAGGTAGCGCGACGCCGTGTCGTAGTTGCGGATGCCGCCGCCGACCTCGATCTCGACGTCGACCGAGGAAGCGATGCGCAGGATCGCGTCGAGGTTTTCGGGTTTGCCCGAAAACGCGCCGTCGAGATCGACGACGTGTATCAGGCTGGCGCCCGCCGCCGCAAACCGCCTGGCCACGGCCAGCGGGGAATCGTCGAACACGGTGACGTCTTCGGCGCGCCCCTGGCGCAACCGGACCGCCTTGCCGCCCTTTATGTCGATCGCCGGAATAACCTGGAACTTCATAATCACCCTGCCTCGCGGGACAGTCGCCCGAAATTGGAGAGAAGCCGCAATCCCGCAGACTGGCTCTTCTCGGGGTGGAACTGGACGGCAAGCCGGTTGCCGAGGCCCACGGCCGCCGTGAAATCGATGCCGTACGAGGACCTGGCCGCCACGACCGCGGGATCGTCGGGAACCACGTAATACGAATGAACGAAATAGAAACTGCTGCCCGTCTCTATCCCGTCGAACACGGGGTGGTCCATCGTCACGTCGATCCGGTTCCAGCCCATGTGGGGAATCTTGAGCCTGCGCTCACCCCCGCCCTGCCGCGGTTCCGTCATCCCGGCCGGGAAACGCACCACCTTGCCGGAGAGGAAGCCGATCCCTTCGTGACGGCCGAATTCCTCGCTCTCCGAAAACAGCAGTTGCAACCCCAGGCAGATGCCCAGGAACGGGCGGCCCTGGCTGAGATAGTCGGACAGGAACGGCAACAGCCCGCCCTTCCGCAGGTTCTCCATGCAGTCGCGGAACGCACCGACCCCCGGCAGCACAAGGCCCCGACAGCCGTCCAGGACGGATGCGTCGCTGGTGACCTTCACGTCGAAACCGAGCGACTCGAGCGCCTTCCCGACGCTGCGAAGGTTGCCCATCCCGTAGTCGACAACGCCGATCGCGTCGTTTCTAGGGCTCAAGCAGGCACCCGTTCATCAGGCAAGGACTCCCTTGGTCGACAGGACGCCCTTGACGCGCGGGTCGATCCGGACCGCGGCGGACATCGCACGGCCGAGCGCCTTGAAGACCGCCTCGACCGTATGGTGCGCGTTTGAACCGTAGGGTACGTTGACGTGGAGGCAGACACCCGACGACTGGGAGAAGGCGCGAAGGAACTCCTCGACCAGTTCGACATCGAAGACGCCGACCTTTTCGGGCTTGAGCGGGCAGTTGAAAACAAGGTGCGGGCGCGCCGAAACGTCGACCGTCACGTTGGCCAGCGCCTCGATCATCGGCACGCTCGAAAAGCCGTACCGCGCGATGCCCGCCATGTCGCCCAGCGCCTGCTTGAACGCCTCGCCCAGGCAGATGCCGACATCCTCGACCAAGTGGTGGTAGTCGACGTCGGTGTCTCCGGTGGCCCGGACCGTCAACCCGAAAAGCCCGTGCCGGGTGAAAAGCGTGAGCATGTGGTCGAAGAAGGGGACGGTGGTCCCGATTTCGCCTTCGCCCGTGCCGTCAAGCCGCAGCACAACCGAGATATCGGTCTCTTTCGTCTTGCGATCGAAGCGGGCTTCCCGCGGGGCGACCGTCACTTGGGCTCCTCCTCAATTCGTTCACGGACCGCCTGCGCATGCGCGCTCAACCCTTCGCGCTCGGCGAGCCGGATGACGTGGGGTGCATCTTTTTGCAGCGACCGAATCCCGTATGATACCACGTTGGTCCTCTTGAGGAAGTCGGCGACGCCCAGCGGCGAAGAGAATCTGGCGGCACCCCCCGTGGGGAGCGTGTGGTTGATGCCGGCGATGTAGTCGCCCACGGCGACGGGACTGAAACAGCCCAGGAACGCCGTGCCGGCGTTGCGGATTCCGGCGAGCGTCGCGCCCGGGTCGGCGGTCATGATGGCCAGGTGCTCGGGCGCCATCCGGTTGACGACGTCGACGCCTTCGGCCATGTCCTTCACGAGGAAGCCGACGGCCCGCGCCAGCGATCCCGCCAGGATCTCCTGGCGGGGCAATTTCGCCGCCTGCCGGACGACCTCGGCGTCGACCGCCTTCGCCAGTTCGGGGGAATCGGTGACGAGCACCACGAACGCATCCTCGTCGTGCTCGGCCTGCGACAGCAGATCGGCCGCCGCATAGGCGGGAACCGCGCTCCCGTCGGCCAGCACCACCAGCTCGCTCGGTCCCGCCAGCATGTCGATGCCGACCGTGCCGTAGACCTGCCGCTTGGCCTCGGTGACCCAGGCGTTGCCGGGGCCGACGATCACGTCGACCTTCGGAACCGACTTCGTGCCGAATGCCATCGCCGCGATCGCCTGCGCCCCGCCGATCCGGTAGACCGCGGAAACGCCTGCGACCTTCGCGGCCGCCAGCACGACGTCGGGCAATTCGCCGCCGGGGGCCGAGCAGGCCGCGATCACCTCGGGCACCCCCGCGACGCGCGCGGGACTCGAATTCATCAGCAGCGTGGACGGGTAGGCGGCCTTGCCGCCGGGGACGTAGACGCCCGCGCGGGCAACCGGAGAAACGCGCTGTCCGATCTGCGCACCCTGGAATCGCAGTTCATACCCGTTCTGGATCTGCTTCAGGTGGAACGCCTCGATGCGCGCGGCGGCCAGTTCGAGCGTTTCGCGCAGGTCGGCGGGCGTCCGCTTCCAGGCGGCGTCGATCTCCCGGGCCGTGACTGCGAATCCCCGCTTCTTCAGGTCGAACCGGTCGAACCGCTGCGTGTAGTCGGCCAGGGCGGCGTCGCCTTCCTTGCGGATCCGCGCAATCACATCGACGACGACGGGCGCCACTTTTTCGGCGTCGGTCGCCCCTCGCGTTTCGGCTTCGGCGAGCGCCTTGCGGAAGGCGGCCGTTCCAGTTTTCACCCAGCGCACGAAGAACCCTCCTTCAAAGGTTTTACTCTTGCACCCGGGAGATCCGGGCGCCCAGTGCGGACAACTTGTCTTCGAGTTTTTCGTATCCCCGGTCGAGGTGGTAGATGCGCAGCACCTCGGTCCTGCCGGCGGCGGCAAGGCCGGCCAGCACGAGCGAGGCGGAGGCGCGCAGGTCGGTCGCCATGAGGGGCGCGCCCGACAGTTTCGGCACGCCGGTGACCGCAGCCGTGCTGCCGGACACCTCGATCTTCGCCCCCATGCGCCGCAACTCGGCGACATGCATGAAGCGGTTCTCGAAGATCGTCTCGTTGACGAGGCTGAACCCGTCGCCCAGGCACATGTACGCCATGAACTGCGCCTGCATGTCGGTCGGGAATCCGGGGTGGGGCGCGGTCTTGACATTGACCGAGCGGATCGACCCGCTTCGCCGGACCCGGACGCCGCCCGGGACGACGGAGACGTCGGCGCCACTCTCGGACATCTTTTCGAGCAGCGCGTCGAGCACCCGCGCGTCGGCCCCCTCGGCAAGCACGTCGCCGCCGGTGATCGCGCCGGCCAGCAGCAGGGTCCCGGCCTCGATCCGGTCGGCCATGACCTCGTAGCGGCAGCCGTGCAGCGAGTCGACCCCCCGGACGACGATGTCGTCGGTGCCCTCGCCCTCGATGTCGGCACCCATCGCCCGCAGCATCCGGGCGAGGTCGACCACCTCGGGTTCCCTCGCGCAATTCTTCAGATGGGTGGTGCCCTCGGCGAGAACCGCCGCCATCAGCAGGTTCTCGGTGCCGGTGACGGTGCACAGGTCGAAACGGATCGTGGCGCCCTTGAGGCGACCCACGGCGGCCTCGATGTATCCCTCGGCCAGGGCGCTGATCGCGCCCAGCGCCTCGAGTCCCTTGAGATGCTGGTCGATGGGGCGTGCGCCTATCGCGCAACCGCCGGGCATCGAGATGCGGGCGCTGCCGTGGCGTGCCAGCAGGGGGCCGAGCACGAGCACCGACGCGCGCATCGTCTTGACGAGATCGTAGGTGGCTTCGGGGCGGGTCAGCGTGGTGCCGTCGATCCGGAGCGTCTCGCGACCTCCGTCGACGGCGGGAAGCCACCCGACGGTGGCGCCCATCCGGGAGAGCAGCGTGCAGAAGGTGTTGATGTCCCGCAGTCGCGGAACCCCGACTATTTCGACCGGGCCGTCGGCGAGCAGCGCGGCGGCCATGATCGGCAACGCGGCGTTCTTGGCGCCGGAGACGCGCACGGCGCCGTTCAGCGGCGTTCCGCCCTGTATCTGGAAAATGTCCAAGGACGCGCTCCCGTCGTCAGGGTTCGATTTCGTTACGCCAGCCGGCAATCCGGTCGCGGCCGGCCAAGTCCGGCAGGACTGCGAGAAAACGGAGCGAACCGGAAGGAAGTCCGGAAACCGCACGCCCCTGCCGCTCGCCGATCTCGCACCACAACTCGCCGCCCGGGACGAGGTGGCGTTCTCCCTCGCCGACCACCCGTCGCAGGAGGCCAAGCCCGTCGATCCCGGAAAAAAGGCCCCGTTCGGGCTCGAACCGGAGGACCTCGGCCGGCAGTGTTTCCCGTTCTGTTTCGGCGACGTACGGGGGATTCGATACCACTAGATCAAAAGCCCCCCCGCATTTCAAGGCGCAATATCCGTCGGATGCCACGAACGACACGCGGCCGTCGACGCCGTGCCTCCGCGCGTTTTCCCGGGCGACCTTGAGCGCCGCGACCGAGATGTCGGTCGCGACGACCGTCGCCTCGGGCAGTTCGGCGGCCAGCGTCACCGCGATCGCACCGCTGCCGGTCGCGAGGTCGAGGATGCGCCCACGCGTCCTTCCGGCGTCTTTCCAGCAGGCGATCGCCTGCTCGACGAGCCCTTCGGTCTCGGGCCTCGGGATCAGCGTATCGCGCGTGAGCCGGAATTCCCGGCCGTAGAAATCCCAGGCGCCCAGGATGTATTGCACGGGTTCGCCTGCGATGCGTCGCGACAGCCAACCGTCGAGCACGGCATCGATGGCGCCCGACTCGCGACCACCCTCGATCCGCAACCGAGACCTCGGGATGCCCGCGGCGGCGGCCACGAGGATCTCGGCCTCGTGCGGCGCCGGAACCCCGGCCGCGGCGAGCGCGCCTGAAACCCGCCCGACCGTTTCAGCCAGCGTCACCCGGCAGTCCTCTGCGGTTGCAACATCAGCCGGGACGGCTGATGTTGCAACCCCCGGGGGGGGCGACATCAGCTGTCCTGCACCTGTTTCATGGCGTCCATCTGCATCTGGGCGATGAGCGCCTCGATGAACGGCTCGAAACCACCGTCCATGACCGCGGGCAGGTTGTGGACCGTCAACCCGATCCGGTGGTCGCTGACGCGATTCTGCGGGAAGTTGTAGGTGCGGATCCGCTCGCTCCGGTCGCCCGTGCCGATCTGCGACTTGCGCATGTCGGCGCGCTCGGCGGCAGCCTTGGCCTGCTCCTGGTCGAGGAGCCGCGACCGCAGGATCTTCATCGCCTTGTTCTTGTTCTTGAGCTGCGACTTCTCGTCCTGGCACTGCACGACGAGGCCGCTCGGGATGTGGGTGATGCGGCACGCGGAGTCGGTCGTGTTGACGCTCTGGCCGCCCGGGCCCGAGGAGCGGAACACGTCGATGCGAAGGTCGTCGGCATTGAGCTGGACGTCGACTTCCTCGGCTTCGGCGATGACACAGACGGTGATGGTCGAGGTGTGGATCCGGCCGCTCGTCTCTGTGGCCGGAACCCGCTGCACCCGGTGGACGCCGCTCTCGTACTTGAGCCGGCTGTAGGCGCCCTTCCCCTCGATCATCGCGATGACTTCGCGCAGGCCGCCGATCCCGGTGTCGTTGTGCGACAGGATCTCGACCTTCCACCCGCGCGTCCCCGCATACATCGAGTAGGCGCGGAACAGTTCGGCGGCGAAGAGCGCCGCTTCCTCGCCCCCGGCGCCGGCCCGGATCTCGATGAGGATGTTCTTGTCGTCGTTGGGATCCCTGGGCAGCAGGAGGACCCGGATCTCGGCCTCGATCCGCTCGAGTTCGGCCGTGAGCCGGGTGACCTCGTCGCGCGCCATGATGCGCATCTCGGGGTCCTTCTCGGCGTTGAACATCTCCTTGTTTTCCTTGAGTTCGGCCTGGGTCTTGAGGTATTGGTCGTATGCCTCGATCACCGGCCGCAGCTCGGCCATCTCGCGCCCGACGCGCTGCATCTCGCGGTGGTTGCCGAGGATCGCGGGGTCGGCCTGGAGCTGCTCGAGCTCGGGCAGCCTTCCCCTCAGCGACTCAAGCTTGCTCCACAAGGGCGGCCTCCTGAACTTCCTTCACTTCGATTTCCTTCTCTTCGGCTTCCTGAGACGGAAGCACCCGGCGGAACGAGGCAAGCGATACCTCGATCTGGGAAAGGTCGGGCTCGCGCGTGGTCAGCCGCTGCAGCAGCATGCCGGGCGCGACCATCGCCTTGAACAGCGGCGAGTCGAGGTTGCGGGCCGTCAGGCGCAGCACCTCGTAGGAAATGCCGGCCACCACGGGGAGGAGCACCAGTTTCAAGGCCACCTTGACGACCTGCGGACTTTCGTAGGGGATGAACGAGAAGACGACGATGCCGATCACCATGACGAAGAGGAGAAAGCTCGTGCCGCAGCGGGGGTGAAGCACCGAATAGGCGGAGACGGCCTCGGGCGTGAGTTCCGACTTTTTCTCGTAGGCGTTGATGACCTTGTGCTCGGCGCCGTGATACTGGAATATCCGCCGGATATCCTTCATGAACGAGATCCCCACGACGTAGGCCACGAACACCAGCACGCGGATGAGGCCGTCGATCAGGTTGAACGCAAGCGACCCGGAAAGCGCGGGCCAGCACCGCTGCATCAGCACGGTGAGGAAATGGGGCAGCAGGAAGAAGATCCCCACGCCCATCACGAGCGCCCCCCCCATGGCGACGGCCATCGCCCACTTTTCACCCTCGGCCTTCGTCCTGGCCCCGGATACGGGCGCGGGAAGCCCTTTTTCGGCCGCCTCCGCCGCCTCGGCATCCTCGATCGCCTCGTCGGCGGAGAACTGGAGCGCCTTGTAGCCGATGACGAGCATGGCGGCCATCGTCAACACGCCCCGGACGAACGGCATCTTCGAAAGACGGACGCGGAGCGGGCCGCCCTCGGCGATGTCGAAATCGCGGACCCGGATCTCGCCGCTCACCCGGCGCACGGCGACCGAGAACATCTTCGGCCCCTTCATCATGACGCCCTCGATGACGGCCTGTCCGCCGAGCACGAGGTCCTTGCCTTGCGACTGCATCAACGCGTTCCTTCCTTCGGGTCGCCCTTCGACTTGAACTGTTTCCGGACCTCGGCGACCTGTCCGCAGGTGAACTCGCCTTCGGGGCATTTCCCGCGAACGCATCCCGGTCCCGCTTTCTCGAACAGAAGCGGCGCCTGCGCGACAGCCAGGTCGAACATCCGCATGGCCGCCTCGCGAATTTCCCACTGGGCGCGCCGGCAGAGCCGGAGCGCGAAGAAGTGGTGCAACTCGCGGGCGTTCATCGTGACGAGGATCTTGGTCTCGGATGCGTTGGGCAGGACGAAGCGGGCATCCTCGGGGGGAATCCCCCCCGCGAGCAACTTCGCGTAGAGCGCGGAGCTCTTCTCCATGTGGTCGTGGTACAGCGCCGCGAGCGCCGCCGATCCCTTCTTGCCCTTGCGCCCTTCCGCCTCCCCGATCGTGCCGGGCGTGACGTAGCCGAAGTCGGCCGAGACGTAACGCTGGCTCTGCTGGGAATAGGAAGCGATGCGGTGCCGGACGAGCTGGTGCGACGCCGCGCGGGATATCCCCTCGACGCCGAACGTCAGGACGACGTGTTCGAGAACCGACGCGTGCCCCATCGAGAGGACGCGCCGGACAAAGGTACGGATATCCTTGGCCGATATCTGCTCGCCCAGTTCACCGATGGACGCCGGGGAATAGCAGAGACGGGCCGCGAGGGCGACCAGACGCTCGGGTTCCGGCGTGCAGCGTAATAGGACTACGTTAGCCCGCTGCGGACGGCCGGGCAGGGATCAGCCCTTTCCGTACTTCTTCTGGAACTTCTCGATGCGGCCGGCGGTGTCGATCAGTTTCTGCTTGCCCGTGAAGAACGGGTGGCACTGCGAACAGATCGCGACGCGAATCTCGTCGGTCAGCGACGTGCTCTCGAACTTGTTGCCACAGACGCACTGGACGATGGCCGGAATGTACTTGGGGTGGATGCCTTCCCTCATGACTCGGTATTCTCCTCTTCGCTGTTTATAGCCCGGAATTCTCCGGGCTATTACGCGTTCATTGAATCGAGAAAATCCTTGTTGGTCTTGGTCTTGGATATCTTGTCGAGCAGGAATTCCATGCTTTCGGCAGGCGAGAGCGGCGACAGGAACTTGCGGAGCACCCAGACGCGCTGCAGCACGCTCTTGTCGAGCAGCAGTTCTTCCTTGCGCGTGCCCGACTTGTTGATGTCGATCGCCGGGAAGATGCGCTTCTCGGAAATCTTCCGGTCGAGGACGAGTTCCATGTTGCCGGTGCCCTTGAACTCTTCGAAGATGACTTCGTCCATCCGGCTGCCGGTCTCGATGAGCGCCGTCGCGATGATGGTGAGCGAGCCGCCGTCCTCGATGTTTCGCGCCGCGCCGAAGAACCGCTTGGGCTTCTGGAGGGCGTTGGCGTCGACGCCGCCCGAGAGCACCTTGCCCGACGGCGGCACGACC
>JANXQJ010000041.1 GCA_025356865.1 Deltaproteobacteria bacterium | reverse complement strand
GGCACAGGCACCGGCGGCGGCTCGGGGACGGGCGGCGGCAGCGGAACCTGCCGAGCCATCCCGGCGGTGAACACCGTCATTCCGCACGGCGGCAGCTTCGTGCTCGACGGCGGCGGAGGTGGCTCCTACTCGGTGCTCGAGGGACTCACCCGCGGTCCCGCAACCGGGACCGTTGACTACATCGACGCCCAAGAATACCTGACCAAGCCATTTCCGACCTACCCCCAGACGTATGCGCTGTCGACGACGACCTTCGCCGCCTGTAACGAGTGCCTCATCTACTCCGAGGGCTGCAACACCATGGGCGCCGCCTGCACCCGCCTTTGCACCTTCTGCAACGTCGTCAAGGCGGTACCGCTGCCGGTCGATCCGGGAGAACCGGCCCGATTGGCGGAAGCCGTCGTCCGGCTCGCGCTCGCCCATGTCGTGATCACCAGCCCGACCCGCGACGACCTGCCCGACGGAGGCGCGGTCGCCTATGCGGCGACGGTCGACGAAATCCGCCGGCGGGCGCCCGGGACCCGGATCGAGTTGCTCGTCCCCGACTTCCGGGGGAGCCGGGAAAGCGTCTCCCGGGTCGTGGCTTCGCCCCCCGACATCTTCGGGCACAACGTCGAAACCGTGCCGCGCCTATACGACATCCGGAAAGGGGCCGACTACCACCGGTCGCTCGACGTCCTGGCAGCCGCCGTCGGGCTGGCGCCGTCCATCCCGACGAAATCGGGCATCATGCTCGGCCTCGGAGAAACGATCGACGAGGTCCGCGAGGTTCTGTCCGATCTTCGCCGTGCGGGATGCGCCTACCTGAGCATCGGGCAGTACCTGGCGCCGAGTCGGAAGCACCAGCCCGTCGCAGCCTTCATTCCGCCTGAATTGTTCGACGGCCTGCGGGAGGAAGCGCTCATCCTGGGCTTCTCGCACGTCGAAAGCGGCCCTTACGTGCGCAGTTCATATCACGCCGCAGACTACGCAGGAGGCAACAAATGACCACCGTCCCCGCCCCCCACCGGATGCCCGTCCTTTTTCTGGGGCACGGCTCGCCGATGAACGCCATCGAGGAGAATGCCTGGAGTCGGGCCTTCCGGTCGATCGCCCCGTCGCTTCCGCGGCCGAAAGCGATCCTCTCCATCTCCGCCCACTGGTACGTTTCCGGCACCTGGCTCACCGCGGACACGCATCCCGATACCATCCACGACTTCGGCGGATTCCCCGAGCCGCTTTATCAGGTTCGGTACCCTGCACCGGGGTCCCCCGCCCTAGCCGAGCGAGTGATCGATCTGCTCGGAGGCGATATCGCGAAGATCAGTTTCGACTGGGGTCTCGACCACGGCACCTGGAGCGTGTTGCTGCACCTCTTTCCCGAAGCCGACATCCCGGTCGTCCAGCTCGCGATCGACTGCAACCTGCCGCCTGCCGGCCACCTCGCGATCGGGCGAAAGCTCGCCCGGTTGCGAGACGAAGGGATCCTCGTCATGGGGAGCGGCAACATCACGCACAACCTGCACCACGCCTTGAGCAGTTTCCAGCGGGGAGAGACGGCGACGCCCGAATGGGCGCAAGGATTCGACGCCGACGTCGCTTCCGCCCTCGAAACGCACGACACCGATTTCCTGGTGCACGCCCTCGAGGGCGAGATCGGCCGGATGAATCATCCGACTCCCGATCATTACCTGCCACTGCTCTACGCGGCCGGCGCAGCCGACGGGAGCGATGCCGTCCGCTTCCCGGCCACGGGCTTCGACCTGTCGTCGCTCTCGATGCGCGCGGTCCTGTTCGGCTGATAATCGGGCGAACGACGATGGAAGCAAAGAAACAAGAGGCCTTGGGGAAAACTCCGACGAAATTCCGGGTGGCCGCTCCAAAGGGGCCTGACCCGGCGGCCCCCGCTTGTTGAGGCCCGCAGACTCCCGCCGTGGGCGGGGGCATCGACGAATCGGTTCCCGGCTTCCTCGGATGGCTCGATACGCCTGCGGGGAAGGTCGCCCGCATCGCGACGGAATGGTCGGCCGCCGACCATCTCGGGGCCTGGAAGGTGCGCTGGGCGATCGGCCGGATGGCTTACCTGGTTCCGCCGGGACTCTATGCCGTCGGCACGCCCGACGATTCCTCACCGGTCGTCGTCACCGCCAACTACAAGCTGACCTGGGACCTCGTCCGTCGCGTCCTGGCCGGTCGCGACGCCTGGCTCCTCGTCCTCGAAACGCACGGCATCAACGTCTGGTGCGCGGCAGGCAAGGGGACGTTCGGAACGGAAGAACTCGTACGCAGGATTGCCGCCGTTCGACTCGGGGATGTGGTCGCCCACCGGACCGCGCTTCTCCCGCTCCTGTCCGCGACCGGCGTTTGCTCGAGGGAAGTGCGGAGCGCGACCGGCTTCGAGGCCCGGTTTGCGACCATCCGGGCCGCAGATCTGCCCGAATATCTCGACAACGGTTTCCGCACGACCGGCCCGATGCGCCGGCTGACTTTTACCCTTCGCGAACGGATGGCCCTCGTCCCCGTCGATTGCATCCTGGCACTGGCCGCCTCGCTTCCGGTCCTGGCCGGCTGCCTGCTCGCCGGTGCGTCCTTGGCGAAATCATCCCGGTCGGTCGAGGCGCTTTTCCCCGCCCTGTCGTTCCTCGGCGCACTGCTCTGCGGCACTGCGGGCGTCCCGCTGCTCCTGCCGTGGCTGCCCGGCCGCGCCTTCTCGATCAAGGGCGCGTTTCTCGGCCTCCTGCCGGTCGCGGCGGTCGGCGTCGAGTCAGCTTGGGCAATACGATCCGTCCTGCCCGCGCTCCTCTGCCTCCCCGCCGCATCGGCCTTCTTTGCCCTGAATTTCACGGGCAGCACGCCGTACACATCCCGATCGGGCGTCAAGAAGGAAATCCGGCGGGCGCTCCCCGTCATGGGACTTTCCGCCCTGGCGGGGGTTGCAGCCTGGGTCGCCCCGAGATTTCCGGGATGAAAGTCGTGCGATGGGAGGTGAAACGGTGAGGGGATACGCCTACCTGAAGGACGTGGCGACGCTGGCGCTGAATCGGGAACGGTGCACCGGGTGCGGCGTGTGCGCCCACGTCTGCCCGCAGCAGGTCTTCGTGATCCGGGATCGGAAATCGAAAATCGTCGACCGCGATGCCTGCATGGAATGCGGCGCCTGCGCCCTCAACTGCCCGGCCGACGCGCTATCCGTCGACGCGGGTGTCGGTTGCGCCTCGGGAATCTTGACCGAGTGGTGGCGCGAGCGGTTCCCCCGCAAGCGGGGCGGCCCCGCCTCCGGTTGCTGCTGATTACTCCAATGCGCCCAGTTCTCGAAGGCTTCGCACCAGCGCCCGCATCGCCTGCCCCCGGTGGCTGATCCGGTTTTTCTCCCCGGGCGAAAGCTCGGCCATCGTCTCGACCCGTCCCTCGACGATGAAATACGGGTCGTACCCGAATCCGCCGCTGCCCGCGCGATTCGTGGTGATCCGGCCGCAGATCCGCCCGTGTCCCTCGGCGATCACCCGACCCGGCACCGCGGCGACGGCGGCACAGAAATAGGACGCAGGCCACGGCTTCGAAACCTTCGCAAGTTCGGAGAGGAGGCGGGCGTTGTTCTCCTCGTCGGTCGCCTGCTCGCCCGCATATCGTGCGGAGTGCACGCCCGGGCGGCCACCGAGCGGTTCGACCGAGATGCCCGAATCGTCGGCGATGCAGGTGACGCCGAGCGCCTCCGCGTAGGCGAGCGCCTTGATTCGGGCGTTCTCTATAAACGTCCCGGCGTCCTCGACCGGTTCCGGCACCGGCGGGAAATCGGCGAGCGTCAACACTTCCAGGCCACGCGCGGCTTCGGGCGCCAGCATTTCCCGCATCTCGCGCACCTTGCCCGGATTCTTCGTCGCGATCAGCAGTTTCATTTCGCCCGCTTCCCCGCGGCGACTTTCTTCGCGGCAACCGCTTTTCCCGCCCGGATAACCCCTTTCGCCGCCCACTCGGCCTGGACGGCCAGGATCGCCTTGCACGCCTTGAGCGCGCCGTCGAGCATCGTGTCGAGTTCTTCGCGCGAGAACGGATCGCCTTCGGCCGTCCCTTGCACCTCGATCAGCTTGCCGCCGGCCGTCATCACGATGTTCATGTCGACCTGCGCCGTCGAATCCTCGGAGTAGTCGAGGTCGACCAGCATCTTTCCGTTGACCACGCCGACGCTGATCGCCGCCACGCCGCCGGAGATCGGGTCTTCCTTGATCTTGCCGCTCGCCATCAGCCGGTCGCACGCCTGTCGCAGCGCGAGCCAGGCGCCGTTGATCGACGCGGTACGCGTCCCACCGTCGGCCTGCAGGACGTCGCAGTCGATCGTGATGGTCCGCTCGCCCAGCTTTTCGAAGTCGACCACCGAGCGGAGCGCCCGCCCGATCAGCCGCTGGATTTCCTGCGTCCGCCCCTGCAGGCCTTTCCCGCCGCGCTCGCGCTGGACACGCGTGTTGGTGGAACGGGGCATCAACGCATATTCCGCCGTCACCCACCCCTTCCCCTGCCCCTTCAGGAAAGGCGGTACCCGTTCCTCGATGGACGCGGCGCAAACCACCTTGGTCGCTCCCATCTCGAACAACACAGACCCTTCCGCATCTTTCTGGATGCCGGTGCTCACCCGGATGGGGCGAAGTTCCGACGCTTTTCTTCCGTCCGCACGCATGTTGAAATCCTTTCGGGCAGCCTAGGCGTTGACCTTTGCAACCGCTGGTATATGATTGGGGTAATACAGTATACATACGGAGGCGATCGGGATCATGAGAGCCGCAACCGCAATTATTCTCGTCCTTGGGTGCCTCGGATGCCTTTTCTCTGCAGCCCTGGCGGGTGATTTCGCCATCGTCAAGCCGTCCGTCGTCCAGATCGACGGGCAGGACCAGAATGACGCCAAGTTGTTCTCCAACCCCGAAAAGAAAGTCTATTTCGTCTGCCTTCAGGGCGACGCAAACCTCTACGAGGTCGACCGGAAGGAAAAGAAGGTGGTCGCCCTCAAGCGTTCCTCCGTGATGGTCAAGGCCGAGAAGTGCCGCCCGATCGAAGGCGCCGTCGAGCAGCCGATCGAGGGGCACCTCTACAAGGACACGGACACCGGGTTTACGTTCAACGCACTGAGCGGAAAAAAGATCACGGTGGCGCTCCCCGCCGGCACGCGCTGAGAGGCTCGACAAGCACCAATCCATAAACGAAAACGGCCCCGTGCAGCAGGGGACCGTACTGACAAAGGGCGGCTCTCCCCCCCGGGGAGGTGCCGCCCTTCCAATTTCGCAAGCGGTCCCTAGAGCTTCTGCCGGTGAACGATCAGCCCGTGCGTCGCGTCGTAGGGGGATACGCCCACCGTGACCTTGTCGCCCACGAGTACCCGGATCTTGAAGCGTTTCATGTTGCCGCCCAACTTGGCGAGGATGGTGATGCCGTTTTCGAGCGTGACGACGTAGTTGCCGCCACCCGTCGCCGCGGTGACACTGCCCTCGATTTTCGCCAGATCGTCTCTTGCCATATATTTATCCTCCCGCGAGCTTGACGGTGTAGCCTCGCTTCGACAATTCAGCGACGAGCGTGTCGCGATGATCGCCCTGTATCTCGATGATGCCGTCCTTTACGGTGCCGCCGGTACCGCAACGCTTCTTGAGGTCGGCCGCGAGCAGCGCCAGCGGCCCCTCGGCAACCGGAACTCCGGTGATGGCGGTGACGGTCTTGCCGCCACGCCCCTTGGTCTCGCGTCGGACGCGGACCACGCCGTCACCTTTCGGGATCTGGGAAGCGGCTTTTTTCCGGCAGGCGCAACCGGCGGCCGGTCTGCCGCAGGAAGGGCAGACCCGGCCGACTCCGGTTGAATAAACGACAGGTGACAGTTACTTCCCGTCCTTGTTGCCCATCTTGGCCTTGAGCGCTTCGCCGAAGGAGCCGAGCGAAGACGACGTGGAAGCGGAAGACATGTAGTCTTTATAATCGGACGCCTCGGCCTCGGCGTGCTCGGAGACGGTCACGACGCCCGGCATCGCGAGGGCGATGCGCCGCTTCTCGCGATCGACGGACTCGACCTTGACCTCGACCATCTGGCCTTCCTTGACCACTTCGTTGGGATGCTTGATCCGCTTTCCGCCGCCGAGGCGGGAGATGTGGATCAACCCGTCGACCCCGTCTCCGAGCGACACGAAAGCGCCGAACGCCGTCAGGCGGGCGACCTTGCCGGTGTGGAGGGAACCCGGGGGGAAGTTCTGGACCGACGCGTCCCACGGATCGGGCAACGCGGCCTTGAGGCTGAAGGTGAACCGTTCCTTGACCCAGTCGAGCTGCGTGATGACGACTTCGACCTCCTGGCCGACCGTCAGCACGTCGCGGACGTCCGCAACGCGAGTCCAGCCGATCTCGGAAATGGGGATGAGCCCTTCGATGTCGCCGATGTTGACGAACGCGCCGAAGTCGCGCAGGGAGGTGATGGTGCCCTTGACGACCATCCGCTCCTTGAGCGTGTCCTTGAGCGCTTCCTGCCGAAGCTGCCGCTCGCCCTCGAGAATGGCGCGCCTCGAAACGACGATGTTGCGTCCCCGCTCGCCGAACTGCGTGACCTTGAACGAAAGGCGCTTGCCGACGTACTCGCCTTCTTCCTTCACGCGCGGAAGCCCCATCTGGGAGAACGGGCAGAACGCCCGGGTGCCGCCCGCGAGTTTGACCTCGAAGCCGCCCTTGATCTCCTTGACGACGAATCCTTCGACCGGGATCCCGCTGCGGAACGCCTCTTCGATCTGGGCGTTTCCGCCGCCCCCGACGACCTTGAGCGTGAAGCGAAGCTCGC
>JANXQJ010000040.1 GCA_025356865.1 Deltaproteobacteria bacterium | reverse complement strand
TTCGGTCGCGACCTGCTCCCGCAGCACGATGTTTTCGCAGAAAGCACCCACCTGGACTCCGACCGCCTCGAGCAGTCGCAACGTGTCGTGCGACGCCGCGGGGACGTCGCCACCCCAGAAGACGCCGTAACCCAGGAAGCGCCGCTTGATCCGGACCGGCAGCGCGATGCCGGATTCGCCCCGGTCCTCTCCGGCCACGGATGCCATGGTCAGTCCGCCCTCCCCGGAAACGGCGACGTGCCCGGCCCGCTTGAACAGGTTGGCCGCCCTGGGAAAGGTGCCCGCCTCGAGCGGTGCGGCCTCGGCACCGGAGACGACCCACCGCCGTTTCTCGGGATTTACGAGGAAGATGCCGCGTTCGGCGCCGATGAAGGCGGTCAGCGATGGCAGGACATCGGCCAGCCCCTCCTCGATCGTTTTTGCGCGGCCCAGCCATTCGGCAACCCGACGCATCAGCGACACCTCGGAGGCCTTCCGTCGAAGCTTGACCCGCTCGGCGGTGAGGGCGACGCTTTTCTTTTCGAGGAAGGAACGGCTCTGCTGCAGGGAGAGGTTCATGTTCACGATCTGTTCGAAGGCGCGCCGGTTGTCGAGCGCCCGGCCGACCACCGCGGCGAGGCGCCGCGTATCGGATACTTCGGAAATAACCGAGAATACGCCGCTTTCCATCAGTTCGACAGTCGTCGGAACATCGATGGCGGGAGCGACCGTGATGATGACCGGGCGCATCGGGAGCGTGTTGGTCAACCTGAGCAGGTTGCGCGTGCGGTCGAACGGAGGGGCATCCTCGACGACCAGCACGTCGTGGGACTCGTTCGACAGCCGCAGGAACATGGCATCGGGGTCGGGTTCACGCGCCGTGACGACTCCGAAGGGGAGCGGTCCGCAACGAAAAACGGAGGAACCGCCCGCAGCGCCGCCTTCCATCACCCATGCCAGGACACCTTCGGGTTTCATCGATCCCTCCGAAGGGGAATATACCATTTTTCGAGGAACAGACGGGGGGCGACGGGCGTCAAGAGGCCGGCTTGTTCTTCCGGTCTGCGAATTCGGCGTATCCGCCTGCGGGGACCGCCTTTACGGCGGCCGGCCGGGGCGAAGCGGGAGTGGAAAGTTCATCGAAACGGATGGTGGGACTATTGGCCGGCAGGCGGCCCTTTTCGAGGCGAAGCGTCAGTTCGCGGACCTTGTCGAGCAACATCCGGTTCTGTTTCTTGAGCAGCATCCGCTCGAGGGCGTTCCGGACCGAAATCTCGATCTCGCCCAGCTTGAACGGCTTGACGATATAGTCGAACGCACCCAGCTTGATCGCATCGAGGGCGGAATCGAGCGAGGCGAATCCGGTGATGACGATGACCTCGGTTTCGAGGTGCCGCGCGTGGATGAACCGCTGGACCTCCTGGCCGGAGATATCCTGCAGCCGGAGGTCGAGGATCGTGACCTCGGGGGCAGGCCCCGCCTTGAGCGCCTCGAGCGCACCGCGACCGGTGTGGACGACCTTGATGCGGTAGCCCTTCGGCCGGAGATAGGTCGAAAGCACTTCGCAGACCGCTTCGTCGTCGTCGACGATCAATATGTAGGGAGGTTCCTGGTTGTTACCCCAGAGGAGTTCGATGCTGGAAAACATGGTCGCCTACCGGCCGGGTTCGCTGGTCCCGGGTTCGGGCTCCCGCTGGGTTCCGCCCTCCAGCCGGCTTCTGCCTTCTTGAGATATGTCGACGCGGTCCTGCGAACCGGACGATTCCTCGCGGGCGCCCAGAATGGCCTTGACCTTCTCCTCGCGTACCTGGCTCTGGTACGTCCGGAGAACATTCTGCATCTGTGATATCGAGAGGTTCATCCCTGTCTCTCCAATACTTCCGGTCCCTCTATACTCCTTTTCGGAAGGAGCGCGCAGGAACTTTAGGGAAATATTGCAGGGAGAGAAATTATTTCCTGAATTGCGAATCCGATCACGGTTCGGTGAGCGACAGCCGGTTTTTAAGGACGATGATCTC
This sequence comes from Deltaproteobacteria bacterium, assembly GCA_025356865.1. Lineage (GTDB taxonomy): Bacteria > Desulfobacterota > Deferrimicrobia > Deferrimicrobiales > Deferrimicrobiaceae > JANXPS01. The sequence goes on along the minus strand of JANXQJ010000040.1, from coordinate 8,459 downwards.
GACCTTCCGGTTGGCGGCCCGACCCTGCTGGGTCTCGTTGCTCGCCGTGGGACGATATTCGCCGTAACCGGCCGCGCAGAGCCGTTCGGGCGGGAAGTGGACCTTGTCGGCCAGGAAACGGACGATGCGCGAGGCGCGCGCCGAGGAAAGTTCCCAGTTGGACGGGAACGCACCGCCGCGGACCGGCATGTTGTCGGTGTGCCCCTCGACGCGGACGAAGTTGGGCAGGTCGACCAGCGAAAGGCCGATATCGCTCAGCATCGGGTAGGCCCTGGGGTTGATGTCGGCCGCGCCGGGCTGGAACAGGTCTTCGTCGGCGATCGAGATGATCAGGCCGCGGTCGGAGATGATGACCTTGACCTTCCCCTCGTCGATGCCGCGCACCAGGTATTTTTCGACCCGCTCCTGGATGACCTTGAGCACCTGCTCCTCGGTGACCCGGCCGATGTTGAGGCTGACCGGGCTGCCGGGCGCCGACTGGAACTGCGGCGAGAACGGCTGGGTCGGCGTGGCCGCCATGACCGGCTTGACCTTGGCGGCGGCCCCTTCGCCCCCGAACGCCCCCGCCATCGATTTCATCAGTTTCTGGAGTTTCTCGGTGTCGGCGTTGGAAATGGCATACATCGCGGTGAAGAAGGCGAAGAGCAGGGTGATGAAGTCGGCGTAGGAGACGAGCCACCGCTCGTGGTTGACGTGCTCCTCGGGTTTTTTCTTGCGGGCCATCCGCTACTTCTTCTTCGGCTCGTGGATGTGGATATACGCCTTCAGCCGCTCTTCGATGATCTGCGGATGTTCGCCCGCCTGCATCGCGAGGACCCCCTCGAGGATCATCGCCTTGACGGTCATCGCCTCCTTGTGGCGGAATTTCAGCTTGGCCGACCACGGGAGGAAAATCAGGTTCGCCGCGACGAGGCCGTAGACGGTGGCGACGAACGCCACCGCGATCCCCTCGCCCAGTTTCGACGGATCGTTCAGATTCTGCATGACCTGGATGAGGCCGAGGACGGCGCCGATGATGCCGAGCGTCGGGGTGAAGCCGCCCATCCCTTCCCAGAACTTGATCGGGACCTCGCCCTCTTCCTCGAGCTTGCCCAGTTCGGTTTCCATGATGCCCTGGAGCACCTTGGGGTCGACGCCGTCGACGACGAAGCGGAGCGCTTTCTGCAGGAACGGGTCCTTGGCCGCCTTGATGTCGGCCTCGAGCGAGATGATGCCGTTCTTGCGCGCCTTGGCCGCGTACCGGATGATCTCCTGGACGTATTCCTCGCCCTTTTCGGCACCGCCGAGAAACACGGTCTTGAGGGCGCCGAGCGCCGCCCCCATCGCGGAGAGCGGGAAACAGGCGATTCCCGCGCCGAATGCGCCGCCGAGAACGATGATGGCCGCGGTCGGCTGGGTGAGCGACTTGATGCTGCCGCCCTCCATCGCCTGCCCGCTGAGGATCGCGCCGAAACCCAGAACGATGCCTATGAATGCCGAAAGATCCAAGAGCCCCTCCGATGCCGGCCGTCAAGTTTCGCAAATTACGCTTTATTCTTCGGCACGGTAATGGTTAAACTTTAACCGATGAAAAAATCGCTGCTGATCGCCGAGGACGAAGAGATCACCGCCGGGCTTCTCCGGAAGCTCTTTTCCCGCCCCGACCTGGAACTCCACATCGCCCGCGACGGCGCCGAAGCCATCCGGATGCTCGACCGGCAGCCGGTCGACGTCGTCCTGACCGACATGAAGATGCCGGGCGCCGACGGCCTGCAGGTGCTCGAGCACGCCCGCAAGGCCAATCCCGACTGCGAAGTCATCCTGATGACCGGCTTCGGTTCGGTCGAGGCCGCCGTCCACGCGATGAAACTCGGCGCATTCCACTATGTCACGAAACCGTTCGACACCGAAGAGGTGTCCCGCCTCGTCGACCGGGTGCTCGACGTGACGCGCGTCAAGCGCGAGAACGTCCAGCTCAAATCGCAGGCCCGGGACCACTGGTCGCTCACGAACATCATCGGCGTCAGCGACCCGATCCGCAACGTCATCTCCATGATCCGCAAGGTCGCCGACACCGACTCGACCGTCCTCGTCACCGGAGAGAGCGGCACGGGCAAGGAACTGGTCGCCCGGGCGCTGCACTACCTCAGCCCCCGCGCCGAGCGGATGCTGGTGCCGATCAACTGTTCCGCGATTCCCGCCGAACTCCTCGAAAGCGAGCTATTCGGCCACGTCAAGGGCGCCTTCACCGGGGCGCACATGGCGCGCACCGGCCGCTTCGAGATGGCGCACAACGGCACCCTCTTCCTCGACGAGATCGGCGAGATGAGCCCGCACCTCCAATCCAAGCTTTTGCGCGTCCTTCAGGAAAAGTCGTTCACGCCGGTCGGCGGCAACAAGCCGCTCCAGGTCGACGTCCGGGTGATCGCCGCGACCAACAAGGACCTCGACGAGGCGATGCGGAAGGGCGAGTTCCGCGAAGACCTGTTCTACCGGCTCAACGTCATCCCGCTCCGGATCCCCCCGCTCCGCGAACGCCCCGAGGATATACCGCTTCTGGTCGAGCACTTCATCAAGAAGTTCAACCGCGACAAGGGGCGCTCCGTCGAAGGAATCCGCCCCGAGACGATGGGCATCCTGCGGCAGATGCGGTGGACCGGCAACATCCGGGAACTGGAAAACGTCATCGAGCGGGCCGTGGTGCTCCAGGGGTCCGGCTTCATCGAACCCTCCGACCTGCCCGACCAGCCTCAGCGCACCGGCGGAAACGGCGGGCCCGCCGCCCCCACCTTGGGCGACGAGGGGCTCGACCTCAAGCAGGCCACCGAAGAATTCGAAAACAGCCTGATCCGGCAGGCGATCTCGCTCGCGCGCGGCAACAAGAACAAGGCCGCCGCCCTGCTGGGCCTCAAGCGCACCACCTTCGTCGAGATGCTGAAGCGGAAGCAACTCGATACCGACCAGTAGTGCCTAAGCCCATAACCCCCTAAACCCAAACCAAACCGCGAACGCCAGCGAACCCTCGCTACGGGGAGGGGGCCGTTCGCCTCCGTGGGCAGCCGCAACACTCCTATCCACCGGCACTTCGCTCAGACCCCCATCCCCTTCGACTACGGGAGCGGGGCGTTCGCAGAAGGGAATTACGTCAAGATCCCGACACCAGACTACCCTTTCGACTGACGGCCTCGAGTGCCAAAAGGGGAAGACAAACTAAAAACCAATTCAACAACAGCAAGTTCCGCGTTTCCCATCTATTGGCACCGGTTTTGCTCCATCTTTGCCTGCCATGAAACCGTCACCTTTCGGATATCGCCGCCCACTCGTTCTTGCGGCACTCTTTTGCCTCCTCTCGCTCCTCCACGCCGCCCGGGTGGACGCCGCGCCCGTCCGGTTGCCCCCCGTGCCGGAGGCGGTCGACCTGGGGTGGGTTCGTCAGCCCTTCTTCGAATCGCTTCCCGTCTGGAATATCGATCCGATCCCTTTCCCGCCCGCCGCTCGCGAAGTCCCGCCCAGGCCGTCCGGCCCCGCCGAGGTCGCCTGGAAACTGGTCGCACAGGGCGATACCCAACGGACGCTCGCCGAAAAAGGCAAGGAGGCCGGCGGACACCGCCACGAGGAAGCCGCCCGGCTCTACCTGCGTGCCTACGCGGCGGACAAGAACGGGGCGATCGGGTTCCTCGCATTGCGGATGGCCGCGCACTGCTATTTCGCCGGGGGCGCGTACGCCGAAGCCGCCGGCGTCGCGAACACCCTGATCAAGCACTCCGGTGGACGCGGTGCGGAACTCCCCTTCTACCTGCTGAAAGGCGAAGCGCTCTACCAGAAACGCGACCTGCTCGCCGCCCGCGAGTGTTTCCGCCGGGCACTGGCGGGTCCGTTCAACGCGGCGACGAAAACGCGGATCGAACTGAGAATCGCCGACGCCAGCCTGGAGCTGGGCAACGTCGCCTACGCCGAACCGGCCTACCGGAAGGCGCTTTCCGCACCGGCCTCGCAGCGAAGGCTTCCGTTCAACGCGATCCGGTACGGCGAGGCGTTGATCGCCTCGGGGAAAGCCGTCGATGCGGCCGGACTCTTCCGGAATCTCGATTCCGAAGCCGATGGCATCCCGCCGCTCGCGCGAGCCATCGCCCTGCTCGGCGCGGGCGACGTCGCCATCCTTTCGGGCGACCTGGTCGCCGCGCAAACCGCGTACATGCGCGCGGCTTCGGTCGGCAATTTTCCCGAGACGAAGTACCTGCTGAAGTTGCGGATGGCCGATCTCGCGTTCGCCGGCGGCAAACGAACCGAAGCGATGTCCGGTTACATCGCACTCACCGAATCGCTCATTCCCGCAATCGCCCGCGAAGCGGGGTACAAGAAGGCGCTCACCCTGTACCTGCGGGGCGACTTCCCGGACGTGGTCGAAATGTCGGAAGGGTGGATTGCGCGTTTTTCGGGAAAGAGCGGAGAAAAAGGGATGCGCGAAATGGCGGCCAAATCGGGCGCCGCGATCGTGCGCGCAACCGGCAAGGCCAATCCCGCCGACCGGTGGCCCGCGCTTTCCGCGCTGCTGTTCACCTACGGCCGGACCCGGGAATGGCCCGCGCTGCTGGGCGAGATCGGGAAGGAATGGGAAGACGCCATGATATGGGGAGGCGCCGCCGATCTCTACGCTTCGGCCGGTGACACGTCGCGCAGCGCCGATATGCGGCGGATCGGGCGGGCCGAGGCGGCCTACTACCGGGGGGAATTTCCCGCGGTCCTGACCGAGCTCGGATGGAAGGACCCCGCCCGGGAGCACGCTTCCGGAGCCCTCTGGCTCGCGGCCAAGACCTTCTTCCGGCTGGGTCGCCACGCGGAGGCCGATGCGGCGCTCAGGCGGCTCGAAACGGTACAAGCCGGAATATCCGCGGCGAAGGACAAGTCTCCCTTCCCGCCTGGCCGGGAACTCTCGACCTTCAACCGCGCCCAGCAGGGCCGCTGGCCCGAATTGCGCGACGCGCTCAAGGACGTCCCGCCGCAACCGCAGGTCCCCGGGCTGGCACTGATCCGGTCGATGGCCGAACCGAAGACAGCGGAGAAAAGCAAAGCGCCGGCCGCGTCGGGCGGCGATCTCTATGCCGACTATATCCGCACCCGGGAGCGGGTCTACCGGATCAACCACGAGGGGGCGCTCCAATGACCTCCGGGCAACCCATCGCGGTCGCGGAAGGTCCGCACCCGCAGGCCGACCTCGTCCGGGCGTTCCGCCAGTTCGAGGCGTCGTCGGCGTCGCTCCGCTCCGAATACGCGATGCTCAGGGGCGAAGTTGCACGGCTCCGGGCCGAGGTCGAGGAGAAGAACGCGCTCCTCGCATCCGAGATGGAAGAACACCGTCGCTGGCGGCTCTTCCTGACCGAACTGCTCGAGCGGGTACCCGGCGGCATCCTGGTGACGAGCCCCTCGGGAGAGCTGGTCGCAAGCAACGGGGTGGCCGAGCGGATGCTGTCGCTTGCCGAATCGCCTTTCCCGGGGGTCCTCCTCGCCTCGCTCGGCGAGGCGGGGCGGATCGTGGCGGAAGCGGCGCGGCAGGACGGCAGCCGCGCGGTCGTTCTCGAAAACGGCGACGGGGAAAAAGCCCGGGTCGAAATAAGCCGGTCGGCACTCCCCGGATGCACGGGCGGCACGGCCGGGTACCTGCTGCTCCTGAAGGACGTCACCGACGAGCGGCTCCTGAGCGACCAGTCCGAACGCGGCGCGCGGCTCGCCTCGATGGGCGAGATGGCGGCACGGATCGCGCACGAGGTTCGCAACCCGCTGACCGCCTGCCGCCTCTTCCTCGAGATGGCGATCCAGGACGCCAGGCAGGGGCTTCCAGACGAGACGCTCCTCAACCTGGGCAAGCTCGAGGGCGTCATCGGCGCCATCGAATGCACGGTTTCCAACATGCTCGGCTTCATCCGCGACCACCGTCCCGCCGCCGTCCGGTTCGACCCGGAATCGCTCGCAGCCGAGTGCGTCGACTATGTCCGCGCCCTGCTCTCCGAACGCGGCATCGAACCGCGCCTCTCGAACGGCCTCGGGCGCGTCGAAGCGGTTTCCGATCCGTCGCTGCTCCGCCAGCTCTTCCTGAACCTGCTGCTCAATGCGATCCAGGCGATCGCCCCGGGCACCGGGGGCCGCATCGATATCGAAATGTCCGGTCGCTCCGTGCGCGACGCCGACGGCGAACGCCCGTATCTCCGCTTCGTCTTTCGCGACAACGGCTGCGGAATCCCCGACGCGCTGGTCTCGCGCATCTTCGATCCGTTCTTCACCACGCGCGGCGAAGGAACCGGCCTGGGGCTGACCGTCGTGCAGTCGATCCTGACCGCGCTCGGCGGCTTCGCCGAGGTCAACAGCCGCCCCGGCAAGGGAACCGCCTTTTCCGTGCTGATCCCGCTCCAGCCCCGCGCCGGAGGTGCACCGTGACGGCCCGCCGGATCCTCCTCGTCGATGACGACGCCTCCGTACGCGACGCGATGTCGACTTTCCTTTCCCGGGCCGGCTTCTCGGTCACCGAGGCCCCGAGCGGCGAGGATGCCTTGCGCCGGGCGGCGGCGGGCGGCTTCGACCTCGCCGTCTCCGACCTCAAGATGCCCGGCATCTCCGGCCTCGAACTGCTGCAAGCGCTCCGAGGCCGGGGCGACGCGATTCCCTTCGTCCTGCTGACCGCCTACGGCACCGTCGAGACGGCCGTCTCGGCCATGAAATTCGGCGCCTGCGACTTCCTGCTCAAGCCATTTCTCCCCGCGCAGCTCGAGCGGGTCGTGCGCGACTGCTTCGAGCGGTCGGAGGCGTCCCGGCCCGCGTCGGCCGGCGCCCGTTCGACAAGGGCCGGCGGCGACGCGATCGCGACAAGTCGCGCCATGCAGGACGTGCTCGCCCTGGCGCGGCAGGTGGCGCCCTCGGCCGCCACCGTGCTGATCACGGGCGAAAGCGGAACAGGCAAGGAAGTGGTGGCGCGCGCGATCCACGCGATGGGGACCGGCGAAGGCGCCCCCTTCGTCGCCGTCAACTGCGCCGCCCTCCCCGACGGGCTGCTCGAAAGCGAGCTCTTCGGCCACGAGAAAGGGGCTTTCACCGGCGCGTCCTCGCGGCGGCCCGGCAAGTTCGAACTGGCCGACGGCGGCACGCTGCTGCTCGACGAGATCGGAGAGATGGATATCCGGCTGCAGGCCAAGCTCCTCCGGGCGCTCCAGGAGAAATCGTTCGAGCGGGTCGGTGGCACGGCCCCCGTCCACGTCCGGCTCCGGATCATCGCCACGACCAACCGGAACCTGCGCGATGCGGTGCGCGACGGGCTTTTCCGCGAAGACCTCTTCTACCGGATCAACGTCTTCCCGATCCACCTGCCGCCGCTGCGCGAACGCAAAGGCGACATCGTGCCGCTGGCCGAACATTTCGCCGCCCGCTTCGCCGCCGAAAACGGCCGCCCGGCGCCCTCGCTCACCGAAGCGGCGCGCGCGTTCCTGCTCGCCCTCCCCTTCCGCGGCAACGTCCGCGAGCTGATGAACCGGGTCGAGCGGGCGCTCCTGCTGTGCCCCACGGGCGCGATCGAACCCGCACACCTGGGCGAGCCGGAGGAATCGGCACCCCGGACCGGATCGATCGACGCCACGCAACAGGCCGGCCTGAACGGCGCCTCGCGCGAGGATCCCCCCCACCCCGCCACGACCGCATCCGGCCGCAATCACTCCGCCCGGACCGGAGGCGCCTCCGTCAAGGAGATGGAGAAGGCGCTCATCCTCTCCACCCTCGCCACGGCCGACGGCAACCGGAACCGCACCGCCGAAACGCTCGGAATCAGCGTCCGGACCCTGCGCAACAAGCTCGCCGAGTACCGCCAGTGCGGCGAGGCGATCCCGTAACGCCCCACGCCGTTCCCTCACATCGCCCAAATATTCAACAGCCATCCGCCCCGCATCCTCCCCCGGAAATATTTGCCGGGGCGTCAGGAAACCGGCAGTTAATACCCGATCGATGGCGCGCGGGCGACGGAACGCTGACGGACCTACCTAATAAACCAATCATTATCAACCACTTACAGACAACACAAGAGAGTGTCGCGATCGGCACGCTTCTTGTTATGACTGGGGCAGGAGGAATGACGCGATGAACTTCCTGTTCGATCCCACAGTCCGGTTCCTGGAGAAGGCGGCAAGCTTCCGCGTCGCGAGACAGGAAGTCGTGGCCTCCAACCTCGCCAACACAGACACGCCCGGTTACATCGCGAAGGACGTCCCGTTTGACGCCTACCTCGCAAGCGCGTCCTCCCCGGAGGGAAACGGTGCGGCGCCGGTCGCCACGAACCCGCGCCACATGGGGGCGATCCCCGGTTCGTATGCGCTGCCTCCGCCGGTCGAGGACGAATCCGACCCGACCCGCGTCGACGGCAACAACGTCGTGCTCGAGAAGGAGATGACCAAGATGGCCGAGAACACCGTCGGCTACCTGACCGAGATGACGCTCGTGTCGCG
>JANXQJ010000183.1 GCA_025356865.1 Deltaproteobacteria bacterium | reverse complement strand
CGAGGTTTTTCAGGATATCCCGGGCGCGCGAGACAACCTCTTCGGGGAGGCCTGCAAGGCGCGCAACCTGGATGCCGTAGGATTTGCTGGCGCTCCCCCCGTCGATCCGGCGCAGGAAGATGATGTCGCCCTGCCACTCGCGCACGGCTACGTGGAAATTGGCCGCCCGCGGGCAGGTCGAAACGATGTCGGTCAGTTCGTGGTAATGGGTGGCGAAGAGTACCTTGGGGCGCTGTGGGCAGTTGTGCAGGTGTTCGGCGACGGCCCAGGCGATGCTCAACCCGTCGAACGTGCTGGTGCCGCGACCGACTTCGTCGAGCACGACGAGCGTGCGGTCGGTGAGCCCGGAGAGGATCCGGGCGGTTTCACGCATCTCGACCATGAACGTGCTCTCGCCGCGGGACAAGTCGTCGGAGGCGCCGATCCGGGTGTGAATCCGGTCGATCACGCCGATTTCGGCGCGATCGGCCGGCACGAAGGAGCCGGCGTGAGCCAGCAGCGCGATGAGGGCCACCTGTCGGATATAAGTCGACTTGCCGGCCATGTTCGGCCCCGTGATGATGGCCATCTGCGTGTCATCGGGCGAGAGGTAGGTGTCGTTGGGGACGAACGCGTGCGAGTCGAGGATGCTTTCGACGACGGGGTGACGTCCGTTTTCTATGGCGATGCCGCGCCCGATGTTCACCTCGGGCCGGTTGTAATCCGACTCGACCGCCTTGACCGCGAACGAAAGGAGCACGTCGAGCGCCGAGACCGCCTCGGCCGCCTCGCAGGCGGCGGGAAGGAACGCCTTGATCCTGTCGCGGAGCGCGATGAACAGTTCTTCCTCGAGGGCGGCGCGCCCTTCCTGCGCCTGCAGAACCTTCCCCTCGAAATCCTTCAGTTCCGGGGTGATGAACCGCTCGGCGTTGACGAGCGTCTGCTTGCGGATGTAGTCGGAAGGTGCCCGTTCGAGGTTCGATTTCGAAATCTCGATGTAATAGCCGAACACGCGGTTGTAACGGATCTTGAGGTTTCCGATGCCGGTGCGGACGCGTTCGCGCGCCTCCATCTCATCGAGCATCGCCTTGCCGTGCGTCAGGAGATGGGCCAGTTCGTCGATCCGCGCATCGTATCCCGGACGGAATATCCCCCCGTCGCGATAACCCATCGGCGGCTCGTCGGAGAGCGCGGATTCGATCAGGGCGACGGCTTCCGCGTGGTCTCCCATCCGGGTGCGAAGCCCGGAGAGCAGGTCGGACGACATCCCCGAAAGCGCCAGGACGATCGCGGGCAGCGCGTTGAGCGCGTTGCGGAGCGCGGCGACATCCCGGGGACCGGAGCGGTCCTGCGCAAGCCGCGACGCCAGCCGCTGCAGGTCGCCCATCCCTTTGAGCCGTTGCAGGAGCGCCGCGCGCGCCGGAACCGCCTCGACCAGCTCGCCGACGGCGTCGTGACGGGCGGCGATTTTCCTGGGATCGACCAGCGGCGTCGCCAGCCAGCGGCGCAGCGTCCGGGCGCCCATCGGCGTGCTGGTGCGGTCGATCGCCCACAGGACGCTCCCTCTTCGCTCGCCGGATAGCGTCGAAAAGATCTCGAGCGTCCGGACGGCCGTCTCGTCGATGGCGAGATAGCGGCTGCCCTCCCGCTCGCCGACGCGCCCGATCTCGGCCAGTGCCGCGGGCTGGTGCAGGTGGAGGTAATAGAGCGCCGCCACTACGACGTCGCGCGCAGGGTGTCCGTCGGCCGGGATTCCGGCGATCGAGGGCGGGACCGCGAAAGATTCGACGGCGGCCCGCGAGAGGCCGGTGGACAATTTCTCGCCCAGGATCCGGCGGAATCGGGCGGAGCCCGGGTCTTCGTCGCCTTCGAGGTGGATGAACTCGGCCGCTTCGATCCGGTATAACGCGTCGGTCAGCCCTTGCGCCGAATCACACATCTCGAAGAAGAATTCGCCCGTCGTCGCGTCGAGTGCGGCATAGGCCCAGGGTTCGCGGAAGCGGGCCGAGACCAGGAAATTGTTCCCGCGCGCATCGAGGCACTCGTCGTTGAAGACGAGCCCGGGGGTCACGACCTCGGTCACTTCGCGCCGGAAAAGCCCCTTGCCCCCCGGTTCCTCGATCTGCTCGCAGATCGCGACCTTGCACCCCTGCCGGATCAGCTTGGAGAGTTGCGCGGTGCGCGCGTGCCACGGGAAACCGCACATCGGGATGCTGGATTCCCGGTCTCGCGAGGTCAGCGCGATGTCGAGCAGGCGGGAGGCGCGGAGGGCATCCTCGAAGAACATCTCGTAGAAATCGCCCATCCGGAAGAAGAGGATGCAATCCCGGTAGCGCGACTTGATGTCGACGTACTGGCGCATCGCGGGCGTCAGATTGGTCAGGATCGTGCCGGTTACGGGCGTTTCCATCGATGAGCGGGCGCGGCTAGGGAACGAGGTCGCGGAAGAGGGGCTTGAGGCGAAGGTGTGTCTCGGCGAGCGATTCGGGCAGGACGCGCGTGGACTGGGTCGCTGTCATGAAGTTGGTGTCGCCGTTCCAGCGGGGAACGACGTGCAGGTGAAGATGGTCGGCAATGCCGGCGCCCGCGACCTTGCCCAGGTTCATGCCGAGGTTGAAACCTCCGGGGGCGTATTCGACGCCCAGCGCACGGGTCGCCAGGGCAGCCAACGACATGAGTTCGGCAAGCTCTTCGCGCGACAATTGCGAGAGGTCGGCGACGTGCCGCTTGGGTGCCAGCAGGACGTGCCCGTTGTTGTAGGGATAAAGGTTGCAGATCGCGAGCGTGTTCGGGTAGAGGCCGAGCACCAGCCGGTCGGGATCCTCGATATCGGCCGGGGAGATGCAGAAGACGCACCCGCAACCACCGCCTCCCCCGCCAGCCTCCTGTCGGATATAGTCCATCCGCCAGGGTGAGAACAACCGCTCCATGCCTTTGCCGCCCGCGGCGATCAGCAGTTGACCAGTTCCCGGAGCTCTTTCCCGACCTTGAAGAACGGGATGCGCTTTTCGGGAATGGCCACCTTGTCTCCGGTCTTGGGGTTGCGCCCCTCCTTGGCCCGCCGGAGGCGAACCGTGAAACTGCCGAACCCGCGGATTTCGATCTTTTCGCCCTTGTGGAGCGCCTTCTTCATGTTTTCGAATACGGTCTCGACGATTTCCTCACACTCTTTCTTGGTGAGGGAGGTCACCTTTTCGGACAGTTTTTCGACTAGATCGCTCTTGGTCATGCCTACAGATCCTCCGTGCGACTTATTTCGCGAGATAATCGATGTGAACGGGATCGGCCGACATCCGTTCGTCGATCAGGGTCCTGACCTCCTGCTTGAGCAGGTCGGTGAATGAAAGTTTCTTCTTGGTCTGGGTGACGACCTTGGGCTCGCCCTTGATGTGGGCCATGCGTCCCGCCTCGGCGACCGCGTCCTCGAGGTTTCCCAAGGAATCGACCAACCCCAGCGCCTTGGCCTGCTCGCCCGACATGATGCGGCCGTCGGCGATCTGCATGACCTTGGCAAAAGGCTGCCTGCGCCCTTCGGCCACGGCTGCCACGAACTGCCGGTGCGTGTTGTCGACCACCGCCTGGAGCAGCGCCTTTTCCTCGGGCATCATGGCGCGCATCGAGGAACCGGTATCCTTGAAACGGCCGCTTTTCACTTCCATTCCGCGCACGCCGATCTTTTTCGCCAGGTCCTCGAGGTTGACGAACGGCATGATCACGCCGATCGACCCCGTGATGGTGCCCGGATTGGCGAAGATCTTCTGCGACGCGCAGGCGATGTAGTAGCCGCCCGAGGCGGCAAGCGCCCCCATCGAGGTGATGATCACCTTCTTTTTCTTGTCCCGGACCTTCCGGACTTCTTCGTAGATCTCCTGGGAAGGGCCGACGCCGCCGCCGGGCGAATTGATCCGGATGACGATCGCCTTGATGTTATCGTCCTTGGCATATTTCTTGAGTTGCTCGATCACGGATTCGGAATCGGCGATGAGGCCGGTGATCGGAAGCACCGCGACCTTGTCGCCCCGGTCGAGGGCGCCTTCGTCGACCTGGGACAGGACGCCGAGCAGCACCAGGAAGGCGCCCAGCACGAGCCCGACCATCAGGCATCCGCGAAGGAAGGGATGTTTCCGCCTGGAATTCATTCTCCGGAGAGTTTCAACTTGGCGCGAAGCGCTTCGCCGAGAGCCGTCAGCCCTTCGGGCTCGCGCTTGGCGTTGTGCATGTAGCTTTCGATGCTCTTGCGGTCGGCTTCGTCCTGATGGGCCTTGATGCTGAGCGATATCTTCTTGTTGGCGCGATCGAGGCCGAGCACGACGGCCGTGACCTCGTCACCTTCGTTGCAGAATGACGCGGTGCTCTCGACCTTTTCGCGAGAGAGTTCGGATATGTGCACCAGCCCTTCGAATCCATTGCCGACCTCGACGAACAGGCCGAAATCGGCGACGCGGGTCACCTTTCCCGTGACCACTTCACCCTTGCGCAACCGCGATTCGAGTTCGGACCAGGGGTCGGCCGACATCTGCTTGAGTCCGAGGGAGAACTTCTGGTTTTCGCGATCGACCTTGATGACCCGGGCCGTGACCTTGTCGCCTTTCTTGACGACCTCGGAGGGGTGCTTGACCCGCTGGTTCCACGAGAGGTCGGAGATGTGGATCAGGCCGTCGATATCGCCGCCGACATCGACAAAGACGCCGAAGTCGGTGATGTTCTTGACGACGCCGTCGACGGTCGAACCCTCGGGGTGCAGGGCGCGCAGCTCGTCCCACGGGTTGGCCTGAAGCTGGCGGAAGCCCAGCGAGATCTTGCGATTCTCGCTTTCGATCTTGAGGACGACCACTTCGATGGTATCGCCCACCTTCATCACTTCGGACGGATCCTTGAGCCGCTTGCCCCAGGACATCTCGGAAACGTGCAACAGCCCTTCGACCCCTTCCTCAAGTTCGACGAAGGCACCGTATTTGGTCGTATTGGTCACCCGCCCCTTGCAGCGCGTGCCCTCGGGGTAACGCGCGGCGATTTCGAGCCAGGGGTCCGCCTTCATCTGCTTGAGCCCGAGCGAAATGCGCCCCTTCTCGCGGTCGAAACGGATGACGGTGACGGTGAGCGAATCGCCGACCTTGAACAACTCGCTCGGGTGGGTCACCTTGCCGTAGCTCATGTCGGTGATGTGCATGAGCCCGTCGAGCCCGCCAAGGTCCATGAATGCGCCGTAATCGGTGATGTTCTTGACGCGCGCCTCGACGACGTCGCCTTCCTTGATGTGGTCGAGAAGGCCGGCCCGCAATCCTTCGCGCTCCTGCTCGAGCCAGGCGCGGCGCGACACGACGACGTTGGCTTTCTTGCGCGAGAACTTGAGGATGGTGAACTTGCCCTTGAGCCCCACCACGTTTTCGGTGTCCTTGACGGGGCGCAGGTCGACCTGGCTGCCGGGCAGGAACGTCCGGACGCCGATATCGACCGTGTAGCCGCCCTTGACCTTGGCCACCAGGACGCCCTCGACCGGCGTCCCCTCGTCGAACGCCTTCTGGAGGTCGTCCCAGACGCGAAGTTTGAGAACCTTGGTGCGGGAAAGGAGCACGAAGCCGAGCTGACCGTCGTACCGCTCGGCCATGACATCGATGGTGTCGCCGGGCTTGAGCCCTTCGAGTTCCTCGGGGGGCAGGTCGGAGATCGGCAACATTCCCTCGGACTTGCGGTTGATATCGACCGCCACGTATTCCTTGAGAATCTTGATCACGACACCGTGGATGAGGTGCCCTTCCTCGGGAACCTCGATGCTCTCCTCAAAAAGCGTCGCGAAATCGGCTTCGGCGACATCTTCCCCGAGGTCTGTGTTGGTTGGGTTCTCGCTCATGCCGGACTCCTGTCAGTGGGTAAATGAAAGTCTACCACAACGCCGTTATTGGTAGTGCTCGACGCGGATCGTTTCTCCGGACCACAGTTCTCGGATTCGGGCGACCAGCGCCTCGATGATCCATTGGGGCGTCGATGCCCCCGCGGTCACTCCGACGGTGGAAACGCCTTCGAGAAAATCGGACGGAAGTTCACCCGCGGTCTCGACGTGGTGCGTCCGCGGGTTGATCTCGCGGCAAATCTCGGCCAATCGGCGCGTATTGGCGCTGTTGTATCCGCCGAGCACGACCATGACGTCCGTTTTTCCGGCCACGGCGGTCGATTCCTTCTGGCGGAGGACGGTCGCATTGCAGATCGTGTTGAAGACCCGCACCTCGGGGAATGCCTTGAGCGCCGCCGAGACGAACTGCATGAGATTTTCGAACGACTGCGTGGTCTGGGCGACGATCCCCGCCTTCCGGATGCCGCCCACGTCGCGCAGGTCGGAAATCGCCGTCAGGATCGGGACGCCCGGCTCAATATAGCTGATGATGCTCTTGACCTCGGGGTGGTTGGCGTCGCCGACGACGATGACCGCGTACCCTTCGGTGCTGAGTTGTCTCGCATGCTCCTGCGCCTTGTTGACGAAGGGGCAGGTCGCGTCGATGATGCCGACTTTTTTTTCGTCGAGTGCGGCCCGGTCGGACCGGGTGATGCCG
>JANXQJ010000171.1 GCA_025356865.1 Deltaproteobacteria bacterium | reverse complement strand
CGAGGGCGGGGTCGAAAAAGGCGGTCCGGGGGGAAAGCGGGCGATCCGGGACGCCGCCGACGAGCCGTTTTTCGATTTCAAGGGGAAGCGGTACAAAATGGACCGGATCGGATACTGACATGAAAACGACACGCTGGTTGCCGCTGCTGTTGCTGGCGGCGCTCTTTACCGGGGCCCACGCCGACGGCGGGGGTGACGCGTTTACGGGGATCCGGGGGCGGGCCGCCATCAGGGGGGTCGTCGAACCGGGCGTCGTGGTGATGGCGTTCCGTGATTTCGACGCGGGCCTCAAGAGCGTTCCGGCCGGTCGTTCAGAGGGGACCAGCGCCGAGGGGATCTACGGCCTTCCGCTTCCTCCGGGCAACTACCACATGGTGGCGTTCAAGTCGGAGGGAAAGACGCTCGACGCGGTCCGCGAGGGAGACCTTTTCTGCTATTACGGCGGCAATCCCGTGCGCGTCGAAGCGGGGCGCCCGACCAACGTCGGATTCAACCTGGTCCGGCTCGGAAAGGATCCGGCGGCCGTGCTTCCCGCCGGCGTGACCGGAACCGTATACGACGAGGAGGGCAAGCCGCTGGCCGGCGGGACCGTCTATTTCTACAAGGGCGCCTCCGACGGATTCAAGGGGATGCCCGGCTTCTTCGCACGGGTGGGCGATGACGGCACCTTCAAGTCGCGAATCCGCAAAGGCACCTTTTTCGCCGTGGTGCGCAAGCGCGACTCGGGTGAACTGTTCGGCCCGACGGCCATCGGCGATTATTTCGGCTATTACCACGGAAACCCCGTGACGCTGGCCGACGGCGAAGTCCGGGGAATCCGGATCGACGCCGTGCGGCGCCTCGGCATGCTCGAGAAGTTCGAGGGATTCGAGTCGAAGCCGCAGGGGATTTCCGTCCGCACGTTCGTGACCGATTCCGCGGGGAAGCCGGTGGCGGGGGTCCGCATCCTGGCGTACAAGGGCGATGACACGACCGGGCACCCGGCCTACGTCTCGGTGAAGTCCGGCGCGGACGGGCAGGCCGAACTGGTGGTGATCGACGAGGGAACTTACCGGCTGGTGGCGCGTGAAAAACTGGGCGGTCCGGCCGAAGGGGAGTGGTACGGGAAATACGGCGGCGTCTCCGAGCGGCCGTTCGAGATCCGGAAGGGAGCGGCGGCGCCGGTGACGATCGTCGTCGAGCGGCGGTGACGCTTCTCGCGCGCCTCGCGTCGGTCCTTTTCGCCGCGCTCCTGATCCCGGCGTGCGCATCGGTCAGCCCGTCGCCTGCGCGCCCCGAGCTTGCGGGGCGCGTCACGTTCGGCGGAGCCCCGGTGGCGGGTGCGACGGTGTCGGTCATCGACCGGTACCTGCCGTCCGGCCCCCACGTGGCGACCTCCACCCGGTGCGCCGACGACGGGGCTTTCCAGGTCGCGGTTCCGGCAGGCAGTTATTATCTCGCCGCATCGGGGCTGTTCGACGGGAAACCGGTATTCGCCTGGTCCGGCCAGAACCCGGTGCGGATCGATTCCGGCAAGCGGTGGCTCGGCGTGAAATCGGTGTCGATGCCGCCTCCGGCGCGTTACGAGGCCGGCCCCGCCGGCAAGGGCGCTTCCGTCGCCGGCACGGTCCGGTTCAAAGGAGCCCCTTCCGCGAACGCCCATATCTACGTCTATGCATCACCCGAGGGCAATTTCAAGGGGATGGGTTACGCGATGAGTCCGCCGACCGCGGCAGACGGCCGGTTCGCGATCGACGGGCTGCCCGAGAGCGGCTACTGGCTGGTCGCCAGGCGCCGTTCCGCAGGCGGTCTCACGGGGCCGCTCGAGAAGGGGGACCTGTTCGGGTTTTTCCCCGGCAATCCGGTCTACCTGAAAGACGGGAAGAGCGCTCTGGTCGAGATCGAGATGATCGAGAAGGAGAAGGCGCTTTCCTATTCCGAGGTGACGTCCGGCGGCGAGACGGTGCTCCGCGGCCGGGTCGTCGACAAGGGGGGCATCCCCCAGGCGGGCGTCTACGCCTTCGTCTACGACGACCGCGTCTTCGGGCACCAGCGGCCCTACGGGCAGTCGGGCCCGACGGGACCCGACGGGGCCTTCGCCATCTACCTCGACCGGGGGGGCGTCTTCCACCTGGGCGCGCGCGAGCATTTCGGCAACTCCCCGGCGCCGGGGGAACGGTTCGGATTCTACGACGGCACGCCGGACCACGCCGTCGAACTGCCGCTTTCGGGCAAGCTCGAAGGGCTGACGGTCGTGGTCGAGCCGATCCTGCCGGAGGGGAAGTGAACCTCCGGCCGATCTTCGCGTCCGCGGTGTCGCTCGCGGTGACGGTTGCGCTCCTGGTTGCCGGTTGCGCGCCCCTCGCTCCGGTGCCGACGGGTCCGGGCGCCTCCTCCGGCCGGGCGAAAGTGCCGGTGCGCGGCCTCGCTTCCGACGAGACGTGGCAGGGTGACCTGCGCATCCGCGGGTCGGTCATCGTTCCCAAGGGGGTCACGTTGACGATCCTGCCGGGCACGGTGGTCCGTTTCGAAAAGATCGATGTCGACGGCGACGGGACCGGCGACTCCGAGTTGTACGTCGAGGGGAAAATCGTGGCCGAAGGGACTTCCGCCCGCCCGATCCGGTTCACCTCCGCCGAAAGTTCCCCCGCGCCGCGCGACTGGAAATACCTCTACCTCGACCTGAGCGAGAAGTCGTCGCTCGCGCACTGCATCTCCGAATATGCCTTCTCGGGCGTCCAGGTCCATTTCTCCAGCGCGACGATCCGCCGCTGCACCTTCCGTCACTGCGTCGACGGCCTCCGCTTCTCGACGGCCGACGGCCGTTTCGAGGGGAACCGGATGACGGGCAACGTCCACGGCGTCCGGTACGAGGAACGCAATTCCCGCGCGACGCTGGCCGGAAACGAAATCACGGGCAACCGGGTCGGCGTCTTTTGCGTGACCGAGTCGAAAGGCACCGCGACCCTTCGGGGGAACCGGATCTTCGGCAACGAGCAGTACGACTTCAAGCTGGGCGACCGTCAGAGGGTCGACATCCCCGCGGGCGGAAACTGGTGGGGGACGACCGATCCGGCGGCGATCCGGGGCCGGATTTTCGACAAGGGCGTCGAAGCCGACCTGGGGCGCGTATTGCTCGACCCGATCCTGCAGGCGCCGCCCGAAGCGGTCGAGGGGTACGGCGCATGACCGTCCGCAACCTCCGACGCCTGTCCCAGGGGCTCGTCTTCACCGTGTTCGTGTTCCTCTTCCTGAACACCGAATACAAGGACAACGACGTCCTGCGCTACGCCGTCAACGTCTTCCTGCGGCTGGATCCGCTGGTGGCGGGGGCTGCCCTGACGGCCGGCCGTGCGCTGATCGGACTCGTCTGGCCCGCGCTGATCACGCTCGCCGCGACGATCCTGCTCGGCCGCTTCTTCTGCGGCTGGTTCTGCCCGATGGGGGCGATTCTCGACGCGGCGTCCGCCACGCTGTTTCGACGCCGCAAATCGCGCGCCTCCGCCGTTCCCGCCTCGTGGCGCCGGCTGAAATACCTGCTGCTGGCGTTCCTGGCCGTTTCGTCGATCTTCACGCTGCAGTGGGTTTTCCTCTTCGACCCGATCAGTTTGCTCATCCGGACGCTGACCGTGTCGGTCTACCCGGCGCTCAACGCCCTGCTCCACGCGCTCTTCGGGACGGCCTACAAGGCGGGTCCTCCGGTCACCTGGATTTCCGAGCCGGCCTATGGTTTCCTCCGGTCGCATTTCCTCGCGTTCGAGCAACCCGTGTTTCGCAGCGCGGTCGTGGTGGGGGGGATCTTCGCGGCCATCCTCGCGGCGGAACGGATCCAGCGCCGTTTCTGGTGCCGCAACCTCTGCCCGCTCGGCGCCCTGCTGGCGTTGGCGGGGCGCTATGGCCTCCTGCGCCGCCGCGTCGAGGCGGCCGCCTGCATCCGGTGCGGCCTGTGCGACGGCGACTGCCGGACCGGCGCTATCCGCGACCACCTCGTCACCGACCACGGCGAATGCATCGGCTGCATGGACTGCCGGGCCATCTGCCCCGAGAAGGTCGTGTTCTTTTCGGGAAAGGGCGAGCGAAAGAGCGAGGCGGTCGACCTGACCCGGCGGACGGTGCTTGCGGCTGCGGCAATCGGCGCCGTGTCGGTCCCCTTTTTCCGTTCGCAGGCCCACGGGAAGGCGCCGTCCCAGTGGCTGATCCGCCCGCCCGGCGCCCTCCCCGAGAGCGAGTTCCTGGCCCGGTGCACCCGGTGCGGCGAATGCATGCGCGTCTGCATCGCCAACGGGTTGCAGCCGACCGCCTTCGAGGCGGGGCTCGAAGGACTCTGGAGCCCGGTGCTGGTGGCGCGCATCGGCTACTGCGAATACAACTGCACGTTGTGCGGGCAGGTGTGCCCCACGGGTGCGATCCGCCGGATGCCGGTCGACGAGAAGCGGAAGGTCAAGATCGGCCTGGCCGAGGTCGACCGGAGCCACTGCCTCCCCTGGAAGGGGGAGTCCGACTGCATCGTCTGCGAGGAACATTGCCCGACGGGGAAAAAGGCGATCGTCTTCCTTGAAGAGAAGTCGCTGACCCCCGACGGGCAGCTCCGGCCGTTCAAGCGCCCGTGGATCGACGAACGCGAATGCATCGGCTGCGGCATCTGCGAGACGAAGTGCCCGTTGCCCGACCGGGCGGCGATCGTCGTGACCTCGCGCGGCGAAACGCGGGCCGGTGTGTCGTACACGGCCACGCGCGGCGGCGGTTATTGATGCGGGCGGTGAACCGCAGGGCCCTCGTGGCCGCACTCTTCCTGGCGCTCTGCCTGGCTTCGGCTGCCTTCGCGCACAGCAACGCCCGCTTCTACCGCGGCGACATCAAGGCCTCCACCTCGTGGGAGGGGATCATCCGGCTGACAGGCACGGTCGTCATCGCGGAAGGGGTCACCGTTTCGATCGAGCCGGGCACCGAGGTGCTGGTCCAGCCGAAAGTCGGCGCCGAGATCGTCGTGCGGGGGCGGCTGCTCGTCCGCGGGGTCCCGTCGAAGCCGGTGAAGTTCGACACGGCGGGCGGTTGCGAGACGGGTCCTTGGGGCGGCATCGTCTTCGAGCGCGGCTCGGTCGGCATCTTCGAGAACGTCCGGGTTCACTGCGCCGCGAAGGGGATTTCCGGCGACCTGGCCGGGGTGACGCAGCGAGGGGTTACGGTGCAGGGGAGAAAACCATGACGATGCGGATCCTGTCGCCCATCGACCGGGCCGACGAACTGCCCGTGCTCGCCGCCGCCGGCGCCGACGAATTCTACGCGGGTTACGTCCCCCCGTTCTGGGCCGAGGCGTTCGGGCCGGTCGTCTCGTGCAACCGGCGCAGTTTCGACGCCGCCAACCTGTCGACGACCGACGAACTCGATGCGCTGGTCCTCGCCGGCAACCTGCGCGGGCTGCCGGTCTACATCGCTCTCAACGCCACGCCGATTCCCGATTCGATGATCCCGCGCCTGGTCGACTTCGTCGTCGAACTCTCCCTGCGGGAAGTGCGCGGCGTGATCGTCTCCGACCTCGCGCTGCTGCTCGCGCTGAAAGAGCGGCGGTTCCGGCGATTCGAAATGCATGCGAGCACGCTCTTCTCCGCATTCAACGGCGCCACGGTCGCCTTCCTCGCGCGGCAGGGGGCGGCACGCGTCGTCCTGGCGCGGGAGTTGTCCGTCGCGGAGGCGACCCGTGTGGCGTCCTCAGGCCGGACTCCGGTCGAGGTCATCGGGATGCGCGGCCGCTGCCCCAACATCGAAGGGTTCTGCAGTCACCTGCACGACGACCCGAATCGCACCTGGCCGTGCGAACTGCATTACGAAAAGACGTGGGAAGGCGTCTCGCTCGAGATGCCGCCGATGGTCGCCAAGGCGCTCGACCGCAACGAAGGCGCCGACCGATACTATTCCTGCGGGTTGTGCGCGGTGCCGATGCTGGCGGTGGGCGGCGTCCACGCCTTCAAGATCGTCGGGCGCGGCGCCGAGACGTCCCGCAAGGTTTCGGCCGTCGAAGGGGTTCGCCGGATGCGCGACGAGGGAATCGGCGATGCGGGCAGCCCATCCGCCTGCGCCCGCAGGGGGAAGGCGCTCTACCGGGAGATGTTCGGCCGCCCCTGCAGCCCCGAGAACTGTTATTTCCCCGAGTTTCGCCCGGGCGAGGACGACCGGCCTTGAGGGAAATGATCGCCGAAATCCATTACGCGGGTCCCGACGGCACCTGGATCCCGCGCCTGCCTGAAGGGGTGGGGGCCGCGATCGGAAGCGACTATTGCGTCCACCTGCTCCCCGGGGCCGAGGCGCTGGGCAGGGCCATCGCCGAGACCGCCTCGCGACGCGTGCCGCTCCTCCTGCTGACGCCGTACCTTCGCGACAACGAGCTCAAGGACGTCACGTTGTTGATCCGGTCGATACCCGATGACGCCGACGTCACCCTCTCGGTCAACGACTGGGGTGCACTCTATGCCTGGCGCACCCTTTTCCCCTCGATGCCGGTCACGATCGGGCGGCTCCTTTCCGGGCAGAAACGCTGCCCGCGGATCGGGGTGTCGGCGCAACTGACCGGCGCGGGGCGGGCCTGGCACGGCGAAGGGCTCTTTTCATCGCCCGTCGCGGAGCGTTTCCTCGCCGAAAAGATGGGTGTCCGGGGCTTCCACGTCGATGCGTTGCCCTGGAGTCTCCCCCGGTCGCTGCCGGTCGCAACAGGGTGCGGCGAGCCCCCGATCCTGTTCGTGCATGGGGGGTGGCCCATCGTGACCGTGACCGACCGCTGCCCCTGGCTGGGCGGCGCTTCCTCCGCATCGGTTGCCGCCTGTCCCCGCCACTGCCGCGAAGGGTTCGTGCGTCTCGACGCGCCCTCGATGGGAGGAACCCTCTTCGCTCGGGGCAAGGCGCGGTTCGTCGAAAGCGACGGAACGGAATCGCCACCGGCGGAAGGCGCCCGGATAATCCACGTCCGGTACGACGATTGCCCCTAAAGAGCGGGTGTGCGGTGCCGATGTAGAATTCCGGCCGCGCGGGACGTACTATAGAAAGATTCACTTCGATCGGAGATTCCCTTGCACCGAAAGCTGGAAAACATTTTTTACGAAGTGCGCGAGCCGCGTCTCTCCTGGGACGATATCGGGGGACTCGCGGGCCCCAAGGCGAAGATGAAGGAGATGGTGTGCCTTCCGCTGACCCGTCGCGACGAACTTGCCCGCATGGGGATCGAATTGCCGGCGGGCGTCATGGTCTGGGGGCCGCTGGGGCAAGGCATCACGATGCTGGCCGAAGCGGCCGCGAAAGAGGCCGGCGTCACCTACGTCTACGTTTCGGGCCAGGAGATGCTCGGAAAGATCGACCAGATGGAAGAGGCGTTCGAGATCGCCGTCCGGGAGAGCCCCTGCGTGTTCTTCATCTCCGACATAGACTGGCTCTGTCCCCGTGCGGGCGCCGACTATTCGTGGAGCCCGGGCAACCTGCGCGCCAAGCCGCCCACCTTCGCCGACCTGGCGTTCACCGGAAAACTGCTGCGCCTGATCGACGGCATCCTCGACGTCCCGGCCGTCCGGCTGGTCGGTTCCTGCTACCGCATCGACGTCGTGGACCAGGCCGCCATCAAGGAAAAGAAGCGGTTCAACCGGAAGATCTTCGTGGCGCCGCCGACGGCGGAGGAACGCGAGGAAGTTTTCCGCATCTATACCAAAAAGATGCCGATCGACCCGTCGGTCGATCTGGCCGCAATAGCCCGGCTTGCGCTCGGCTGCACGGGTTGGGACGTCGAGAACATCTGCCGGAAGGCGGCGATTCTCGCGGTCGAGGAAGGGAGCAGGCTGGTTGGCCAGCGGCACCTCGAACAGGGACTGGGCGGCATCACCCCCTGGCTCACCCCCGATATGGAAGCCGGCTACCGTCGCATCTTCGACGAAGACTGCCCCCACCACTATTCTTTCTAGGGGCCACGGCAGGATTCAGGGTCCGCACACGCAACACGGAGGAGACGTTGAAACGGTTCATCGGTCCTGCTGTTCTCACGGTCCTGCTCGCCATGGCGGTTCTCGCGGCGACGTCGTCGGCTCCCGGCCCCGCGTCCGCCTGCGTCGGCCGCACGCTCTTCATCGGCCACTTCGACAGCCCCGACCAGGTGATGGTCGCCAACCTGCTCGCCGTCTTCATCGACGAGCGCACCGGAACCACGGTCAAGCTGTCGCGATTCGCCACGCGCGACGAGGCGTTCGAGGCGATGAAGACCGACAAGATCAGTCTCTACACCGACTATTCGGGCGTCGTGCTCCGGAAGTGGGGTGGCGAGGCGCCGGGCCAGGACGAAGAGAAGAATTTCGCCCGCATCAAGGAGATCCTCAACCGCAAGTACAACGTGGTGTGGCTCGAACCGTTCGGCTACGACCGCTATTTCACCGACAAGGGAAAGGCGGGCGAAAAGCCGGGGCCTGCTGGGTTGATGCTGTGCAAGGACGCACTCTCCAAGTTCCCGGCGCTCCCCAAGTTGCTGGGCAAACTGCGCGGAGTCCTCGACAACGACACGATGGCTGCGCTGGTTCGCGAGGCGGCTTCTTCAGACCCCAAGGCGGTCGCCCGCAAGTTCCTCAAGTCGCGCAAGCTGATCTGATGCATGCGGGATAGGGAGCAAACCCCGGTCCTCCGGTTCCTCTCCTCCACCCGCCTGGCGATCGCGCTCTGCCTGATCCTGGCGGGGGGCGGCATAGCCGGGTCGCTTCTCTACAACGGCAATACCGCGGCTTCCACCCGGGGGAGCGGCAACCTGTTCCACTCGCCCGTCTTCCTCGCGCCCGCATTCCTGCTCATCGTCAACGTCGCCTGCTGCACTTTTACCCGCCTCCGGGCCGGGTTGTTCCGCGGCGTCCGGGCGGCTTCCTTCATCGGGCTGCACGCCGGGCTGGTGCTGCTGGCGGCGGGACTGATCGTCGACGGCCGCTTCGCGTTCGTGGGCACGCAGTACTACCGGATCGGCGAACCCTCCGCGGCTCATTTCGACTGGCGCGACAATACCGACCGGGCCTTTCCGTTCTCGGTCGAGGTGACCGGCTTTTCCGAGCGGTTCCACCCGATGAACCTTCAGGTTGGCATCAAGGACGCCTCGGGGAAAAAATTCGGTCCCTTCGCGCTCCGCGAGGGGGTCCCTTTCCAGGTCCCGGGGACCGGCCTCACGGTGACGCCGCTGAAATTCGACATCCGGGAAAAAGTGCTGACCTTCGACGCGTCGGCCGACGGGCGCTCCGCTTCCGCCCTCCGGGCGGGTATCTCCGGGGCTCCGTCTCCCGGTGGGTTCCTCGTCGTTCCGGTCGCATGGGCCGATCCCGAGATCGCGGAATACGTCGCCCGGGTCCGGTTCTCGCGCCCGGGGTCGCTTCCCGAGTCGCGTGAAATCCGGATCAACCATCCGGTCGCGTTCGGCGGCCTCACCTTCTGCCTCTCCGACTCGCGCGCCGATGCCGCCGGAAACCGGATCGTCGGCCTCCAGGTGACGCGCGAACCGGGCGCGCCGTGGTTCTGGGCCGGCGCCCTCCTGTTCGGGTTCTCCCTCCTGGCCGGCCTGTACCGGCGGGTGCGGGAACCGGCGCCGCTCTGTCTCCTCCTGGTTGCCCTGTTGACGTGCGGATGGGCGGGCGGGGCATCGGCTTTCGGACGTTCGATCACGGCCGACGAAACATGGGAAGGCGAGGTGAAGATCGTCGAGCCGATATCCGTCGAAAAGGGAGCGACGCTGACGATCCGGGCCGGAACCGTGGTGCGCCTCTCGGGCGCCGATTCCGGCGCGTCCGGCTGCCCCGACGGCGGCATCCAGGTCTACGGGAAATTGCGCGTCGAGGGCGAACCGGACAGGCCGGTCCGCTTCGCCCGGCTCGACCCGGCCCTTCCGTGGAACGAAATCTTTTTCAAGGACGCCGACGCGGTCATCCGTCACGCGGTTTTCGAGGGCGCGCTCTGGGGTTTGCACATCCACGACGGCGACGTGTCGATCGAGCGGACCACCCTTCGCGGCAACGGCGGGGGGGCGCGACTCAAGGGAACCGGCGTCCGCTTCGACCGGTGCACCATTCGCGACAACGGGATCGGGCTCCGCTTCTGGGACGGCGGGC
>JANXQJ010000166.1 GCA_025356865.1 Deltaproteobacteria bacterium | reverse complement strand
GCCCCCGGACGCTCGGGGAACCAGAACCGATACAACACCTCGCTCCCCGCCTCGTGGGAGCGTCCCCCGACCATGTGGCGGATATGCGTCTTGGCCAGGTCGTTGTCGGTCAGGTCGACGTTGTCGAAGCCGGCGCCTGATAACTGCCGGGCGAACGCCGCCCGCTCGGACTCGTCGCGAATCGAGATGCCGACGAAGATGTGCGCCGCGTCCCTGGCGGAAAGGCGGTAGTTGAACTCGGTGATGTTCCGCTCGCCCAGGACCTCGCCGCAGAACCGCTTGAGACTGCCGGGTTGCTCGGGGATGGTCACGGCGAAGAGCGCCTCCTGCTGCTCGCCGATCTGGGTGCGCTCGGCCACGTAGCGCAACCGTTCGAAATTCATGTTGGCACCCGAGTTGATGGCGACCAGCGTCTGCCCGGACACCTTCCGCTCGCGAACGTATTTCTTGAGGCCGGCCAGACCGAGGGCGCCGGCCGGCTCGACGATCGAACGCGTCGCCTCGTAGTTGGCCTTGATGGCGCTGCACAGTTCGTCGACGTCGACCCGGATGATCTCGTCGACGCAATGGCGGCACAGTTCGAAAGTCAGTTTGCCGACCTCGCGGACCGCCACGCCGTCGGCGAAGATACCGACCGAGTCGAGCCGCACGCGCCGGCCCTTTTCGAGGGATCGCGCCATCGCATCCGCGTCGGACGGCTCGACGCCGACGATCCGGATCCCGGGGCAAAGCGCCTTGAGGTAGGTGCCCACGCCCGCGATCAGCCCGCCGCCGCCGACCGGGATGAAAACGGCGTCAAGCCGGACGCCGCTCTGCCGCAAAAGCTCGACCCCGACCGTTCCCTGCCCGGCGATCACGAGCTCGTCGTCGAACGGGTGGATGACGGTCATTCGGCTCTCGGCCGCGAGGCGGGCGCAATGCTCGGCCGCGTCGGAATAGCCCTCTCCGTGCAGGACGACCTCGGCCCCGTAGCCAGACACGGCCGACACCTTGATCTGCGGCGTCGTGACCGGCATGACGATCACGGCGCGGATCCCCAGTTTGCGGGCCGAGAATGCCACCCCCTGGGCGTGATTCCCGGCCGATGCGGCGATCACGCCGCGCCGCCGCTCGTCGTCCCCGAGCTGGGCGATCTTGTTGTAGGCGCCCCGGATCTTGAAGGAGAAGATCGGTTGCAGATCCTCCCGCTTGAGGAGGACGCGGTTGCCGAGGTCCCGCGACAGGACGGCGGCTTCTTCGAGCGGCGTCTCGACGGCCGCCTCGTAGACGCGGGAAGTCAGGATCTGCCGGATCAGTCTCTGCAAGCTCGATCTCCTCCGCCGGATTCGCAACCGTCCAAGGGTGATATATTACTGTAAAACCGGGTAAGGAGCGCGAAGATGGCGACGATCCTGATCGTGGACGACTCGAGGACGATGCGGAAGGTCATCATGAACCGCATCGCGGAATCCGGCCTGCCGGTCACGGCGATACTCGAAGCGCAGCACGGCCGGGAGGCGCTCGAGGTCCTGGCGAGCAAGCCCGTGGACATCGTCCTCACCGACATCAACATGCCGGTGATGAACGGCCTCGACCTCATCACGAACATCCGGAGCAATCCGGCGTGGAACGACCTGCCGGTGCTCGTCGTATCGACCGAGGGAACCGGCCCCATGGCCAAGGAAGCGGTAATCCGGGGGGCGAACAACTTGCTGCGCAAGCCGTTCACGACGGAAAATATCCGCGATATGCTCGCGGTCTACCTCAGGACCCCGGCAAACTGATGGGGATACCCGTTCCCGCCCGGCGATGACTGCCCGCCGCAGATTTTTCTGGTGGCTCCTGGCCGCCGCGGCGGCCGCGGCGTGCGCTTTCGGCGTGATCCGTTATCGAGGCGTCTCGGGGACTCCGGTCGACGTGTTCACGGCGTTTCGCGGACCGATCGAGGAGATCGTCACCGCGGTCTCGGCCGGCACCGTCCGGTCCGACCGGGAAGCCGTCCTCTCGCCCGAGGCCGGGATCATGGGGGTGCGGTTCGTCGAAGTGCGCGTGGTCGACGGGCAGGGCGTCCGGAAGGGCGAGTTGCTCGCCCGCGGGGTCGACCCCGAATTGATCCGTGAAACCGAGGCGGCGCAGTCGGATGCCCGGACGGCGGAAGCCGCGTTGCGACAGGCCGAGGCGCGACGGGAGGAATCGCTCCTCCGGTACCGCGCCGATCTTGCCCGCACGGAGAACGCGTTGAAGCAGGCGGTCTCCGAGCAGCGACGGGCCGAGGCGCTCCAGCGCGACGGCTACCTCTCTCTCTCCGAGAAGGAATCGGTCGACACGCGACTCTCCGACGCCCGCGAAGCGGTTCGTCTCTCGGGCAGCGGCGCCTCCGCCGTACTGGCGATCGAACGCGAGATCGAAGCGCAGTCGAACCGGATCGCCGCCGCCCGTTCCCGAATCGAACTCCTGGTCGAGCGTCAGCGCAAGATGTCGATCGTCGCCCCCTTCTCCGGCATCATCACGAAAAAATCGATCGAGATCGGAGAGACGAAATTGGCCGGATCGCCGCTTTTCTCGCTCGCCGATCCGTCCTCCATCTATATTGAAGCGCAGATCGACGAATCCGAGTCGTCGCGCATCCGCGTCGGACAAAACTGCCACCTGATGCCCGACGCATACCAGGGAAAGATTTTCGAGGGGCGCATTTCCGAGGTCAAGCAGGTGGTCGAGGTCTCCAAGGACGTTTCCCGCGCGAACGTGATCCACGTCATCCCCGTCTCCCCCCCGCTGCCGTTGCGGCTGGGCATGTCGGCCGACGTCGAGGTCGTGGTCGGACGGAAGGAAAGCGTGCTGCAGATTCCCTCATCCGCGATCATGGAGCGTGACGGGAAAAAATTCGCGTACACCGTTTCCGGAGGAAAGATCGTCCGGCGCGACGTCACGACGGGCGCGGGCAACTGGGACCGCACCGAGATCCTGACAGGACTCACCGAAGGCGAACCGGTCGTCACGTCGCTCGAGCAGAAAGACCTCGCCCCCGGGGTGCGCGTCGTTGTCAGAAAACACTGACCCGCTTCTCAGGCTCTCGAAAGTCACCAAGCATTACGAAACGGGCGGGCAGTCCGTCACCGGCCTCGAGGAGGTCGATCTCGACGTCAACCCGGGCGACTTCCTCGCGGTCATGGGCCCCTCGGGCTCCGGCAAGTCCACCCTCATGAACATCCTCGGATGCCTCGACGTCCCCACATCGGGCAGTTACACCATCAAGGGCACCAACGTGGCGACGCTTTCCACCGACGAACTGGCCCGCCTGAGGAACCGGGAGATCGGGTTCGTGTTCCAGGTGTTCCACCTGCTGCCGCGCGCAAGCGCCCGGAAGAACGTCGAGTTGCCGCTCCTTTACGCGGGCGTCCCCCGTGACGACCGGGCCCGTCTCGCCGAGGAGGCGCTCGCCACCGTCGGCCTTTCCGACCGGAGCCGGCACCTCTCCAATGAACTCTCCGGCGGCCAGCGGCAGCGCGTCGCGATCGCCCGGGCGCTGGTCAACCACCCTTCGCTCCTCCTTGCGGACGAGCCGACCGGCAACCTCGACTCGAAGACCGGCGAGGAAGTCATGGCCATCCTGTCGCGGCTGAACGGCGAAGGGGTGACCGTGGTGCTCGTCACGCACGATCCGCTGATCGCCCGCCGGGCGCACAAGATCGTCTACATCGTCGACGGCCGGATGGTGACCGAGGCAGAATTCCGGGAGAAGCGCGGATGAATTTCCTGGAATACCTCTCGGTCGCCTTCGAGGCGCTCCGCGCCAACCGGTTGCGCGCGGCCCTGACGATGCTGGGCGTCGTCATCGGCGTCGCAGCGGTGATCCTGCTCGTCTCGCTCGGGACGGGCACCAAGAACTACGTCGAAAGGCAGTTCGCCGGGCTCGGAAGCAACATCCTGATCATCACGCCCGGGAAGGTCGAGACGCGCGGCGGCCCGCCGATGGTGGGTCCCGCACGACACAAGCTCACGATGAGCGACTCGAACATCCTGCAGAAGAAAGGTTACCTTTTCGGCGGCGTCGCCCCGGTGGTCTTCGGCTCGGCCGAGGTCCGCCTCTCGGGCCGGACGCGCAACGTCAGCGTCCTCGGCGTGACTCCCGCCTTTTCGGAAGTGCGGAACCTGAGGGTCGAGATCGGCGCTTTCCTGACCGAAGCCGACGTCGAGGCCAAGCGCCGGGTCTGCGTCATCGGCCGCACCGTGCGGAAGGAGCTTTTCGGCAACGCCAACGCGCTGGGGCAGATCGTCAAGCTCAACGGAGCCCGTTTCCGGGTGGTCGGCATCATGGAAAACAAGGGCGTCTCGCTGGGCGTCGACATCGACGACATCGTCTTCGTCCCCGTCCGCACGGCCCAGGACCTGTTCGACCTCGACTCGCTTTTCGAGATCCTCATCTCGGTCCGCAACATGAACGACATCGAGAGCGGCAAGGCGATGGCGAAGTCGATCATGTTCCACGCTCACAACCGGCACGAGGATTTCACCGTCACCGACCAGCGCGCGATCCTTTCCTCCCTCTTCACGATCCTCGACACGCTGACCTACGTGCTGGGGGGGATCGCCGGCATCTCGCTCCTCGTCGGCGGCATCGGGATCATGAACATCATGCTGGTGACCGTAAAGGAGCGGACGAACGAGATCGGCATCCGGAAGGCGGTCGGCGCCCGGAACATCGACATCCTCCTGCAGTTCCTCTTCGAGGCGACCACCCTTTCCGCCGCAGGCGGCCTGATCGGACTGGTCGTCGGCGCGGCCGGCGCCGGTGCGCTTCGGTGGGCTTTCCCGAAGATGCCGATCGAGGTCCCGTTGTGGGCCGTGCTTCTCTCATTTACCTTTTCCCTGTTCGTCGGTATCTTCTTCGGTGTCTACCCCGCCCGAAAAGCCGCCGCGATGAACCCCATCGAGGCATTGAGGTACGAATAAAAGGAGATGTCCCCAATCGAATCCCCGCTGCGCGTCGGAAAGATCCCCTACGCGAATCTGTACCCCGTCTACCGGTCGCTCGAGCAGATCCTGCCGCCCGGCTCGGTCACCTTCGTCGAAGGACACCCGCGGGAACTCAACCGGATGCTGCGTGAGGGAACGCTCGACGTTTCCCCCTCTTCCTCCATAGAGTACGCCTGCCACCCCGACCGCTACCTGCTGGTGCCCGAGATCTCGATCGCCGCCCGGGAACGGGTGATGAGCGTTCTCCTCCTCTCGAACCGCCCGCTCGACGCCCTGCCGGAAGGTTCCATCGCGATGACCGAAGCGTCGGACAGTTCCGTCGTCCTGCTCGAAATCATGGTCCGGCGATTCCTGCGGCGCGAGAACCCGCTCGTCCGTTCCCCCCTGCCGCCCGAGGAAGCGCTCAAGCGATATCCGGCCTGCCTCGCGATCGGCGACGCCGCGATCCGCGCCTCGCTCGGACGGGTCGCCCCGTTCGTCACCGACATGGGTAGCTGGTGGCGCCGCGAAACCGGGAAACCGTTCGTGTTCGCCCTGTGGATCGTCTCCCGGGCCGCGGCCGAAACGAAGGGGCCCGCGCTCAGGTCATTCGTCCGGACGCTCCTGTCGGCGAAGACGCTGGCCCGTGAATCGATATCTGAAGATGCCGGCATCCCGATCGGGCCAGACTGGATTCCCGTTGATTTTCGGAGAGATTACTGGGACAACCTGTCGTACGACTTGAGCCCGGACGAACGGGAGGGGCTGACCCTGTTCTACGGGCTGGCGGCCGGGATCGGCAGGATCCCCGGGGCACCGGCGTTGCGCTTCCTCATCCCGTCTTGAACGGGATGCCCGTGATAGAATTGAGACAATTACCCCGGAAACGAGGACGACCATGATCACCAGGGAAACGAAGATCGAAGACGTGCTGCGCAACTTCCCGAAAGCAATCCCCGTGTTCGGCCAGTTCGGGATCGACTGCGCCGAATGCCAGCTTTCGGCCTACGAGGATATCGAGCACGGCGCCAAAGTACACGGCATCGATCTTGAGCGGTTCCTGGAAGCGCTGAACCGGGCGATCAGGGAGTAATACCTCCCCCTGTTGATATTCGTTATATGGAGTGTTGAATTTCGTGGCCGCCCGTAAAGCAATTCAACACATTTCGGAAGGTGCTGTCCGGTCAACCGTTGCGGGAATTCAGGGAATCCGGGAGTATTCCGCCCGGGCGTCGGGTGATTCCCAGACGGTGACGCGGCTCACGGTAACCGGTACCGGAATCCGCGTTTCCATCTCATCGAAGATATGCCGGGCAATGTTTTCGGAGGACGGGTTGAGTTCCGTAAAAGGCGGAACGTCGTTCAGGTAGGCGTGATCAAGGATTCCCAACACTTCGTGCAATGCCTCCTTGATGACCCGGAAATCGACCGCCATGCCGCTTGCGTCGAGCGTCTCGGACGAGACGGACACTTCGACCAGCCAGTTGTGGCCGTGAAGGCGCTCGCAATTGCCGTCGTACTCGCGAAGCCGGTGCGCCGCGGCGAAATCCGATTTGACGGTCAGGGTGTACAAGCCGCTGCTCATCTTTCCTCCATGGGAGACAGGAATATGCGGGCATTCGATGCCGCCTTGTAGTACCAGTTGCGAATTTCGAGCTGCGCCTTTTCCTGGCGCAGATCGTTCCGGATCGCGTCTTCGGAATACGTGTCGGGATCCTTTCCCTCGCTCGATGCGCGGCGGCCGATCGCACGCTGGACCTCTTCGTCCGGGATCTCGATGAATACGGCCACCCGCTTGTCGAGGAACCCGCTCACGAGAAAACGATCCGAGACGAAGGCCCGAATCCCGGCCTCGCCGATCTCCTTCACGCACGGGTCGGAACATCCGCCCATGCGGGCTTTCACTTCGGCAGCGGAGGCCGCCAGAGAGGCGTTATCGACGGTGCCCAGCGACAGTTTCCGCTGTTCCTGCAGGATGAGGCGGTTGTAGATCAGTTTCTTTCGCGCGTCGGAGAGCGACACGTTGTCGGACGCTTCGCCCGGAAAGGCGCCGCACTGCTCGAAGCACGCCTCGCGGACGACGTCTGAAAGGAAGACGATCTCGCCATTGACCGATGCCGCCGTGGCATCCACCAACCGGAATGACGAGAGGACGCCGGCTTGCGACCGGATGGCGGGGCCGGCCGAATCGACCCGCCCGGGGCAGAGCGCCGCGACCGCCATGACGACCGCGGCAGCGAGGGCTGGACGGTTCAAGCGACGATCTCGAATGAGATGTCGAAGGCAGGCGCCGAGTGTGTGAGCGCCCCGATGGCGATGTTCGGGATGCCGGTGCGGACGTAGGCCTCGAGATTGTCGAGCGTGATGCCGCCGGACGCCTCGAGAAACAGCCGATCGCCGTATCGGACGACCGCCTCGAGAACGAGCTCGGGCGGCATGTTGTCGAGCAGGAGCCCGTCTGCGCCCGCGGCCACCGCCTGCCCGGCCTCGGCCAGCGTTTCGACCTCGACCTCGACGCGGCACAGGTGGTGGATCGCCTTGCGCGCCGCCGCCACCGCGGCCTCGATCCCCCCCGCCGCCCGGATGCCGTTCTCCTTGACCAGGACGCCGTCGGAAAGCGAGTTGCGGTGGTTGACGCCGCCGCCGGTGCGCACCGCGTATTTTTCGAGGGCGCGGAGCAGCGGGGTGGTCTTGCGCGTGTCGAGAATCCGCGTTCCGTGCGGGGCCGCGATCTCGACGTAGCGCGCAGTGAGGGTGGCGATGCCGCTTAACCGCTGGATGAAGTTGAGGGCGACCCGCTCGCCGCGCAGCAGCGCCCACATGGGGCCGGAAACCTCGCCGACCGTGTCGTCCCGGCTCACCCGGCTCCCTTCGTCGACGAACCGGACCTCTACTTCGGGAGAGAGTTGCCGGAATGCCTCGGCGCCGACCGGGCCGCCGCAAAAGGTGCCTTCGTTGCGGGAAAGGAAAAGAGCCCGTCCCGGCGCCGTGAACGACGCCCCGAACGGATCGCCGTAAGGCGCATCCTCGGCAAGCGCGCCCCGGACCAGCCGGTCGTAATCAAGCCTGGCGATCACGACAGGTAACGCGACACCAGGTCGAGGTTTTTGGACAACTTGACCCGTTTCTCGTCGAGATCGTTGCGGCGCTGCCGTTCGGCCTCGACGATATCGGCGGACGCCTTCGATACGAACGCCTCGTTGCCAAGCCGGGCGGTGAGTTTCGCCAGTTCCCCTTCGGTCTTCTCGATCTCCTTTCGAAGACGGTCGGCCTCCTTGCCGAAGTCGATCAGCCCGGCGAGCGGGATGCAGACCTCGATGCCTCCGACGACCGCCGTGGCATCACCCACGGGAATGTAGTCGTCATCCATGGCGGTCAACTTGACGGCGCGTGCGAGGCGCAGGAGGATCTCCTCGTGGGCGACCAGGAAGTCGAGTTGCTCGGACGCGCCCTTGAGCCGCACCTCGGCCCGCGTGGCGGGCGGGATGTTGAGCTCGCCCCGGATGTTTCTGACCGCCCCGATCACCTCCATCAGGTGCGCGACGTCGTCCTCGACGTTCGAGTCGACGAGTTCGGCGCTCGCGGCCGGGTACGGCTGCCGCAGGATGCTGCCACGCCGGCCCGGGAGCGACTGCCAGACCTCCTCGGTGATGAACGGGATGAACGGGTGCCCCAGTTCGAGGATCCGCTCGAACACGTGCAGCAGCACCGCCCGCTGGTCCTGCCGCAACGCCTCGTCGGCCTCGGGGGAAAGTGCCGGCTTGATCATCTCGAGGTACCAGTCGCAGAACTCGTGCCAGACGAACTGGTAATACGCGGAGGCCGCCTCGTCGAAGCGGTACTCCTCGATGCCCAGCCGGACCTGGTCGATCGCCCGCTGGAGCCGGGAGAGGATCCAGCGATCCACCGTCGACATATCCTCGGGAAGCGACAGGGACGTGCTCTCGTCGACGTGCATCCGGACGAAGCGCCCGGACTGGAACAACTTGTTCATGAAGTTGCGGTTGCCCTCGACGCGCGCCTCGGCCATCCGCAAGCCCACCTTCACTTCCCTGGGCATCGAAGCGGCCAGCGTGAGCCGGAAGGCGTCGGTGCCGAACCGCCCCATCATCTCGAGCGGATCGATGACGTTCCCCTTCGACTTGCTCATCTTCTTGCCGTCGGGATCGAGGACGAGCGGGTGGATCACGACGTCGCGGAAAGGCGCCTTCCCGGTGAACTCGATCCCCATCATCATCATTCGCGCGACCCAGAAGAAGAGGATGTCCCAACCGGTGACGAGCACGGAGGTCGGGTAGTAGCGGGCGAGATCGGCGGCGCCGGTTTCTGGCCAACCCATCGTGGAGAACGGCCAGAGCGACGAGGAGAACCAGGTGTCGAGGACGTCCGTCTCCTGCCGGATCTCGGGAGATCCGCAGGCGTTGCACTTCGTCGGGTCTTCCCGTTCGACGACGATCGCCCCGCACTTCTCGCAGTGCCATGCGGGAATCCGGTGCCCCCACCAGATCTGGCGGGAGATACACCAGTCGCGGATCCCGTCCATCCAGTTGAAGAATTCCTTCTCCTGCGAAGCCGGGAGGATCCGGGTATCGCCGTTGCGGACGGCGGCCACGGCCTTCTCGGCAAGCGGCGCGGCGCGGACGAACCACTGCATGCTGTCGAACGGCTCGACGACCGTGCTGCACCGGTAGCACTGCCCGACGTTGTGGGTGTGCGGTTCCTCCTTTTCGAGCAGTTCCTGCAGGCGGAGCGTCTCGACGACCGTGTCGCGGGCCGCGAAACGATCCATTCCGGCGAAGTCCCCGGCCTCGTCGGTCATCCGGCCGGACTCGCTGATGACGCGGACGGAAGGCAGCTCGTGCCGTTGCCCCACCTCGAAGTCGTTGGCGTCGTGGGAGGGGGTGATCTTGACGGCCCCGGTGCCGAAGGCGCGGTCGACCATGGCGTCGGAGATCAGCGGGATCGGCCGGTTGGCCAGCGGCAGCCGCAACGTGGTCCCCACGCGGGCGACGTACCGTTCGTCCTCGGGATGAACCGCCACGGCGGTGTCGCCCAGCATCGTCTCGGGACGCGTCGTCGCGACGACGACGTATCCCTTCCCGTCCATCTGCGGATAGCGGATGTGGTAGAGCGTCCCCTTCGTCTCGACGAACGTGACCTCGAGGTCGGAGAGCGCGGTGAGGCAGCGCGGACACCAGTTGATGATCCGGCGGCCGCGGTAGATCAGCCCTTTTTCGTAGAGGCGGACGAACGCCTCGCGCACCGCGCGCGAAAGCCCCTCGTCCATCGTGAAGCGCTCGCGCGTCCAGTCGCACGACGCGCCCAGCCGCTTGAGCTGCTTGAGGATCGTGCCGCCGCTCTCTTCCTTCCACTTCCAGACGCGTTCGACGAACGCCTCGCGGCCGAGTTGGTCGCGACCGCTTTTTTCGGATGCGAGCAACCGCTCGACGACATTCTGGGTGGCGATTCCGGCGTGGTCCATTCCCGGTAGCCAGAGGGCGTTATCCCCCAGCATGAGGTGAAAGCGGACCAGGATGTCCTGCAACGTGACGTTGAGGGCGTGCCCCATGTGGAGGGAACCGGTCACGTTCGGAGGCGGGATGACAACCGAGAACGGCTCCCCGCCCCGGGCCGGATCGGCCGTGAATAGCCCGAGGTTGTTCCAGTAAGGGTACCACCGGTCCTCGCACTTCTTCGGGTCGTATGCGTTATCGGGTTCCAGCGTGGTCATCGGGATTCGCCCTGCTTCCCTTCCTTTTCACGGATGCGTGCGATCTCCTCGCGAATCAGCGCTTCTGCGGTGCGCGGGATGACGTCCCACGCCACCGATTCGACCGACTCGCGGATCCGCTCGATGAACTCGGACGAGAGCCGGTCCATCCACTCCCACATCACCTTTTCGACCGCCTCGGTGGCGACCTTCTCGACGATCTCTCTCGCGCGCGCCGAGAACTGTTCGCGGAGCGCCTCGACCGCGACGACTTCGGCATTCGGCACCTCGACGATCGCCTCGAGGTCTTCTTCGGGCTGGGGTGCGGGTGCGGGTGCGGGTGCGGGTGCGGGTTCAGGTGGCGGCTCGGGGACCGGTTCGGGCCGGGCTTCGGCTTCCGGCTCGGGGACCGGTGGCGGCTCGGGGACCGGTTCGGGCCGGGCTTCGGCTTCCGGCTCGGGTTCGGGCTGGAGGACGGGCCGCGGCTCGGGCTCGGGGGCGGTCTGCGCTATGGGCTCGGGCTCGGGCTCGGGCTCGGGCTCGGGCTCGGGCTCGGGCTGCGCCGCGTAAGCCGGCTCAAGATCCGGGACGGCCGTTGTGGCTTCATCCACCCCGCCGAGCAGGGCGTCGAGGTCGATCTCGGGTTCGGCCTCCGCCTCTGATTCCGGGACGGGATCGGGCAGCGGCGCGGAAACCGGCTGGGGAAGGGGCGGCACTTCGACCGCAAGCGGCCCTTCGGATTCCTTGTGCAGCAGTTCCATCTCTTCGAGATCCTCGATCTCCTCGAGTTCTTCGACCTCCGCCAAGGCGGGGGAGATATCCGTGATGCCGGCGGCTTCCTCCTCGCACGATTTTCCGGGCGAAAAAGGCGGTTCGGAAAACACGTCGCCCAGTTCCGGGATGTCGGTTGCCGGTGCAGCCGGGAGATCGACGACCGGCACGCGAACTGATTCAACCGCGGAGAAATCCTCGGCCGAGACGTCGAATTCGCCCAGCGACAGGACGTCGCCTTGTGCGGGTGGGTTCTCGGGAGGCGCGGACAGGAAGTCGTCGCGCCTGGGACCGGCGGGAACGCCTGCCCTGCCGGGGCCGCGGTCGACCTCTTCGAGCACGTCGCTGAAATCCCAATCCTCGGTGCCCGGCGCCTGGGCTTCGCCGTTGACCGTGGCGGACGCGGATTCGGCGGCCGAGAGCATCTCGTTGGCCTTGTTGATCAGTTCCTGCGATTCGAAGGGCTTGAACATGACCCCGCCGGCACCGCAGTTCTTGAAACTTTCCTCGTCGAACGGACCGAGACTGCCGGAGAGGACCAGCACCGGGATATGCCGGGTGCCCGCGGCCGCAGCCAGGTCGGCCG
>JANXQJ010000128.1 GCA_025356865.1 Deltaproteobacteria bacterium | reverse complement strand
GGCCTTCTCGAACTCCTCGGCGCTCTTGACGTAAAAATCGGTCGAATCGAATTTCATCCGTTTTTCGTCGCCGATCGTCTTGCCGGTCTGGAGGCAGAGCAGGATCTCGTGCAGCTTGTGGTCTTCGCGGTTCAGGTAATGGGCGTCGTTGGTCGCGATGAGGGGCGTGTCGGTCTTGCGGGCCAGTTCGATCAGTTTCGCGTTGGTCTTGTATTGCTCTTCGAGACCGTTGTCCTGGATCTCGATGAAGAAGTTGCCTGCCCCGAATATTTCCTTGTATTCACGCAGAATGGACTCGGCCTTCTCGAGTCCGCCTTCGTTGAGCGCCTTGGGGATTTCGCCTTGAAGGCACGCTGACGAAGCGATCAGTCCGGCGGAGTGCCTCCGCAGCGATTCCTTGTCGACGCGCGGCTTGTAGTAGTAGCCCTCGACGTTGGCGAGCGAAACCAGCTTGAGGAGATTCTGGTACCCCTCGTTGGTCTCGGCCAGCACGATCAGGTGGTAGGCCCTGTCGGAACCCGGTTCGATCTTCTTGTCGAAACGGGACCCGGTCGCGACGTAAAGCTCGACGCCGATGATCGGCTTGATCCCGGCTTTCCGGGCTTTTTCGTAGAACTCGATGGTTCCCATCATCGCGCCGTGGTCGGTGATGGCGACGGCGGGCATCTTGAGGTCGATCACCTTCCGGATGAGTTGATCGATCTTGATCGTCCCGTCGAGAAGACTGTATTGCGAGTGCAGGTGCAGGTGGACGAACGCCCCGCTCACTCCCATTCGATGGTGGCCGGCGGCTTGGAGGAGATGTCGTAGACGACCCGATTGATCCCCTTGACCTCGTTGATGATCCGGTTAGACATCCGCTGCAGCAGGTCGTAGGGGAGATGGACCCAATCGGCCGTCATGCCGTCCTGGCTGTGGACGGCCCGGATTGCGGCGACGTTCTCGTAGGTCCGTTCGTCGCCCATGACGCCGACCGTCTTGATCGGGAGGAGCACCGCGAACGACTGCCAGATCGACTCGTAAAGTCCGGCCTTGCGGACCTCTTCGATGACGATCGCGTCGGCTTCGCGAAGGATCCTGCATCGTTCGGCCGTTACGGGGCCGATGATCCGGACGGCGAGTCCTGGACCCGGAAACGGCTGCCTGTCGATGATGTGCGCAGGAATCCCGAGCTCGCGGCCGAGTTCACGCACCTCGTCCTTGAACAGCTCGCGCAGCGGTTCGACGAGCTTGAGTTTCATGTGTTCGGGAAGCCCGCCGACGTTGTGGTGCGACTTGATGACGGCCGACGGCCCCTTGAATGAAACGCTTTCGATCACGTCGGGGTAAAGGGTGCCCTGCGCCAGGAAAGAGACGTTGGGAATCTTGTGCTCCGTTTCCTCGAATACGCGGACGAACAGTTCGCCGATGATCTTCCGTTTCCGTTCCGGATCTTCTACGTCGGCCAGTCCGTCCAGGAAGAGATCGGTTGCGTCGACGTATTCGAGATGGAGCCCGATCCCGTCCCGGAAGGTGTGGAGGACGTCTTCTGCCTCGCCTTTCCGGATCAGTCCGTTGTTGACGAAGATGCAGGTGAGCTGGTCGCCGATCGCCTTGTGGAGCAGAACCGCTGCGACCGAGGAATCGACACCGCCCGAGAGCCCGAGAACGACGCCGTCGGTGCCGACGGTTTCCCGGATCTTCTGGATGCTCGATTCGATG
Source organism: Deltaproteobacteria bacterium (assembly GCA_025356865.1). Lineage (GTDB taxonomy): Bacteria > Desulfobacterota > Deferrimicrobia > Deferrimicrobiales > Deferrimicrobiaceae > JANXPS01. The sequence goes on along the minus strand of JANXQJ010000128.1, from coordinate 2,399 downwards.
AACGAGTGCATCGTCCAGGAAGGCGACAATCCACAGATGCGGAAAAGGAAGTTCGCGAGGATTTCCTTTCCGCGAAGGCTGTGTGCGACCTCGGGGTGGAACTGGACGCCATAAATGCTCCGTTCCTGGTTGGTCATCGCTGCAACCGGCGAGTTGTCGGAGCGGGCGATGCTTGTGAACCCGGGCGGGAGCGCATCGATCCGGTCGCCATGGCTCATCCAGACCTGGATCGGGGCGTTGTTGTTGCGGAATTCGTCGATGCCCAGGAAGAGGGGATCGCCCCACTCCCCCCGAATATTGGCGAAGCCGTACTCCCGCTCCTCGGCCTTTTCGACTTTTCCGCCCATCAGGTGGGTAATGAGTTGCATTCCGTAGCAGATGCCGAGCACGGGGATGCCAAGCGAAAATATTTCCTTCGAGACGGTCGGGGCGCCAGGTTCATAGACGCTGGCGGGCCCACCCGACAGGATGATCCCGTCGGGAGAAAAAGACTTGATGAAGTCGATTCCGACGGTGCAAGGGTGGATCTCGCTGTAGACCTTCAGTTCCCGGACGCGCCGGGCGATGAGCATCGTGTATTGCGAACCGAAATCGAGAATGAGGATCTTCTGGTCCAATTGGCTACTCCATCCGGTAGTTGGGGGCTTCTTTGGTTATCACGACGTCGTGGACGTGGGATTCGCGAAGTCCCGCCGCCGTTATTCTCATGAATTGGGCGCGTTTGTGGAGGTCGGCGATGGTTGCGGCACCGACGTACCCCATGCCGGCTTTCAGGCCACCGACCAGTTGGAACACCACGCTTGCAAGGGGGCCACGGTAAGGAACGCGCCCCTCGATCCCTTCGGGGACGAGTTTGCTGTCGGTCTCGACGTGGGATTGGAAATAACGGTCCTTGCTCCCTTTTTTCATCGCTTCGAGGGAACCCATTCCACGATAGACCTTGTAGCTGCGTCCCTGATACAGGACGTGCTCGCCCGGGCTTTCGTCGCAACCGGCGAAAAGCGATCCGATCATGACGGCGGTGCCGCCCGCCGCCATGGCCTTGGTCACGTCGCCCGAGTATTTGATGCCGCCGTCGGCGATGATCGAAATGCCTTTTTTCCGGGCAACCTCGAAGCATTTCATGATGGCGGTCACTTGCGGGACACCGATGCCGGCGACGACGCGCGTCGTGCAGATCGAGCCGGGTCCGACTCCGACCTTTACGCAGTCGACGCCTGCCTTGATGAGCGCCGCGGTGGCTTCGCCCGTGGCAACGTTGCCGGCGATCAGCGGAATCCTGGGGAAGGTCTTGCGCAAGGCCCTGACCGTGTCGATGACCATCTTCGAGTGTCCGTGAGCCGTATCGACGCAGATGATGTCCACGCCCGCGCGGACCAGCTTGTCGACGCGTTCTTCCCAACCGGGGCTGACGCTGATCGCTGCGCCCGCCCGCAATCGGCCCTTGTCATCCTTGCATGCATTCGGATATTTCTTGATCTTCAGGATGTCCTTGATCGTGATGAGGCCGCGAAGATTGTTCTTGCCGTCGACGACCAGCAGTTTCTCGATCCGGTTGCGGTGAAGGATGTCGCGTGCCTGCTCAAGCGTGGTGCCGATCGGAACGGTGACGAGATCGTCCTTGGTCATGACGTTCCGGATGGGCTGGTCGAAGTTGGTCTCGAACCGCAGGTCGCGGTTGGTGAGGATCCCGACCAGCTTGCCGTCGCGTGTGACGGGAAGTCCGGAGATCCGATACTTTTTCATGACTTCGAGCGCTTCGGTCACCTTCTGGTCGGGATCGACCGTGATCGGGTCGGAAATCATGCCGCTTTCCGATTTCTTGACCCGGTCGACTTCGGAGGCCTGTTCGTCGGCCGTGTTGTTTCGGTGGATGATGCCGATTCCGCCCTCGCGCGCCATCGCGATCGCGGCTTCGGCCTCGGTGACCGTGTCCATGGCGGAACTCAGGACGGGAATCTTGAGCTTCAAGCCAGGCGTCAGCATGACGGAAACGTCGACATCCTTCGGTATGACGGATGACTCCATCGGAAGAAGAAGGACGTCGTCGAACGTGAATCCTTCCTCGATGATGCGGGGATCGTTTGAACCTTTCGTAGACATGCGTGCTCTCCTTGGGTGGTTCAGGTGAGATCGTCGATGATGCCTTCCAGCAACCCGGAGTCGCTGATGACCAGTTCCCTGATCCCGAACCGCTCGATGGCGGCCACCGCCTGGAGCATGCCGGGGATCATGTATTTTTCGCGTCCCTTCTCCATGCCGGGAAGCGCGAGCCGTTGCGACTCGGTCAGTACGCAGAGCTTATCAGTCCATCGTCTCACGGATTCGGGAGTCATGACATATCCGTCGATCCGTTCGGGGCGGTATGTCTTCATCCGTTGGTCCAGCGCTGCGAGCGT
>JANXQJ010000095.1 GCA_025356865.1 Deltaproteobacteria bacterium | reverse complement strand
ACGCGTGACGCCGCCCCAGGAGAATCCATTGGCGCCCGGCAACATCACCCGCTTCGGCGTGTCGCTCGACGAGAAACTTCTGAAACAGGTCGCGGATCGCCTCGGAACGGTTCGTGTAACCCTTCCGCTCGATCACCTTGTCGAACTGTTTCAGAAGTTTCTCGTCGAGCGACACGCCGAAGCGGGTGATGTTGCCGGGCGCCAATGGATTCTCCTGGGGCGGCGTCACGCGTTCGTGAACGCCTGCCAGATTATTCGGGGGTTTTCGGAGCGGTTCATCGTGTAGATGTGCAGGTGGCGCACGCCGTGGGCCGCGAGGTCGCGCACCTGCGCGAGCGTGTGGTCGAGGCCGATCCGGCGGATCGCCTCGCCGTCGCCGTCGTGCCGGTCGAGCGCCGAGCGCAGGGCGGGGGGGATCGTCACCCGGTGGGTGGCCGAGAATTCCCGGATCCACGCGCCGTCGGTGATCGTGAAGATGCCGGGAAGAATCGGCATGTCGATCCCGTGCCGGGCGCACGCGTCGAGGTAGTCGTAGTAAAGCCGGTTCTCGAAGAAGAGCTGGGTGACCGCGAACGCCATCCCCGCTTCCTGCTTCTCTTTCATGTAATGGAAGTCGCGATCGCGCCCCAGCGACTCGGGGTGCGGCTCGATGTAGGCCGATCCGCCGACGCAGAAATGTTCGCCGAAATGGCGGTTCACGATCCGGATCAGGTCGATGGCGTGCAGGTCGTGGCCGGAAGGGCGCGGCGCGGGGGCGTCGGCCTTCCGGTCGCCGCGGAGCGCCAGGATGTTCTTGACGCCGATCTCGTGGTAGCCGCGCAGGACGTCGAGCAATTCGTCTTCGGTCCGGCCGACGCAGGTCATGTGCGGCATGACGGGGAGCCCCGAGGCGGTCATCACCGCCCGGACTGCGGAGATCGTCTCCTCTTCCCGCCCGCTGCCGCCGGCCCCGCTCGTGACCGAGACGAACCGCGGCGATAGCGAAGCCAGGTCGCCCAGCGCGGCGAGCAGCTTCTCCATCCCCTGGGGCGTCTTCGGGGGGAACAGCTCGAACGAGACGCCCGGCCCCGAAAGCATTTTGCAGATCCTAGGCATCCGCGTATCTTATCAAGAAATCGGACGCCCTGCGGTATGATGGCCCGATGCCGCTTTCCTGGAACGGGATCAAGTCGCGCGGCAAGGATCTGGGCCGCGCCTTCCGCCAGGCGCTCGACTATTTCCCGGGGGCGACGCTCGCCGACCTGTACGACCCGCTCGCGATGCCGCCGGATCTCGTGAAGGCGCACGCCGCCCTCGACCGCGCCGTCGACGCGGCCTACGGGAAGCGGTCGTTCGCCTCCGAGTCCGAGCGCGTCGCCTTCCTGTTCGAACGCTACCGCGAACTGACCGGCGCCCTCCCGGCTCCCGCTCCGAAAAGGCCCGTTACTCGCCGCGTTTCGGGCCGCTGATCGAAACGGGGCATCCTGTTGACCCGTTGTCGCGATAAGTGTACACTTTGGCTGTACAGTTTCAGGACGGGAGGCAATCATGTCCAGCGTCAACGTGACCGAACTTCGCAGCAATCTTCCCGGTTATCTCAAGAAGGTCCGCGCAGGCGAGGAGGTGACGGTCACCTCGCGGGGCAAGGTCGTGGCGCGGCTAGTTCCCGAGCGCGATGAAAGCGAGGCGGCAAGGCGGCGACTGGCGGCCATCCGCAAGACCAGCTGGGTCGGCGATGTGGTCTCTCCCGTGAGCGAGGCGTGGGAGGCCGACTCGTGACCTTGCTCGACACCTGCGCGATCCTCTACGACGCGCTCGCCCCGGAAAAGCTTGGCCGCAAGGCGTCCGCCGCGATCGCGGCCGGCCGTGCCGAGGGCCGGCTGGCGTGCAGCGACATCTCCCTGTGGGAAATCGCCATGCTGATCGAAAAGGGGCGCATCCGGCCCGACGAGGACACGCTCCAGTTCCTCCACGATGTGGTTGCGGCCAACCGCCTGACGGTCTTCCAGGTCACGCCCGAGATCGCCTTCCTTTCGGCGGGAAAAGCCGCATCGGCCCATGCCGACCCCGCCGACCGGATCATCGCCGCGACCGCGATGGTCCACAAGGCGACGCTGATCACCTGCGATCGGAAACTCCGCGAAATCCCCGGCCTGAAAACGGCCTGGTAGGGCGGCTCCCCCGCATTCCTGTGCGGAGGAATCCGGGGGGCCGGCCCCCCGGCGGCTCTTCCGCTTCGGCGACGCCGTTTTCATGTGGTCTCATCCAGGGGTATAATGTAGTCACAACGGTCTGGAGGGCGACGCCATGATCTCCGTCGGGATCCGGGAACTCAAGGAAAAGCTGAGTGGTTACATCGGGCAGGTCCGCGGCGGCGAGGAGATCGTCGTCACCGACCGGGGGCGCGAAGTCGCGCTGTTGGTGCCGGTCACCCGGGAGCACGAGGCAGCGGAATCGCTCGTCCGGGAAGGGCGGGCGTCCTGGGGCGGCGGCAAACCCTTGGGCGGGCCGGGGGTGCCGGGCGACTCGAAAGTCTCGGACAAGGGGCAGGTGCTGATCCCGGCGCCGTTGCGGAAGCGCCATCGGCTCGCCGCCGGGACGCGCGTGCGGTTCTTCGAGTACGGCGAGCTGATCTGCCTGATGCCGGTGGTCAACGACCCCGTGGGGGCGGCGCTCGGCTCGCTGGCCGGGGAAAAGTCGCTGGCCGACGATTTGCTGGCGGAGCGTGCGCGCGATGACCGGTAGCGTTTCCTGCGACCGGATCGTCCTCGACAGTTTCGCATTGCTGCGCTTCTTCCAGAAGGAGGAAGGCCACGAAACGGTCGCGGACATCCTGTCCGGCATCGAGGAGCGGGGCGCCCGGGTCATGCTGAATGTCATCAACCTGGGCGAGATCGCCTATATCGTCCAGCGCCGACTTGGTGAGCGGCGAAAGATGGAAACGCTCATGCACGTCCGGCGGCTCGGCGTCGAAATCCTTCCGGCGCCCGAGCGGCTCGTGTTCCGGGCCGCCGGGATCAAGGCCCGCTACCCGCTCTCCTATGCGGATGCGTTCGTCGTGGCGTCGGCGGTCGAACAGGGTGCGTCGATCGTGACCGGCGATCCCGAGTTCCGCGCCGTTGCCCACCTCGCTCCAGTCACCTGGCTGTGACCCCGGTCCTGGGGCAGCGGAATCCGGGGCATCCGGCCACCTCGCGGATGCCGCCATTCCCGTAGCGGAGGTGGAGGGGGGCTGAGCGGAGCGCCGGTGCGTAAGAGGTGTTGCGGCTGCCTGCGGAGGCGAACGCCCCCTCCACGCAGCTTAGGGAACCTTCGGCATCCGGTTTGGCCGGTTTTACCCCTGTCGGATTTACCCCTGTTGGATTTCCCTCCTTTTCCTCTTGACGGGTCCGGGATAACATCGCATAATACTTTTCTTTGATTTTGGAACGAGGAAGGTTTATCGACATGCTGAGTATCCAGAAGACGACCATGGTTTCAAAAGAAGACATCGACCAGAAGTGGTTCGTGGTCGATGCCGAAGAGATGATCTTGGGGCGGCTGGCCACCACGGTGGCGTCCGTCCTGCGCGGCAAGCACAAGGCGACGTACACGCCGCATGCCGACACGGGCGATTTCGTGATCGTCGTCAACGCCGAGAAGATCAAGCTGACCGGCAAGAAGATGACCGACAAGGTCTACTACCACCACTCGGGCTACATGGGCGGCCTCAAGGCCACCACGCCCCAGAAACTGCTCGAGAAGCATCCCGAGCGCATCATCGAGTTCGCGGTGCGCGGCATGCTCCCCAAGACGCGGCTGGGCGACCGGCTCTTCACCAAGCTCAAGGTCTACGCGGGCCCCGAGCATCCTCACCAGGCACAGTGCCCCAAGGCGCTGGCCGTCATCGACTAGGAAGAGGGGACATCGCATCATGATCCAGACCAAGATCTATGCCACGGGCAAGCGAAAGACCGCCATCGCCCGTGTTTACGTCAAGCCCGGCACCGGTCGCATCAGCGTCAACGGCCGTGAATTCGAAAACTACTTCCCGGTGCTCGCCCTCCGTTCCACGGCGATCAAGCCCCTGGTTCTCACCGGCAAGGCGCAGCAGGTCGACGTCGAGGTCAACGTTCGTGGCGGCGGCATCTCCGCGCAGGCCGAGTCGATCATGTTCGGCATCGCCAAGGCGCTCCAGATCGAGACGCCCGAGCTTCGCACCCAGCTCAAGCGCGCCGGCATGCTCACCCGCGATGCCCGCGTGAAAGAGCGGAAGAAGTACGGCCAGCCCGGAGCCCGGAAACGGTTCCAGTTCTCCAAGCGTTAACCCGCGAGGGCATTTCATGCCCCTGCGTTCGATTCCTGAAGGGGAAGGCCGGTACACCTGCCTTCCCCTTTTTCTATTAAGGAGCCGCCAATGACGAAAACCGCCATCTTCGGGGCGACCGGCTACACCGGCTTCGAACTGCTCCGCCTCCTCCTCTCCCACTCAGGGGCCAGGGTCACCGCACTTTCTTCCGAGCAATATTCCGACCTGCCGATCGACGAGGCGCTCCCGACGCTCAGGGGGATGCTGCCCCGGGGCGTTTCCTTCGGAAAGATGGAGTCGCTCATGGAGGGCGATTTCGAAGTCGCCTTCCTCGCGCTGCCGCACACCCTGTCTTCCGCGGTGGCGGGGCGCCTGCTGGCGCGCGGCGTCAAGGTGGTCGACCTGTCCGCCGACTTCCGTTTCCGCAATATCGCGCTCTACGAAGGCGTCTACAACGTGACGCACAAGAGCCCCGAACTGGCGAAATCGGCGGTCTACGGCCTTCCCGAGATCTACCGGGCCGCCCTCAAGAAGACGAAACTGGCCGCGGTGCCCGGCTGCTTTCCCACCTCGGTCATCCTCGCGCTCTACCCGCTGATCCGGGAAGAGCTGATCGACCTCAAGGGGATCATCGCCGACTGCAAGACCGGCGTGTCCGGAGGCGGCCGGGCGCCGGCGCTCGGCTTCCACTACCCCGAGACCGAGGGGGGCGTGCGTCCCTACGGCCTGCCAAGCCACCGCCACAATCCCGAGATGGACCAGGAACTGTCGCTGGCGGCCGGGAAGAAGATCTCGATCACCTTCGTTCCGCACCTCATGCCGATGGTGCGCGGGATGATGGCGACCTGCTATGCGACGCTCAAGCCCGGTGTGACGGCCGCCATGGTCGAGGCGGCGTGCCGGAAGGTCTACGCGAAAGAGCCGTTCGTCCGGCTCTGCCCGGCGGGGCAGCTTCCGGCGACCAAGAACGTCGCAGGGAGCAACTTCTGCGACGTCGCGTACAGCGTCGAGGAGAAGGGGCGTCGCGTCATCGCGATGTCCGCCATCGACAACCTGGTCAAGGGCGCGTCGGGCGGCGCGGTCCAGTGCTTCAACCTGATGAACGGCTACGCCGAGAACGACGGGTTGCGCGGGGCGCCGGTTTTCCCGTGACCGTAGCCGGAATCATGAAAGCCGCGGTCGTCATCCCGTCCCGTTACGGGTCGACCCGTTTTCCGGGCAAGCCGCTGGCCATGCTGTGCGGCAAGCCGATGATCTGGCACGTGTGGGATGCTGCGAGCCGTGCGAAACTGGCGTCGCGCGTGGTGGTGGCGACCGACGATTCCCGGATCGCCGACGCGGTGCGGGCGTTCGGCGGCGAGGTCGCGATGACTTCCCCCGAATGCGCATCCGGCACCGACCGGGTGGCCGAGGTGGCGCGCTCGCTCGACGAGGAGATCTTCCTCAACCTGCAGGGCGACGAACCGCTGATGAGCCCGGCGGTCATCGATGCGGTGATCGCGCCGCTCGTCGCCGACCCGGCCGTCTTGATGACGACCGCGGCGCTGCCGATGGACGACATGACGCGCTTTGCCGACCCGATGGTGGTCAAGCTGGTGACCGACGACCGGGGCGACGCGCTCTACTTTTCTCGCGCTCCGATCCCGCACGACCGGGAAGGGCGACCGGTGCGCTGGCGGAAACACCTGGGCATCTACGGATACCGGAAGGACTTTCTGCTCAAGGTGGCGGCGATGGCGCCGTCGTCGCTCGAAACGACCGAAATGCTCGAACAGTTACGCGTCCTGCAGGCAGGGTATAGAATCCGCGTGGTGGACGTCGCGTTCGATTCGGTCGGCGTCGATACCCCCGAAGACTTGAAAAACGTGGAGGAGCGGCTATGCGCTCGGAACGCACGGTAAAGCCGAAATTCATTTTCGTGACGGGGGGCGTCGTCTCCTCGCTGGGCAAGGGGCTCGCGGCCGCTTCGCTCGGTGCGCTGCTCGAGGCGCGTGGCCTCAAGATCTCGATGCTCAAGCTCGACCCCTACATCAACGTCGACCCCGGCACGATGAACCCGTTCCAGCACGGCGAGGTGTTCGTCACCGACGACGGCGCCGAGACCGACCTCGACCTCGGCCACTACGAGCGCTACATCTCGTCGCGCATGAGCAAGAAGAACAACTGCACCACGGGCAAGATCTACCACTCGGTCATCACGAAGGAACGGCGCGGCGACTACCTCGGCGGCACCGTCCAGGTCATCCCGCACATCACCGACGAGATCAAGCGGATCATCTACGCGGCGGCGCAGGGGTACGACCTGCTCATCGTCGAGGTCGGCGGAACCGTGGGCGACATCGAGTCGCTTCCGTTCCTCGAGGCGATCCGGCAGGTGCGCGGCGACCGGGGGAAAGAAAACACCCTTTACGTCCACCTGACGCTGGTGCCCTACATCAAGACGGCGGGCGAGCTCAAGACCAAGCCCACCCAGCACAGCGTCAAGGAACTCCGCTCCATCGGCGTCCAGCCCGACGTCCTCCTGTGCCGCACCGAGCACCCCATTCCCAAGGACATGAAGGCGAAGATCGCCCTCTTCTGCAACGTCACCGAGGACGCGGTCATCACGGTGCCCGACGTCGAGCACATCTACGAACTGCCGCTGGTGCTGCGCCAGGAAGGGCTCGACGACAAGACGATGGAGCTGCTCAACATCTGGGCGGCCGAGCCGAAGCTCGACGCCTGGACCAAGGCCGTCGACAAGTGGAAGAACCCGGTGGGCGAGGTGACCATCGCCATCGTGGGGAAATACGTCAACCTGAAGGAATCGTACAAGTCGCTCAACGAGGCGCTCACGCACGGCGGCATCTCCCACGCGGTGCGGGTGCTCCATCGCTACGTCGATTCCGAGGAGGTCGAGCGCCAGGGCGCCGAGGCGCTCCTCAAGGGGGTCGACGGCATCCTCGTTCCGGGCGGCTTCGGGTCGCGCGGCGTCGAGGGCAAGATCGCGGCGGTGAAATACGCCCGCGAGAACAAAGTGCCCTTCTTCGGCATCTGCCTCGGCATGCAGGTCTCGGTCATCGAGTTCGCCCGCAACGTGTGCGGGCTGGCGACTGCCACCAGCCGCGAGCTCAACGCCGAGAGCGAGTGCCCGGTCATCGACCTGATGCCCGACCAGCAGGGAGTCGAGGATATGGGGGCGACGATGCGGCTGGGCGCTTATCCGTGCAAGGTGGCCGACGGCACCCTCGCCCGGAAGGCCTACGGCACCGCCGAGGTGTCCGAGCGCCACCGGCACCGCTACGAGTTCAACAACGAATATCGCGACACGCTCACGGCCGGGGGCTTGCGAATCACCGGCGTATCGCCCGACGACCGGCTGGTCGAGATCGTCGAGATCGCCGACCACCCCTGGTTCCTGGGCGTCCAGTTCCACCCCGAGTTCAAGTCGCGCCCGATGGCGGCGCACCCGCTCTTCCGCGATTTCATCGGCGCGGCCTGGGCATTCTCCCGCAAGGGCGGGGATGGAAAGGGTGAAGGCGCATGATCCGCGAGGTCAAGATCGGCGGGGTGAACGTCGGCCGCGGCTATCCGCTCCTCTTCATCGCGGGACCCTGCGTGCTCGAGTCCGAGCCGCTCGCCTTCAAGGTGGCCGGGACGCTGGCGACGCTCTCCGACAAGTTCGGCGTGCCGTTCATCTTCAAGGGGTCCTACGACAAGGCCAACCGGTCGTCCGCCGACTCCTACCGGGGGCCGGGCGAAGAAGAGGGGCTGCGCATCCTCGCCGCCGTCAAGAAAGAGTTCGGGCTGCCGGTGACCACCGACGTGCACGACGCCGAACAGGCCGTGCGGGTGGCGCGCGTCGTCGACCTGCTCCAGATCCCGGCGTTCCTGTGCCGCCAGACCGACCTGCTGCTGACCGCCGGCAAGACGGGGTTGCCGATCAACATCAAGAAGGGGCAGTTCATGGCCCCGGCCGACATGGGCAACGCCGTCGACAAGGTCGCCTCGACCGGAAACGCCAACGTCGTCGTCACCGAGCGCGGGACCACCTTCGGCTACAACAACCTGGTGGTCGATTTCAGGGGGATGCCGGCGATCCGCGACGCGATATGCCCGGTGATCTTCGACGCGACCCACAGCGTCCAGTTGCCGGGCGGGGCGGGCAAGTCGTCCTCCGGCGACCGCCGCTTCGTCCCGCCGCTGGCGCGGGCGGCCGTCGCGGCCGGCGTCGACGGGCTCTTCCTCGAAGTCCACCCCGATCCCGACAAGGCGCTTTCCGACGGGCCCAACAGCCTTCCGCTGGCCGGCCTCGAAGGACTCGTCCGAACGCTCCTCGCGATCCGGGCTGCGGTCGAACCGCACATCCCCTACACGGCGGATACGATCCGTGGCTGACGCGCAGCGATTGCTGTCGCGTGCGATCCGGGTCCTTTCGGTCGAGGCGCGCGCGATCGAAGAACTCAAGGAGCACCTCGACGACAATTTCGCGAAGGCGGTCGAACTGCTCCTCGCGGCGACCGGCAAGGTCGTCGTCACGGGGATGGGCAAGTCGGGGCTCATCGGCCGGAAGATCGCGGCGACGATGGCTTCCACAGGAACGCCCTCGTTCTTCCTGCACCCGGCCGAGGGGATACACGGAGACGTCGGCATGGTTCGCGAGGGCGACGTGGTGATCGCGCTCTCCAACTCGGGCGAGACCGAGGAAGTCGTGCGGCTCCTACCGGTGTTCAAGCGGATGGGGCTGCCGCTGATCGCGATGACCGGCCGGCCGGGATCGACGCTCGCGACGCACGCCGACGCCTCGCTCGACGTGAGCGTGCGCGAGGAGGCGTGCCCGCTTGGGCTTGCGCCCACGGCATCCACGACCGCGACGCTGGCCATGGGCGACGCGATCGCCGTGGCGCTCTTCGAGGAAAAGGGTTTCTCCGCCGACGATTTCGCGATGCTCCACCCCGGCGGGGCGTTGGGACGCCGGCTGCTGACGGTCGGCGAGCTCATGCACACGGGCGACGCCGTGCCGCTCGTGGCGATCGACGCGCCGCTCAAGGATGCGCTCTACGCCATCAGCGCCGGGCGGATGGGCGTGGCCGGCGTGACCGACGCCGGCGGGGCGCTCGCGGGCGTCATCACCGACGGCGACGTCCGGCGCGCCATGGCGCGCGGCGTCGACGTCTACGCCTCGAAGGCCGCCGACGTGATGACGACCGGCCCCAAGCGGCTCCTTTCCAGCGAACTGGCGGCCGCCGCGCTCCGCAAGATGGAAACGTGCGCCATCACCAGTCTTTTCGTCTTCGACGCGCAGGACCCGGCCCGGCTGGCCGGCATCGTCCACGTCCACGACCTGCTCAAGGCGGGGTTCTAGGTGAACGCGCCGCCCACGATCCGGGACGGGGCACGGGAGAAGGCCGCCAGGATCCGCCTCTTCCTCCTCGACGTCGACGGCGTCCTGACCGACGGGGGCATCGTTTACGATGCCAACGGCCTCGAGACCAAGCGGTTCCACGTCCGCGACGGCCACGGCATCGTCATGATGCGCCGGGCGGGGATCGAGGTCGGGATCATCACGGGCCGCAACTCGCCCGTCACGGCGGTTCGCGCCAGGGAACTTGGAATCACCCTCGTCATCCAGGGCGCCCTCGACAAGGCTGTGGCGCTCGACCGGATGTTGCTCGACACGGGGATTCCCGCCGATGCGGTTTCCTATGTCGGCGACGACATCGTCGACCTGCCGGTCTTTCGCCGTGTCGGTTTCAGGGCGGCGCCGGCCGACGCTGAAAGCTACGTCTGCGAGGCCGCCGACTATGTCGCCTCGAAGGGCGGCGGCCAGGGGGCGGTTCGCGAGATCGTCGAGTTCGTCCTGAACGCGGCCGGACTGTGGGAAAAAGCCGCCTCGAAATATCTCGGCCAATGAGCCGGGTCGCAGTCGTCTCGGTCCTGCTCCTCTCGTCGGCGCTTTCGGTCGGCTGCAGCGGTTCGTCATCCCGGAATCCCGGTTCGACGGGCGCCGGCGAATCCGATCCGGAGCTGGTGATGTCCGGCATGGTGATGACCGAGGTTCGTCCGTCGGGCGTCCGCTACCGGCTCGATGCCGACCGCGCGACCTACGCGCTCGCCGGCAAGACGGTGACCGCCTCCGGCATAACCTTCGCACTGCGCGAGCAGGCGGGCGAAGTCCGCGTGACCGCGCCGGCCGTGACGTGGGACGTCGAGGCGCAAAGTGCCGCTTTTCCGGGCGGATGCGAGGCGGGCTATCCGGGCGGCTACTCGGCCCGGGTGCAGGTCGCCGGCCTCGACCTCCGGGATCGCGTTTTCAGCGCTTTCGGCCCCGCCACGTTTTCCGGTCCCGGCTTCACGGTGGATGGCGCCGATCTCGTCTGGCGCTGGCGCGAAGGCAAGGCCGATCTCAAACAGCCGAAGTCCGTCATCGCACCGGGCGCGATCCCGGCGCGGAAGAGGGGGTAACGAATCGTGCGCAAGGCGTTCGCGTTTCTGCCGGCGATCCTGCTGTCGGGTTTCCTCGCCGTCTCCGTCCTGGCAGCCGACGGCAAGGGAAAACCGGTTCGCACCGACGACCAGGGCACCCTGCCGATCGAGATCACCGCCGACCGGCTTTCGGCCGACAACGCGAAAAGCTCGGTGACCTTCGAGGGAACCGTCCACGCGAAACAGGGCGACGTCACGCTCAACGCCGACAAGATCTTCGCCGAATACTCCAAGGGCGCCGGCGCCATCGAAAAGATCGTGGCCGACGGAAGCGTGCGCGTGACGCAACCGGGACGAACGGCGACCGCCGCCCGCGCCGTCTTCTACAACCTTGAGCAGCGGATCGTCCTCTCGGGCGACACGGTGCTGACGCAGGGCGAAAACACCCTCAAGGGGGAGACGGTCACTATCTACCTCAAGGAAAACCGCTCGGTCGTCAGCGGCGGCGAAAGCGGGGGGCGCGTAACGGGGGTCATCTACCCCAAGGGCTTCATGCAGACCAAGGAGAATCCCGGCAAGTGAAGCCGCTTGCGGTCGAAGGGTTGCGGAAAAGCTATAATCGCCGCGAGGTCGTTCGCGGCGTCTCGCTGGGCATCGAGCCGGGCGAGGTCGTGGGCCTTCTCGGGCCGAACGGCGCCGGCAAGACCACGATCTTCTACATGATCGTGGGGCTGGTTGCGCCCGACGCCGGAACGGTTCACCTCGACGGGCAGGAGATCACCCGCCTGCCGGTCCACCGGCGCGCCCGGATGGGGCTCGGCTACCTGCCTCAGGAACCTTCGGTCTTCCGGAAACTGACGGTGCGCGACAACATCCTGGCGTTCCTCGAGGAAACGGATCTGCCGCCCGGCGAGCGGATCGAGCACCTCGAGCAGGTCCTGTCCGACATGCGGATCGGCCACGTGGCCGACACGCGGGGCTATGCGCTCTCGGGCGGCGAGCGTCGGCGCGTCGAGATCGCAAGGGCGCTCGTGCTCTCGCCGTCGTTCCTGCTGCTCGACGAGCCGTTCGCGGGGATCGACCCGATCTCGGTGGCCGACCTGCAACAGATCATCCTCGGGTTAAAAGCGCGCGGGATCGGCGTTATAATTACGGATCACAACGTTCGCGACACCCTCAAGGTGTGCGATCGCGCATACATCATCTCCGAGGGGACCATACTCGAAGAAGGCACCCCCGAGGCGATCGCCGCTTCGCCGGTAGTCCGCGAGACCTACCTCGGGGAAGGTTTCAAACTTTAAGTGAACCGAATCGGAGCACGATGGGCCTAGACCTCAGACTGACTCTCAGCCAGCGGCTGGTCATGACGCCGCAGCTCCAGCAGGCGATCAAGCTGCTGCAGCTGTCGCGCATGGAGTTGGAACAGGCCGTCCGGGAAGAGCTTGAGGTCAACCCGGCGCTCGAGGATCAGGCCGATGGCGCTCCGGCCGAGACCCCGTCCGACGAGGGGGGGGGCGACGAGCCGGTCGGCGAGCAGTTTTTCGAGACGGCGCCGGTCCCCGAGGTCGACACCCACGCCGACGCCACGACCGAGACGGCTTCCGATCCCAAGGACGAAAGTTCCCTGATCGACCGGGTCGACTGGGATTATTTCTTCGGCGAGGGCGCCAACTACGAGGGGGGCGGCACGCGCGACCGCGAGGACGAGGACGGCCGGCCCTATTACGAAAACACGCTGACGCGCAGCGAGAGCCTCGTCGAATATCTCGAGCAGCAGATCAACCTCTCCGACCTCGATCCCCGGCTTCGCGAAACCGCCCGCTTCCTGATCGGCAACATCGACGAGAACGGCTACCTGCAGGTCTCCGCCGAAGAGGCGGCCCCCGAGCTCGAAACCACGGTCGAGGAAGTCGAGCGGGTCATCGCGCGCATCCAGTCTCTCGACCCGCCCGGCATCGGCGGGCGCGACCTGCGCGAATGCCTGATGATCCAGGCACGGCAGAAGGGCGACGAATTCGAGCTGCCGCTCCGGATCCTGGCCGACCACTTCGAGATGTTTTCCAAGGGCGACGTCGCGGGGCTCTCGCGCCGCCTCAAGGCCGACCGGGAGGAGATCAAGGGGGCGTTCCAGAAAATCGTGACGCTGTGGCCCAAGCCGGGGCGCGCCTTCTCCTTCGAGGATGCCCAGCAGATCATCCCCGACGCCTACGTGACCAAGGTCGGCAGCGACTGGGTGATCACGCTCAACGACGACGGCCAGCCCCGGCTCCGTCTTTCGGGCTACTACCGGCGGCTCCTGATGGACGGCGCGTCGCTCGGGAAAGACGACCGCGAGTTCCTCAAGCAGAAGATCAACGCGGCGCTCTGGTTCATCAAGAGCATCGATCAGCGCCAGCGGACCATCTATAAAGTCGTGGAGAGCATCATGAAGCTCCAGCGCGACTTCCTCGACCGCGGCGCCAAGTTCCTGAAGCCGCTGACGCTTCGCGACGTGGCCGAAGAGATCGAGATGCACGAATCGACGGTTTCGAGGGTGACCAGCAGCAAGTACGTCTACACGCCGCACGGCATCTTCGAACTGAAATATTTCTTCAACTCCGGGCTTAACCGCGACGGGGGCGAAGAGAACATCGCTTCCAAGTCGGTAAAGGAAAAGATTCGCGAGATCGTGGCCGCCGAGAGCGGCAACGGGAAACGGCTTTCCGACCAGGAGCTGATGCGCCTGCTCCGAAACCAGGGGATCCGGATCGCCCGCCGCACGGTGACCAAGTATCGCGGGCAGCTGGGCCTTCTGGCCGCATCGAAACGGAAGAAGATTTTCTAGACCGGAAAGGCCTTTCACCAAGGCACCAACAAGGGGGATAACAATGAACAGCATTCATGTGACGTTCAGGCATGTCGATCCGAGCCAGGCGCTCAAGGATTACGTGATCGAGAAGCTCGGCAAGGTCTCGAAGGTG
>JANXQJ010000102.1 GCA_025356865.1 Deltaproteobacteria bacterium | reverse complement strand
GTCGAGGCGATGCGGCTGGGCGCCTACGATTACGTCAGCAAGCCGTTCGACCTCGACCGACTCAAGGTCATCGTCCACAACGCCCTCGACCGGCACGAGTTGCGGCAGGAGGTCGAGTTTCACCGCAAGGAATCGGTGAGGAAATACGGGTTCCACCGCGTGATCGGTCCCAGCCGCCGGCTCAAGGACGTGCTCGATATCGCCCGCAAGGTGTCGATGTCCGAGGCGACCACCGTCCTCATCCAGGGCGAGAGCGGCACGGGCAAGGACCTGATCGCCCAGGCCATCCATTACGAAAGCAGCCGCGCCCCCCGGCCGTTCATGGCCATCAACTGCACCGCGCTTCCGGCCGAACTGCTCGAGTCCGAGCTGATGGGGCACGAGAAGGGCGCCTTCACCGACGCCAAGTCCGGCAAGAAGGGGCTCTTCGAGATCGCCGACGGCGGCACCATCTTTCTCGACGAGATCGGCGACATGCAGCCGGGCTTGCAGGCCAAGCTCCTCCGGTTCATCGAGAACAAGGCGTTCAGGCGCGTCGGCGGGCACCGCGACATCACCGTCGACGTCCGCATCGTCGCCGCGACGAACAGGAACCTGGTCGAGCTCGTCAAGACGGGGATGTTCCGCGAAGACCTCTATTTCCGGCTCAACGTCATCCCGATCTTCATCCCGCCGCTCCGCGAGCGCACCGAAGACATCCTCCCGCTGGCCGACCATTTCCTGGCCGAGATCTCGCGCGACTTCAAGCGTCCCGTCCGTTCCTTCAACGACAACGTCCGGTCCGGCATGGTTTCCTACGGGTGGCCCGGCAACGTTCGTGAGTTGAAAAACATGACCGAGCGTGCAATTATCTTGGGCGTAAGGGAAATCATCGACGAAACAGACTTCCCGCTTCCCGTCGCCGAACCGGCAAGACGGGTTTCGGGCCATGCCGTCGCTCTCGCCGGAAGCGGTTATCCCGCGTCGGCGGTCGATTCCGTCTCCGATCAATCCGGTTACCGGTTCCGGCTGCCCGAAGACGGGGTCGACCTCGAGAGCGTCGAACGCGATTTCATCCGGCAGTCGGTCGAGGTCGCCGGCGGCAACCAGACGCGGGCCGCCGAACTGCTGGGACTCACGCGCGATGCGCTGCGCTACCGGATGAAAAAATTCGGCTTTCTGGCTTGATACTAGATTCCCGTGTCGCCGTCGACGCGGGCCCCACAAGGAGACGATTCGTGAGCATCGGAAACAACCGGCCGCAAGCCACCCTGCTTCTGTGCGCCGCCCTGGCTTTGATGTGCGCCTGCTCAGGCCAGAAGACGGCCGCCCCCCAGGCGGCGAAAGCCCCGGCGGTTTCGACCGACAACGTCCCGGCCACCCCGGCGGCCGACAATGGCGCGTTGCCGGCCGGCAGCGGCAAGGCGTTGTTCGTCATCAACGGCACGCCCGTCGACGCCGTCGAATTGCAGATGTTCATCCAGGAGTTCAAGTCCGAAGAGGTCAAGTATGGCGCGCGCGCGCTGCCCGGCATGGTCGACTCCTTCATCAACAACCGGGTCCTGGCCGGGATGGCCGAAAAGGAAAAGGTCGACCGTCAGCCCGCCGTGGATGCCCGCCTCGCGATCGTGACCAACCGGATGTGGGGCGACGTGTTCTGGTCCCGGGTCGTCCGCCCCACGGTCAAGGTCGACGAGAAGAAGCTCCGGGCGAAGGCGCCCGCCCTCGAAGAACTGATCAGCGTCCAGCAGCTCATCGTCAAGACACGCGACGAGGCCGAGAAATACCGTGAGCGTCTCCTCAAGGGCGAGGATTTCGGCAAGCTGATCAAGGAACATTCCATCGGCCTCACGGCCCAGAGCGAAGGGAAGAGCGGCTACGTCGACAAGAATTCCACGATGTACCCCCCCGACGTGCTGAAGCAGCTCTTCAAGCTCAAGAACAACGAATACAGCCAGGTCTGCGAGACCGAGATCGGCTATTGCGTCTACAAGGTGACCGACCGCAAGTCGGCCGAGCAGCTCAAGAAGGAATGGTACGAGGCCAACCGCGAGAAACTGATCGGCGAGCTCGAGAAGAATGCCTGGAACGAGATGAAGGACAAGCTTGTCGCCCGGCACAAGATCAAGCTCAACAAGAAGGCCATCTCCGACTACCTCGACGCCCGCGGGAAAAAAGCGTCCGTGGCCAAGTTCCTCAACCTCACCGCCGTTTCGATCGACAACACCCGGTTCACGATCGACGACCTGGCCAACCCGTCGGGCATGGGCGTCATCCACGGCACCGAGACGCTCGACATGCTCGCCAACAAGCGGATCGAAGAATACGCGATCGAGGAAGAGACCGAGAAGCGGGGGCTCAAGAAAGAATTTCCCGCGATCATGATGAAGGAAAAACTGACGCGCGAAAACATCCTCGCCAGGAGCTACGTCGACTTCATCACCGAGAAGTACACGGTGACCGAGAAAGAGCGGACCGACTACTTCGCGAAGAACCGCGAGAAGTTCGTCATCCCCCGGGCGCTCGACGTCTCGTTCATCGAAACGAAATCCGAAATCCGCCTCAAGTCCATTTACGAGGCGCTGGGCAAGGGGACCCCCTTCGCGAAGGTCGCCGAAGAATGGAGCGACAACAAGCAGCTCAAGGGCACCCCCGTACCCGAAGAGAACATCAACCCCGACTTCGCGGCCGTCAAGAAACTCAAGGTCGGCGAATACATCAAAGAACCGATACGCCTTAAGGTCCCCGGCAGCGGTCTCTCCGTTTTTCTCGTGGGCCGGCTCGATGCCGTCCAGGAGAAGCGGTTCCAGGAGTATTCCGAGGTCGACCGGGCCGTCCTCGAAAAGGCCGTCCTGTCGTTCAAGCGTGAAGAGGCCATCACGAAACTGCTGACGCAGATCCGCAAGGACAACAAGGTCGTTTTCGAAGACGAATACAAGAAGTTCGAAGAGCGATTCAAGAAAAACATGCCCACCCAAGGAGGAGGCCGTTGAACACTGCATCGAAATCGGTTCTCAGGTCTTTCGTTCTAACTCTGCTGCTGGTCGGCGTCCTGGCCGGAACCGCGTTGGCCGCCGGTCCGATGTGGATGCCCGGCTTCCCGCTCCGCGCCGGTTCTGCTGTCATCATCATGTGGACGCCGGTCCCGGGCGCCACCGAATACAAACTGTTGAAGAAGATGGGCGAGACCGACTTCAAGGAAGTATTCAAGGGGCCCATCAACACCTACAACGACGTCGACGCCCCTTCGACCAAGACCATCGTCTACAAGGTCATCGGCGTGGTCGGCGGCAAGGAAACCGACCCGTCGCCGCTGGCCGAGCTCAAGGGCATCGAGCCGCTCAAGCCGCCGACCTTCACGGGTAACCTCCCTTCGGCCGACGCGATCACCTTGCG